>JBOHFT010000051.1:0-25214 GCA_050699815.1 Pseudonocardiaceae bacterium | reverse complement strand
GGTCGCGGCCGCGGTCGCCCCGGCGTTGCGGATGGCCCGCGGGGTGCGCGACTCCGTCGGCCTGGACGCGGCGGCGCGGCACACCAACCTGGCGGGCCGGGTGCTGCTGCGGCGGGCCGGCCTGCCGCCCACCGGTACGCCGGTCGTGCTCGTTGACGACGTGGTGACCACCGGCGCGACCGCCGCGGCCTGCACCGCGGCACTGTTCCAGACGGGTGTCGAGGTGTCCGCGATCGTGGGGCTTGCCGCCGCCGGGTGTCACGCGCTGTCGTCTCCGCAGGGTGCGTAACTCCACTGAGCGTGTCGACTCCGCGGAGCGCGACGCCGGGCTCTGGCGAGGTCACCCGCAGAGGACTACCGTGCCTGGAACCAGCACCGATCGCTGCTGGTTCGGGAGGAGGCGATACAGCCATGATCCTGGCGTCGGCGGGCGGGTGATTATTGTCGGCGGCCCCTAGCGCCGCCCGCACATCACCCCAGTGACGATCACTGCAAAGCCCCGGCGTCGCCGAAGTCCTGTTGGACAACGCGAGGAGGTCGCCCTGGTGAACATTGTCGTGAAGGGTCGCAACGTCGAGGTGCCCGATCACTACCGGGTGCACGTCGCCGAGAAGCTCGCCCGCATCAAACGGTATGACCACAAGGCCATCCGTTATGACGTCGAGCTGTTCCACGAACGCAATCCCCGGCAGTCCAAGAGCTGCCAACGGGTGGAGATCACCGGCCAGTGCCGCGGGCAGGTAGTCCGGGCTGAGGCATGCGGTCCGGACTTCTACGCCGCACTGGACGTGGCGGTGGGCAAGCTGGACAACCGGCTCCGCCGGGCCGCGGACCGGCGTAAAGTGCATCACGGACGCCGCCATCCCACGTCTGTCGCCGAAGCTACGGCACCGCTGGCGGCGGTGCTGGTGTCCGATATCGGCACTGATGCCCAGGCCGATGATGCCCAGGCCGATGATGCCCAGGCCAACGGTCGGCGCCACCGGACGGCGGTGCTGGACCCTCCGGACCAAGAACCCGACTACGAGCTCCCCACCCAGCGGTGGCATTCGCCGGATGAGGGAGGGCTGGGGCGCGTTGTGCGGCGCAAGAAGCACTCCGCCGACCCCATGACCGTCGACCAGGCGCTCTACGAGATGGAACTCGTAGGCCACGACTTCTACCTGTTCTCTGACGCCGCCTCCGGCCTGCCCAGTGTGGTGTACCGCCGGCGGGGCTTCCACTACGGCGTGATCCAGCTCGCCTAACGCCGTTCCAGCAAGCCATGATCGCCGTCTGGGTGCGTACGACGACATTACGTGTCGTTCCCGGCACCCAGACGGCGATCATGCCGTGTCGGCTACTGAGCCGGCCATGTGTGCTCCGAATGGCGCAGCTGACCTGCGCTGATGACGGCACCTCGGGGACTGGGCATACCATGGCCCGCAGACCGGCGGCGCTCGCTGCCATACGGCACCCACAGGCAGCCCGCCGGCCGAGCCTGCCCCGATACGAGTGAGGTCTCCCACCGTGGTCCTGTCCCGACTGCTCCGCGCCGGTGAGCACAAGATAGTGCGCCGGTTGCGCGCCATCGCCGACCACATCAACGGCCTAGAGGACCAGGTCACTGGCCTGTCCGACGCCCAGCTACGGGCCAAGACCGACGAGTTCCGCCAGCGCCACGGCCGCGGCGAGTCGCTGGATGAGCTGCTGCCCGAGACGTTCGCGGTAGTCCGCGAGGCTGCCAAGCGCACGCTGGGGCAGCGGCACTTCGACGTGCAGCTGATGGGCGGCGCTTCGATGCACCTGGGCAACATCGCCGAGATGCGCACCGGTGAGGGCAAGACGCTGACCTGCGTGCTGCCCGCCTACCTCAACGCGGTCGCCGGTACGGGCGTGCACGTCGTCACGGTCAACGACTATCTCGCCAAATTCCACGCGGAATGGATGGGCCGGGTGCACCGGTTCCTGGGTCTGGAGGTCGGGGTGATCCTGTCCCAGATGACCCCGGACGAGCGCCGTGCCGCCTACCACGCCGACGTCACCTACGGCACGAACAACGAGCTCGGCTTCGACTACCTGCGCGACAACATGGCCTGGAGCCTCGACGACTGTGTGCAGCGCGGGCACGCCTTCGCCATCGTCGACGAGGTCGACTCCATCCTCATCGACGAGGCGCGCACCCCGCTGATCATCTCCGGGCCGGCCGACCAGTCCTCCCGCTGGTACGGCGAGTTCGCCCGGCTCGCCCCGATGCTCAAGCGCGATGTGCACTACGAGGTGGATGAGCGCAAGCGCACCGTGGGCGTCTCCGAGGAGGGCGTCGCGCTCGTCGAGGACCAGCTGGGCATCGAGAACCTCTACGAGGCGGCCAACACCCCGCTGGTCGGCTTCCTCAACAATGCGCTCAAGGCCAAGGAGCTGTTCGCCAAGGACAAGGACTACATCGTCCGCGACGGCGAGGTCCTCATCGTCGACGAGTTCACCGGCCGGGTGCTGCACGGCCGGCGCTACAACGAGGGCATGCACCAGGCCATCGAGGCCAAGGAGCAGGTGGAGATCAAGGCGGAGAACCAGACGTTGGCCACGATCACGCTGCAGAACTATTTCCGGCTCTACGACAAGCTCGCCGGGATGACCGGTACGGCCCAGACCGAGGCCGCCGAGCTGAGCGAGATCTACAAACTGGGTGTGGTGCCGATCCCCACCAACAGGCCAATGGTCCGCACTGACCTGGGCGACCTGATCTACAAGACCGAGGAGGCCAAGTTCGCCGCGGTGGTGGCCGACATCGCGCAGCGGCACGCCAAGGGCCAGCCGGTGCTGGTCGGCACCGCGAGCGTGGAGCGCTCCGAGTACCTGTCGAAGGCGCTGGTCCAGGCCGGCATCCCGCATTCGGTGCTCAACGCCAAGCACCACGAAAAGGAGGCGATGATCATCGCCGAGGCCGGCCGCCGGGGCGCGGTCACCGTGTCGACCAACATGGCTGGCCGCGGCACCGACATCATGCTGGGCGGCAACCCGGAGTTCCGCGCCGACACCGCGCTGCGGGCCCGGGGGCTGGACCCGGTGGAGACTCCGACGGAGTACGAAGCCGCCTGGGAGGCCGCCGTGCGCGAGGCCCGCACCGAGGTCGCGGCCGAGGCCAGGGAAGTCGTCGCGGTCGGCGGGCTGTACGTGCTGGGCACCGAGCGGCACGACTCACGGCGGATCGACAACCAGTTGCGCGGCCGCTCCGGGCGTCAGGGCGACCCCGGCGAGTCCCGGTTCTACCTGTCCTTGCGCGACGAGCTCATGGTGCGGTTCAACGGCCCGCTGGTCGAGTCCATCATGACCCGGCTGCGGATGGAGGACGACATCCCGATCGAGGCCAAGATGGTCACCCGGGCGATCCAGTCCGCGCAGACCCAGGTCGAGCAGCAGAACTTCGAGATCCGCAAGAACGTCCTCAAGTACGACGAGGTCATGGACCTCCAGCGCAAGGTGATCTACGCCGAGCGGCTGCGCGTGCTCCAGGGTGAGGACCTGCGCGATCAGATCGAGCACATGATGACGGATGTGATCACCGCCTACGTCAACGGCGCCACCGAGAACGGGTACGCCGAGGACTGGGATCTCGACCAGCTGTGGACGGCGCTGAGGGGGTTGTACCCCGTCGGCATCAAGTACGAGGCCATCGCCGACGCTGGTGATGATTCTCCGGGCGGTGATCTGACCCGCGACGTGCTGCTGGCGGCCGTGCTCGACGACGCGCGGGCGGCCTACGCCCGCCGCGAGGCCGAACTCGATCAGATGGCCGGCGCTGGCGCGATGCGGGAGCTGGAGCGCCGCGTGGTGCTCTCGGTGCTGGACCGCAAGTGGCGCGAGCACCTCTATGAGATGGACTACCTCAAGGAGGGCATCGGGCTGCGGGCGATGGCGCAGCGCGACCCGCTGGTGGAGTACAAGCGCGAGGGCTTCGAGATGTTCAGCGCGCTGCTGGAGGCGCTGAAGGAGGAGGCGGTCGGGTTCCTGTTCAGCGTGCAGGTCCAGGTCGCCGAGCCGGTGGTCGCCGAGGACCCGGCACCGGCCGTGGCCGCCCCGCTGGTTGCCGCTCCAGCTGGTTCGGCGCTCTCGCAGCTCGACGCGCAGGCCGGCACCGGTGAACTTCCCACGGCGCTGGGCTCACCCGCGCTGGGTGCGTCGGCCGGCCTGGGTGGCTTGGCCGCGCCGCCGCCGCGGCCACTGACCTACACCGGGCCGGCCGAAGATGGCGGCACCGAGGTGCAGGGTGGTGGCAACCGCGCCCGGCCTGCCCGCAACGGCTCCACGGAGCCCTCCGTGGTCGGTGGGCAGGAGCCTTCCCGCAACGCTCCCTGCCCGTGCGGTTCGGGCCGCAAGTACAAACGCTGCCACGGCGCCCCCACCACCGCCCGTTCCTGACCGTCCACACACGTCAGACGGCCCACCCGGATGCCAGTTCGTGGCGCAGCCGGCCCAGCGCCCGGTGCTGCGCCACCCGGACCGCACCGGGAGTCGACCCCGCGGCCTCGGCAGTCTCCTCGGCTGAAAGCCCCACCACGACCCGCAGGATGAGAATCTCGCGCTGCTTATCCGACAGCACTCCTAATAACTTGTCCATTTGTCCGGTCAGCTCATTCTGCATCGCCCGCTGCTCCGGCCCGTCGGTCAGTTCCGGGGAATCGGGGATCTCCGGGACCGGCTCGGAGCGGTTTCGCGCCGCCGCCCGGTAGGCGTCGGCCACCTTGTGCGACGCGATGCCGTACACGAAGGCAAGAAATGGCCGACCCTGGTCGCGGTAACTGGGCAGGGCGGTGAGCACCGCGATGCACACCTCCTGGGCTACGTCATCCGCCGAGGCGAACGTCCTCTCCTGGCTGCCGACGCGGGCCCGGCAGTACCGCACCACGTGCGGGCGGATCCAGCGGAGCACACTCTCGACGGCGTCTCGGTCACCGTTCACTGCGGCACTCACGAGCAGGTTGAGGTCGTCCCCTCCCACCGGTGTTGTCATTGCAGGGCCCAGTCCTCGCATTCTGTCGGGCTGGCCGGACCGCACCCGGTCGGGAGAGACCCTGCCCCGGCCGTGGTTCTTGGTCACGAGTGGCGCACGTTGCGGCATGACGCAGATGTGGGATGGAGTACGTGACGGGCTCGTCACCATGACGTTCATCAACCCCGACCTTTCTGCCTGTGCGGGCCTGGCCGACCTGCGGCTGGCGTTGGCCCGGCCTTACGTCAAGCCCTTGACGATTCGTGTTGCAGGAGCCAGGATGTCGGACGCCCGGGGGCCGGTCGTCATCTCCACTGGTCATCTTCCCCGTACCTCAGGCCATGCAGTCCCGCTAAGTGAGCTGATGTAGCCGGGAGACCTGCTACATCTGTGGGATGACTGCGGCCGACTCCCTAGCGTCACGGCCGCGCCGACGAGGTGGTGCTGGCCTGTTCGACGCCGCTCGCCGCTAAGGTGTACTGCCGAGCCCGGCCTCCGCCGTAGTGACCAATAAAAATGTGGACGGCGCCAAACCCTTTGGGGGATGTGCTCGCGGTGGCCGCCGCGCCTCAGGACCGCGGCTGACCGGTGGCCGGTGCCGTTTGCTTGATCGAGGGCGAACTTTTGAGCGTTATCCGTAGTTGGCTGCACACTGCTCGTAGCAGGTAGCCTCTTAATGGTGGATTGTATTAGTTCGCATGGTGATGATGCGGTCGATCGGTTACTTCAAGCAGTTTTCTCTCGTGGGGTTTGTGGTGATCCCCTCGTCAGCTGCTGGACTTTTTTTGTTCATCTCTGGGAGGCAGTGTTGCCCCTGTGAAATCGGTGTCTGTGTGAGGTGTCAGGGTGATGGCTTGGTTCCAGGCGGTTTCGGCGGCAGCGTTATGTGCAGCTGAGTTCCCGCCCCGCCCGGGGGCCGCAGGGTGATCGCGCGGTTCACCCCCGCCACCCCGGCGGCTCTTGGCAGGTCGATAACGGTGGTGACCTTTATGTTTTGACCTGAACCTCGCTGTAGCTCACCGTTATTTCCCTGAAAAAGAAAGTGCAGGAGACCTTGCGAAGAAATACATTTTTCCGGCGGTTCGCGTCGGGGGCGCTGGTGGTCGCCGTCGTGGCTGGGGGTGGGTTGCTCAGCGCCGGCGCGGTACACGCGCAGGGTGCGCTGCCGAATCCCGGCACGCTGACTTTCACTCCGGCAACGGGCACCAACCTGAGTCTCATCACGGCGACTACGTCGAGTGGCTGCCCGTCAGGCACCCGTTTGGGTCGTGGCGCTGGTGTCACAGGACCGAACGGCTTCAACTTCCTCATTGCCGTGACGACGCCGGACAATATTCGCGAGCCTGCCCCGGCTGATCCGATCGCGGCCACTTTTAATCAGACCTTGCAGGATGCCAGTGTCTTGCAGACCCCGCCAGTGCCACTGGTGGCTGGTACCTACACCGTGACGCTGAGCTGTGTTGACTTCTTCGAATTTCCTGTTGGCGCCAGGTACACCGGGGAGCTGATCTTCACCAGCCCGACGGAGTACAGGACCGACGCGCCGACCCCGACCCCCTTCCCCGTAGTAAGGGACACGGTTACTACGCTGACCACGTCTCCGGCCTCCCCGGTTGTCGCGGGCACCGCGGTGACACTGAACGCGCGGATCGAGGTTCTGCCCTTCCCGGACTTTGACGGGAAACTGCTGACGGGCACTGTGCAGTTCAGGGACGGGGACACCAGCATCGGTAACCCGGTGCCCGTCACCGACCGCACCACCGTTTCCGGGACCGCGCGGACGACCACGTCGGCGTTGGCTGTCGGGTCGCACCAGTTGACTGCGGAGTTCATCCCGACCAACCCGCCGGCCAACCCGATGGCCTTTAGGCCGTCGACGTCGCTACCGGTGACTTTCGTGGTTAACGCGACTGGGGCGAGGGACACGACCACCACGCTCAGCGTGTTCCCGGCTGGTCCGTTCCCTGCGGGCATCCCGAGGCTGCTCCTGGCGCGCGTGGCGCCCGACGCCGCAGCCGGGACCGTTCAGTTCCTGGACGGGGACAGGAGGCTGGGTAATCCCGTGCGGGTGCGCGAGGGCTCCGCCTTCCTCGTCACCGATCGGGCGGGAGGGCCGAGGTTGAGTGCGGGCGTGCACCGGCTGACCGCGGTGTTCACCCCCGACGACCCCGCAGCTTTTGGGCCGTCGACGTCGTCAGTGGTGGTGGAGGTGACGAGGCGGATCCCGTGAGTGGGATCAGTAGCCAGCCACGTCCGGGCTCGGGGGAGCACGTCTGCCCGCAGGCGGCGACGTATCGGCCCCTGAGGCTATCTAGCATGCCCACTCGCCGTCACTACTCGCCGTCCTCGGGGGCCCGGCCGGCCGCGGGGAGCGGGGTATTCGGGGGCAGGCTCAACCGGCGGCCGGCTGCTGCACTCAGCCTCCAGCACGCCGGGCTGGTGGTCGCGGTGATCGTCGATGGCGTGCCAGCCCCAGTCGAGCACGCACCGGGCCCACGTCATGACCGGCCGCCCTCCTTCGGTGCGACGGTGACGTAGGAGACGTCGAGCACTTCCCAGAAGCCGTCATCCCAGCGCACCGGGAAACTGCCCCGCGACCACTGCGGCTCGTGCGGCATCACCGTCCCGAATCGTGCGCGGCTGCCTGGCCTGCGGTTCCACACCCGCGTGCCGATCGGCAGGCCGGCCTCGTGATGCGATGCCGGGCTCACCGGGCCCGCCTGCAGGATCGTCTCGACCAGCACGACCAGCTGGTCCCTGCTCAGCCGCACCCCGAATACGCCCAGCCGTGAATCGTCCACGACCCGTCCCCTTCGTGGATCACCAGCAGCGTGCGATCAGTGTTGTCGTCGGTCCGGCGGCCTTGCGTCGTCATGCGGCTGCGCTCGGGGAGCCGGTCGGGCTGGTGCTGCTCGGGTACCTCGGGTATGTCGGTCACGAGTCCCGCCTTCGCCTCGTCGCACAGCCGAACAAGTGCAGCCGGGGGAGCAAGTGCAGCCGAGTCGACCACTGCGGGCGCTCGATCTGTCTCCACTAGCATCGTGACCTCCTAGACTGCGTGTCTGGACTGCTTGTAGCGTGGACTGGACTGTCCAAAAATATAAGCGGACAGTCTATAAATCACCCGAGTGGGCTAGTGTGGGCTGCCCTCAGCATCCGCATTCCGGGAGGTTGGTCATGACACAGGGCATGGACGCCAGCGGGTCGGTCGTGCGCCGCTGGCAGCTCGCCGCTGCCCTGAAGGTGCACCGCGAGCAGGCCGGTCTCACCCAGGAGGAGGCGATCGACCTGCTGCGCACGGGCCAAGGACGCTGGTCGAGATCGAAGCTGTCGCGGGTGGAGAACCGCGAGCACCACCTCAAGCCCCGCGAGGTCGAGCAGCTCCTCGACGCCTACGGCGTCACCGACCCGGGAACACG
This sequence comes from Pseudonocardiaceae bacterium, assembly GCA_050699815.1. Classification (GTDB taxonomy): domain Bacteria; phylum Actinomycetota; class Actinomycetes; order Mycobacteriales; family Pseudonocardiaceae. The sequence goes on along the minus strand of JBOHFT010000051.1, from coordinate 16,823 downwards.
CGACGAACTCGTGCAACTGGCCGCGGACTCGCGCGAGCGGGACTGGTGGCTCAGCTTCGGCACGGGGTTCACCGACAACCTGCGAACGTTAATGAGCCTGGAGAGCGGGCTGGTTGCATTCCGGGACTTCCAGAACCAGCTCGTCCAAGGCCTGCTGCAGACCGCCGACTACACCCGGGCGCTGGCCATGTCGATCAACCCCGGTCTGTTGAGCCCGGCTGAGCTGGAACGTCGGGTCGCGGTGCGGATGGCCCGCCAGCAGATACTCGCCAAGGATCCGCCGCCGCAGCTGCACTGCATCCTGGACGAGACGATCCTGCAACGGCTGATCGGCGACCGGATTGTCATGCACGACCAGATGCGTAAGCTGCTGCACGCCACGGAGAGACCGAACATCACCATCCAGGTGCTGTCTCGCGATGTGGGCGGCAGCCCCGGCCTGATGGGGCCGTTCTCCCTGCTCACCCTGCCGCACCCGATCCCGGACATCGGGTATACCGAGGGTGCGGCCGGTATTTTCTACATTGAGGACCGGGACCGGGTGCGACGATGGGTGTTGCGTTTCGGCATCCTGACCCAACGGGCACTGTCCCGTGAGGACTCCGCCGAGCTGATCGCCGAGGCGATGAAGAGCTACGAGTGACCCCGAGGAGGTCAGCGGATGACCAGGTCGGAGCCCCTGGCGCGGGCCCAGTGGCGTGTCAGCAGTTTCTGCGAGGATGGTGAAGGCAACGGCGGTACCTGCGTCGAGGTGGCCGCGCTGCCGGACGGCCGGGTCGCCGTGCGCAACAGCAACCACCCCGACGCCGGTGCCGTGTTGTTCACCCGCGCCGAGATGGACGCCTGGATCAAGGGCGTCAAGGCCGCCGAGTTCGACGACCTCGCCTAGCCGTCCTTGCGATGGCCATAAGACGACCTCCCGGACCGCCTCCGTTGAGTGCGGGTGTGCCGTGCCGACCGGGATCGGCTCCCTCATCCGCGGTCCGGGAGTTGTGCGCGGCTGAGGCCGACGATCTGGCTGCCTGCGCGCGAAGATGATGTTCAGAACCTCGTGGCCAGCACCACAGCCGCACTTTCACTCTGAGTGATCACTGCGGCCGCATAGTGACTGCGTCGCGGCCGGGTATGCCGAGTTCATCGTCCCTGCGACCGCCATTTGGCTCCGAATGGCGGCGGGCGACACCCGTGGGGTGATCCGAGTGTGGTGTGACGCGATGGGGGTGTGTCGATGGGGGTGTGTCGATGGGGGTGTGTCGATGGGGGTGTGTCGATGGGGGTGTGTCGATGGGGGTGTGTCGATGGGGGTGTGTCGATGGGGGTGTGTCACAGTGGCATGGGCCAGGAATACGGCCCGCCGGGGTCATCGAGCCACACGTATTGCCGGTGGATGTCGTCGGGCGCGGAGATTCCGAGTCGGGAGATGTCGGGCTGGTGGAGATGATCCCACAATGCCACGGCTGTTTCGATGGTGTCCCAGATGCGGTGGGGTCCGCGTTGAATGACGGGCCACCGCCCGTCCTCGGGGTGGAGGGAGACGTTGGCGAGGGCATCGGCGGTGTGGGCGATGATCCTCGTTGCGCGGGCGGGGTCGGTGGAGCGTGGGGAGTCTGTGTCGTAACCCAGTCGGAGGCCGGGCACGTGGAGCTGGCAGAATAGGGCTAGGTGTGGGCTGGCGTCGTGAATCCGGCGGGGATCTGTGGTGGTGGTGCCGTAGTGGGCGGGTGCTTGGTGAGCCACTTGCCGACGTCGGGCCCGGAATGTGTGGATAGGTTATCGAGGACGACGTGGGTCTCTCGGCCGCATGGGTGGCAACCACCTGATCCATGAATTTGAGGAATTCCTTGGTGCGACGGCGCGCGAAGCAACAGCCCACGACTTCGCCAGTGGCGGTGTTAAGTGCCGCGAACAGGTTCGTGGTCCCATGACGGACGTAGTCATGGGTACGCTTCCCGGTCTTCGAGAACGTCATCGGCAACAGCGGCTGGGTCCGGTCCAGCGCTTGGACCTGGGTTTCTCGTCGATCGAGAGCACCACGGCGTCCATCGGAGGATCGAGGTACAGCCCCACCACATCGATCACCTTCTCCTCGAAGCCAGGATCAGTGGAGAGCGTGAACGCTCGCCTGGCGAACGGCGCGAGCACCGCCCAGGCACGAAACGGTCACGGATTCTGTCAGCGGGCGGTGCGGCGAGTCGGCGGTGCTCAGCTGTCTCCGTCATCCCCAACTATGCCGTCGGCCCGTTCGGCGGCACGGTGTTCGGCGGCATGGTGCTCGATGAGCCGTGCGGTGCGCCTCTTGACCAGCCAGCCGATGCTGAGCCCTGCGACGACGGCGGCGATGAGCCCGAGGTAGGAGAACCGGGCCAGCCAGGTCTCGGCCAGCAGGCCGAGGCTGTAGACCGCCGCCGTGGTGCCGCCCGCCCAGACGATCCCGCCCAGCACGTTCGCGGCCAGGAACCTCGGGTAGGGCATCTTCAGCGCCCCGGCCAGCGGCCCGGCGAAGATCCGTAGCAGCGCGATGAACCGGCCGAAGAAGACCGCGAGCACGCCCCAGCGGGTGAACACCTGCTCGGCGTACTCGACGTGGGAGGGCTTGAAGTGCTTGGGGAACCTGCGAGCGGCCCAGTCGAACAGCGGTCTGCCGTAGCGGTACCCGATGGCGTAGCCGATCGAGTCACCGATGATCGCGCCGGTGCTGGCCGCGACCGCGATCCAGAGCGGCGAGACCGCCAGCTCGTGCCGTGAGGACAGCAACGCCGCACTGACCAGTACGATCTCGCCAGGCACCGGGACACCCAGGCTCTCGATCCCGACGACGAGTCCGACCAGCACATACACCGCCAGCGGCGGGATCATCTGGAGCAGATGATCGATCGGCAACTGCACCTCCTCGTCGGCGGCATCAGCAGAATCAGGGCTGATGATGACACACCGTATCCTTGGATCTGGGTTCCCCGGTGGCTCCGATCGTCTTAAGCGATGGTAAGGACTGCGGGTGCGGTCTTGCCGCTGGCGAGCCTGCGGGTGAGAGTCGACCGAAGCACGTCGTGGGAGGTTGGATGACGTCTTCGGTGGCTTCGGCTCGTCAGGATGAGCGCCGGGTGATCAGCAACGTGACGAAGGGATCGATCGGTAATCTGATCGAGTGGTACGACTGGTACACCTATGCGGCGTTCAGCGTCTACTTCGCGGCCACGTTCTTTCCGGAGGGAAACGCGACCGCGCAGTTGCTGAATACCGCAGCGATCTTTGCGGTCGGTTTTCTGATGCGGCCGATCGGCGGTTGGCTGCTGGGGTGCTTCGCTGATCGGTATGGCCGGCGGACCGCGCTCACCTGGTCGGTCACGATGATGGCACTGAGCTCTCTGCTGATCGCGGTGACACCGGGCTACGACATGATCGGTGCGGCGGCGCCGATCATGCTGGTGCTGGCGCGGTTGCTGCAGGGATTGTCGGTCGGCGGCGAGTACGCCACCTCGGCGACGTACCTGTCCGAGGTGGCCTCGGCGGGCCGGCGTGGCTTCTACTCCAGTTTCCAGTACGTCACATTGATCGCCGGCCAGCTGGTCGCGCTGGGGTTGCTGATCGTGTTGCAGCTGCTGCTGACAGAGCAGCAGCTGGCTGGTTGGGGCTGGCGGATCGCGTTCGGGATCGGTGGGCTGGGCGCGGTCGTGGTGATGTACCTGCGCCGGAGCATGGACGAGTCGGTGAGTTTCCGCGCAGAGTTCCAGCGGGCCGGCGGCGCAGCGAGCCGGCGCGGGCAGCTGCGGGTGCTGGGGCGGCATTGGCGGGAGTGCCTGCTGGTCACCGGGCTGACCCTGGGCGGAACGGTCGCGTTCTACACCTACACGACTTATCTGCAGAAGTTCATGCATCTGACCAGTGGCATCCCGAACCGCACCGTCACGCTGATCAACTTTGCCGCATTGGTGGTGTTCGTGGCGCTGCAACCGGTGCTGGGGTCGCTTTCCGACCGGATCGGCCGCCGTCCATTGCTGCTGTTTTTCGGCATCAGCGGCACCGCGCTGACGGTGCCCCTGCTGACCCTGCTCGCGAGCACCCGCAACCCGCTCGTCGGATTCGCTGTCATGCTCGCCGGCCTGGTGATTGTCAGCGGGTATACCTCAATCAACGCGATCGTGAAGGCCGAGTTGTTCCCGACCGGCATCCGCGCGCTCGGGGTCGGCCTACCCTACGCGCTCACCGTGGCGATCTTCGGGGGAACCACCGAGTACATCGCGCTGGCCCTGAAAACCGCTGGGCGCGAGTCGGTGTTCTTCTATTACGTCGCCGGATGTGTGCTCATCTCGTTGCTCGTGTATATGTCGATGAGGGAGACATCGCGAAACTCGCCGCTGGACGCTACCGCCGCGGGTCCGGTGGCTGCCACGTCGTCAGGCTGAGAGGCGCGCGGATGCGGGTGTTGCTGGTGGAGGACGACGACGGAGTCGCGAGCGCCCTCGCCGAGGCGCTCGATGAGCATGGGTACCGCCCGACCCGGTGCCGCCGGGGCGAGGATGCGCTCCTGCTGCACCGTGACGCGGACGTGGTGCTGCTCGATCTCGGGCTGCCCGGCATCGACGGTTTCGAGGTGCTGCGCAAGCTGCGGCGGGTCAGCGCGATGCCGGTGCTCGTGCTCACGGCCCGCGGAGACGAGCGCTCCCTGGTCCGGGGCCTGCGCAGCGGCGCTGACGACTATGTGGTCAAGCCGATCCGGCTGGGTGAGCTGCTGGCCAGGATGGAGGCGGTGACCCGGCGTTGCGCGGCTGGCGGGGACGCCCCGCAGCGCGTCGTGCAGGTGGCGGACGTGCACGTCGACCTCGACGCCCGGACCGTGCTGGTGGCCGGTGCCGCGGTGGCGCTCACCACCAAGGAGTTCGCGGTGCTCGCGGTGCTGGCCCGCCACCCGGGCACCGCGGTGAGCCGCCAGCTGATCATGTACGAGGTGTGGGGCGACGCGTATCTGGCGGTGTCCCGCTCGCTGGACGTGCACGTGGCGACAGTGCGCGCCAAACTCGGCCGCCCCGGGCTGCTGCAGACCATCCGCGGCTTCGGTTACCGGTTCGGCTGAGGGTGCGGGTGCGGACGTGCGCCGACGGCTGCTGGTAGTCCTGCTGGCGTTCGCCACGGTGGCCGTCACCGGGTTCGCCTGGCCGCTGTTCAGCACTACCGCTGCAGAGCGGACCCAGCGGCTGCTCATCGACCGGACCGCCGCGGTGGACCGCTTCGCCGTGCTGGCCCAGCAGGCCGCCGCGACGGGGGATCGCGCGCTGCTGGCCGAGGAGGTCACCGCCTATGCCGACCTGTACCGGGAGAGCGTGCTGATCCTCGACCGGCAGCGAAACGTGCTGGCCGTCGCCGGGCAGCTCACCCCCGGCGATCCCGGGCTCCAAACCTTGATCGACGGCGCGCTGCGCAACGAGCCCGGCCAGCCACTGCCCGCACTGCGGCCGTGGTCCTCCGGCGAGGTGGTGCTGACCCGGCCGGTCGGTACCGGATCCCGCATCGCCGGGGTGGTGGCGCTGCGGACGTCGATCGATGCCGCCGCCGCGGACGTAGCCGGCCACTGGGCGCTGATCCTGGGGGGTGCGCTGGCCGCCGCGGTGAGCTTCGTGCTGCTCGCGTTGGTGCTGGCCCGCTGGGTGCTGCGGCCACTGGCCGAGTTGGAACGCGGCGTGCACGCGGTCGCGGCCGGCGGGCCGGGTGCGCACGTCGCAGCCAGTTCCTCGACCCGCGCAGCCTGATCGCCACGGCGGGGATTCCGCTGCATCCCGGTGCGATCACCGCCTACCGGTCATTACACGGTTGATGGTGGTGCGCCGGCGTAGGCACCAGGTGAGCGCGCCGACGGCGATCAGCGATCCGGCGCCGGTGACGCTGCTGATCATGCTCAGGTCGATGAGCACCACCAGGGCGACCACGAGCAGCAACAGCGGTACCACCAGCAGGATCGCGCGCCACCATTGGCCGTCGCGGCCTTGAACCACCAGAAACAGCAGCTAGCATCGAGTTCTCATGAGTGCCACGTTGATCGCCAAGGAGCTGTCCGCGGGCCACGGCGATCAGCTGCTGTTCGCCGGGCTGGACCTCGTCGTGGCGCCGGGCGACGTGATCGGGCTGGTCGGTGCCAACGGCGCCGGCAAGTCGACGCTGCTGCGTATCCTCGCGGGCCTGGAGCCCCCCGAGCACGGTGACGTGCAGCTCCATCCGCCGACGGCGACTGTCGGGTACCTGCCCCAGGAGCCGCAACGTCGGCCGGGCGAGACGGTGCGCGCCTTGCTGGCCCGGCGGACCGGTGTCGCGGCCGCGCAGCGCGACCTGGACCGCTCCGCCGGGCAGCTGGCCGCCGGTACCCCGGGAGCGGACGACGCGTACGCCACAGCCTTGGACCAGTGGCTGAGCCTGGGCGGCGCGGACCTGGCGGAGCGGGCCGAGCAGGTCGCCGCGGACCTCGGGCTGGCGGTGGACCTCGACCAGCCGATGACCGCGCTGTCGGGCGGGCAGGCCGCCCGGGCCGGGATGGCGTCGCTGCTGCTCAGCCGCTACGACGTGGTCCTGCTCGACGAGCCGACCAACGATCTCGACCTCGATGGCCTGCGCCGGCTGGAGGAGTTCGTGGCCGGGCTGCGGGCCGGCACGGTCCTGGTCAGCCACGACCGGGAGTTCCTGACCCGGTCGGTGCACCGGGTGGTCGAGCTGGACCTCGCGCAGCAGCAGGTACGCCACTACGGCGGCGGGTACGCCGGGTACCTGGAGGAGCGCGAGGTGATCCGCCGGCACGCCCGGGCGGACTTCGAGGAGTACGCCGACACCCGCGCGGCGCTGCAGGCGCGGGCCCGGACCCAGCGGGCCTGGGCGGACAAAGGCGTGCGGAACGCCCGGCGCAAGGCCAGCGACAACGACAAGCACATCCGTGCCGCCCGCGTCGATTCCAGCGAGAAGCAGGCCGCCAAGGCGCGCCAGACCGACCGGCTGATCGAGCGGCTGGAGGTGGTCGAGGAGCCGCGCAAGGAGTGGGAACTGCGCATGGAGATCACCGCCGCGCCGCGTGCCGGGGCGGTGGTGGCGGTGTTGCGTGGTGCGGTGGCCCGCCGCGGCGCCTTCACCCTCGGCCCGGTCGACCTGCAGATCGACTGGGCGGACCGGGTGGCCATCACCGGGGTCAACGGCTCGGGCAAGTCGACCCTGCTGGGTGCGCTGCTCGGCCGGTTGCCGCTGGCTGCGGGCAGCGCCTGGCTGGGGCCCAGCGTGGTCGTCGGTGAGATCGACCAGGCCCGTGGCCTGTTCCTCGGCGAGCAGCCGCTGCTCGACGCGTTCGGCGCCGCGTCGGGCCTGGTGCCGGCGGACGCGCGGAGGCTGCTGGCGAAGTTCGGGCTGCGCGCCGGGCACGTCCCTCGGCGCGCGGCGACCCTGTCGCCCGGTGAGCGTACCCGCGCCGCGCTGGCCCTGCTGCAGGCTCGTGGAGTGAACCTGCTGGTCTTGGACGAGCCGACCAACCACCTCGATCTGCCCGCCATCGAGCAGCTCGAGTCTGCGCTGACGACGTACCCGGGCACGTTGCTGCTGGTCACCCACGACCGCCGGATGCTCCAAGCAGTACAGACCAACCGGCACATCGACGTCGACCACGGACAGGTCACCGACCGCTGAGCATTCGCGGTACTGCTTGTTCCTGCCGTAGTAGACTTGTAGTTGTGTCTGTTGTTGACTGGACGCACGGGTGATCGGCTACCGCCACAGCCGTCGGGCGATCCTGACGATCATCCTCGTCCACCGTGGTGAAGGCGCCTACTACGGCGCGAACGGTTGGGAGTCCAATCCGGCGGACCAGCGGCGATATCGAGAGGGGCAATGATGGAGGCGAAGCAGGAAGTCGAGAGGGCCCAGGCCGAGTCCGAGGCCACCCGGGACGAGCCCCTGCCTGAACACGTCAAGGGGGAACGAAAGGGCCGCTCGGTGGTGCAGTCAGTGCGGCTGTCGGCCGAGGTGTTCGCCGCGATCGAAGAGAGTGCGGCGCGAGCAGGTGTGCCGGTGAGTGCGCTGATTCGCGGATGGGTGCTGCAAGGATTGGCCACCGAGGAGGGCATGTCCTTGCGGGAGGGGATCGAGCGCCTCGCCGCTGATGCCGATCGCCTCCGGCGGCTGGCTGCCGCCAGCGAGGTCGTCTAAGTCTTGATTCCCGGTTGGTCGTCGGGGTCAGCGCCGGGGACCGCACTCCAGGTTCTGTGACGCGGACGCGAGGTGTCTGGCTGCCGTTGGCCGTGTGTCGCGGCCTTGGCGGACTGCCCGGCAAACCAGTTTGGTGGGGTGGGGTTGGTCGTGGTGTCTGCTAAGGCTGCTCTGAAAGCCATCTGTCGCGAGCCGGAGTACCGCCAGAGTGCTGACAGCTGAAAGCAGATGTTGGAGGTCGAATAGCCGGTGGAAGACGATCAGGATGATTGCCAGGCAGCCGAGCAGCCCACTGACCGCGATGCGGCGGATACGGCCGGCGGGCAGTGTCCACAGTGCCGCGGCGATGAGGGCGTATGCGCCGGAGGAGGATCCGGCATCGCGTTGGTTGATAGCGGTGGCCGCTGCGGCGATACCGGCTGCTGCGGCGGCCTTAAGCGCCAGAAGTACCGGGATTGTGCTGGCCCAGTCACCCAGCAGGAACAGCCAGCTGGTCTGGCGGCTGCCCAGTCGCCACTCGGCCAGGGGGAGCACAACGGCGAGCAGGGCAATCATCGACCAGACGAACCCAGGTTTGGATTGGATCAACGGTGCGGTGACCAGTCGCCATAGCTGGCCGTGGGCCAGATCCGGCCAGGCCAGGCCGAAGTGGCGCAGCAGAAGGTGCTGCAGGTGCCGGTCGGCGGTGGTCGCTGTCATGAGCCACAGCTGAAGTGTTGCGAACCCGACGGTGATCGGAAAGCGGCGCAGGAGATCGACGGCGCGGGTCGTGGGCCGGCGCGGGTCGGGCAACTCGCCGGCCCGGGCTACGGCCAGGGCCGCCTTGGGCAGGTCGGTCTCGGCGAGGTAGGCCAGGTAACGCGGCTCCCACCTGGGCTGCCACTTCTGTTTGAACGCGCGCAGACCGGCAAAGCGGAACGCCGTCCCCTCCATGCTGGTACAGGGTTCTCATCACGCGATCGGCGAGACCGCCGCCTGTGCCGGCGCCGGACAGCGGCGCCAGGCCGAGGTTCATCCCGGCGTAGCCGACGGCGCGGAAGCGTTCGATGAGGGCGACGAACAGGTAGTCCATGACGCCGTTGACGGCCTCTGGGCGGCGGCGCATCAGGTCGAAGGAACCGTCGAGGCTTTGGTAGGACGGTAGTAGGTTGGCGAACGCATGGACGGTGCCCTTAGCGTCGATGACTGCGACAATCGGCGTGCTGCGCAGGTAGTCGGCGTCGAAGTGGCCGAGGGTGAAGGTCCGTTCGCGGTGTCCGCCAGCGGCCAGCCACGCGTCGGAGACCTCCTTGAGCTGGGCCAGCGTAGGGTCATCGACGGGGTGGGGGAGGTCGATGACGCGGTAGCCGGCCCGTTCGCAGCGACGCAGCGCTGAACGCAGGCTCTTGTACTCCCGGCGTTGCGGTGACCACGTCCGCACGTCCACGATGGCCTCTTCGCCGATGTGTAGCGCCTTCATCCCGACTGACTCCAGCAGCGCGCGGCCGGCCTCGGTGACCTGGTGGAACACTGGTGTCCAGCCGTTGAGTGCACACAGCTGCAGGAAGTCCAGGGCAGCCACCCGGCAGGAGTGCGGATCGCCGACCGGCTCACCCAGCGCGACGGCCGTGGTGCCGACCACCTTGTATCCGATGAAGGCGCCGTGATCGCTGCTGATCACCCAGTTTTTGTCGTCGAGGAGGTGGAAGTGGGCCAACCCGGTACGGCCGTGGCGGCGCAGCAGGCGTGCTACCTGAGCACGGTCGGCGGCGTGGCCGGGTCGCCCGACGACCGCGGCGACCAGCCGGCTCAGGCCTGCACAGGCGACGAGGAGCGCGGCGACCCGGACCGAGTCGACGAAGGCGTGGCCGTGCTGGGTCGTCGGCTCGAGATGGACGGGCAGCAGGAACAGTAGTCGTGCCGCGTTGGGCAGCGCTGACGCGAGCGTGTTCGGGTGGCGGAAATCGGTGTCTATCTGGTAGAGCCCTGCGGCGGCGTAGCCGAAGACAGCCAGCTCACCAGCGACCAGCATGGCCACGCCCCGGCGGGCCAGGGCGGGGTCGGCGCGGGCGATGAACACCCGCCGGCACCCCAGCAGGGTCACCAATGCGGCCAGCGCCGCGGCCTGGCTTGCCACGTTGGCGTCGGTGACGGGGTGGCCGGGCAGCGACGTGACCGCCGCGGCCAACGCGGCCCACCACGCGGTGCGTTTCCCATGCAGCAACCCGCGCACGGTCATGACGGCGGTCAACCCGGCGGCCAACACCACGTACCGGGAGCCGACCAACGCCGCCACCGCGTAGTCAACCCCGAGTACCCCCGCCCGCGGCACCGGACTGACCCGGGCGGCGGCCAACAGGTCGACCGTGCCCAGAGCGAGGATGACCAGTGCGGTGACCCGGCGGGCCCAGCGGCCGCCCCTGTCGAGGGCGGTCACGGTCGCACCGTCGATTCACGGGCCGTGGCAGTGTGTGGTTCTCCTCGTAACCACCCTGCGGCTGCGGCACCGAGCGCAAGGGGGAGCCAGAACTCCCATACTCGGAACAACACCACGGTGGCCCCGGCCACCGCCGTCGGCGTGCCGAAACAGACCAGCACGGCCGCCGCGCTGAGTTCCACGAAGCCCAACCCACCCGGCAGGACACCGACGACTCCGAACACTACCGAGATGGCGTAGGCGACCAACGCAACCGCGGGCCGGTTGCCACCCCCCACCGCCGCGAGGGCGGCCCACAGCATCGCCGCGCCGACCACGTCCACACCGATGGCGAACCCGAGTGCGGGCATTGTCAGCGTGGGGCGGGCACGCACCACGCTGACGGCCTCGTACAGTTCGTCGGCCGTCACCGTGTCCGGCTGTCGCCGGGGGCCTCGCCGCAGCCAGTCCTTGATACGCGCCGGCATTGTCCACATCCGCCGCAGTGCATCCCGGCTGCGCAGCGCGGCAACCAGAACCGCCACGCGCATCACCAGAAGCACCACAAACAACGCCACGGCGGCGACTTCCGGGCGGGTCAGCTGACCATCAATCCACGTCACGGCGACCGCGGCGGCCAGGATAACGATGAAACCGACGTCGGCGAACGCAGCCGCCAGCAAGTACGCCCCGCTCACCGGCCCCCGCGGCAGGCCCCGGCGGCGAGCGTCCGCGGCAAACGCCGCCAATCCCGCCAACCCGCCGGACTTGACCGCCAGATTCAACGCCACAGCGGCCAGGGTCACCGGGATCAACCGGCCCGTCTCCGCGTAACCACCAACCCCGAGGGCTCGCCGAGACGCCGCGTGCAGCAGCACCCAGGCAACCCACCAACATCCCAGCAGCAACACCCCGCCCACTAGCCAACCGCGCTGCGCCCCGCCAAGCGCTTGCCCGACCGCCGGCAGCTGCCGGCGGTTCGCCCACAACAGGGCTGTAACGCAGATGAGCCCCACAGCGGTACTGGCGCTCCGTACCGAACTCAAGCGCACGTGTGTGCGGGAAGGACCGGTGCGGCCGGTCGTCGGCACCACAAAGCCGCCATCGATATGAGCCAGGCGCGAACCAGCGGCCTGTCCTTCAGTCGTGGCCTCGCCGGCGGGCACCACCTCAGCAGTCACAAACCTCACTGTGCGTCATCAACGATGAGAGCACGATGAGAGCAGGTCCAAGGCCCTGCCACGACTCCGGCGTTCCGCACCGCCGCGGCGACGGCCGGATTGGCAGCCGAGGCGGGCTGGGGCGGGCCGCGACGAGGTCGTCAGCCCAACGGCAGCCGTACTGTCACCACTGCGCCGCCGGGCTGCTCGCCGTTCCGTGCCTCCACGGTGCCGCCGTGGGCGGCGACCACGGCGCGCACGATCGAAAGCCCGAGCCCTGCTCCGGATGCGCCGCCCGGGCTTCGGGCATGGTCGCCGCGGACGAACCGTTCGAATGCCGAGTCCCGGACGTTGGGCGGGAAGCCGGGTCCGTCGTCGACGATCTCTAGCAGGGCCGATGTCTTGTCGGCCGTGACGTGCACTCGCACGGTCGTTGCCCCGGCGGCGGCGCTGTTGTGCGCGAGGTTGGTGAGCAGCTGCCGTAACCGGTCAGGGTCTCCTTGCACGATCGCTGGGTCGCCGGACACTCGGATGCGTAGCCCGAGCACCGGTTCCAGACGGCGGGCCTCGGTGGCGGCCAGGTCAATGAGGTCGACCGGCTCTCGTCGCAGGATCAGTGAACCGGCGCGCTCGCGGGCGAGCAGCAGTAGGTCCTCAGCGAGCCGGGACAGCCGCTGGGCCTCGCTGAGGGCGGCCCGCAGTGATCGTTCCACCTCGGCGGGGTCGTCGGTCGCGGACAGGGCGAATTCGATCTCTCCGCGCAGCACGGCTATCGGGTTGCGCAACTCATGGCTGGCGTCGTCGACGAAGGCACGTTCCCGCTCGAATGCGACGCGCAATCGGGTGAGCATAGCATCCAGGGTGCGCGCCAGCCGCGCGATCTCGTCGTCGCCGGGCACCGGTGGAAGCGGTCGGTCGGCCTCCAGCGAGGAGATCGCCGCCGCTTCCCGGGTCAGCACATCGACCGGCCGCAGCGCCGCCCGAACCACCAACCAGCCGGCTATGGCAAGAACACTGACAAGGACGGGGGCGGCGAGGAAGAGCACTTCCAGCAGCCGTCGCCTGGTGACCTGCAGGGGTTCCGCGGACACCGCGACGCTCAGCACCCGCGTGTGGTCCAGCCGCCGGGAGAGCACCCGAACCGCCGCGGATTCCGCGCCACGACCTGAGCGCAGCGACCGGATCTGGATGGTGTGGGCGTCCAGTCGCCGCACCTCCTCGACCGAGAGCAGCCGGCGGTCGGTGAGAGACGGTGAGCTGACGAGCACCGCACCATTGGTGGCGTACAACTGCGCCAGCGGATCGCGGGCGACCACGCCGAGCTCACCGGCGACCACGGCGGCGACGAGGTCGTCGCTGCGAGCGTTGAGGTCCGTGTCGAGAGCCGTAACTAGCTGCTGGTCCAGGGTGACGTAGAGCAAGACCAGGCACAGTCCCAGCGCCGCGGCTGCCCCGACCGCGAACACCAATGTCACCCGCGCGCTCAGGGAGCGCGGCATCAGCCGCACCGTGTCTCACCCGCTTCTTCTGGTCCTCTCACCGACACCGCCGCAGCATGACGCCGTGACATGGGCGCTGCTCATCGTCCTCTCATGGACATGGTCGCAACATGCGACCATGACGTACAGCAACACCTTCTCGCGCCCTCCGCCCCATCGTGCGCGGCACCGACCGGGGCTGGCTGGGCTGCGTCGGCAACGTGGAGGGGAACTCCACCCCGGTGTCCGGTCGGCCAGCAGGCTGAGCCTGGGTGAGCGGGCAGCCGACCGGGCCCGCGACGGGGCCTGGGCTCGTGGATGCTCGTGGCCGAGCCTGCAACCTGATGGCCGTGGGGATCATCGCAGCCCTCCGGCGCGACAACCGCGCCAGCCCGGTCGCCGTAGCGAGGTTTCTAAGCTGGCTGCTATGCGGCTGCTCGTGGTGGAAGACAACCCCGGCATGGCGGCGCTGCTGGTCCGGAGTCTGCAGCGGGAGGGATACGCCGTCGATGCCGTCGACAACGGTGAGGACGCGCTGTGGATCGCGCTGGAAAACGACTACGACGCTGTGGTGCTCGATGCGATGATCCCGCCGCCGGACGGATTCGAGGTGTGCCGCCGGATGCGGGCCAAGGGACGGTGGGCGCCGGTGTTGATGCTGACCGCGCGCGACACGGTCGCAGACCGGGTCCGCGGCTTGGACGCCGGCGCCGACGACTACCTCACCAAGCCGTTTGCGCTGGCTGAACTGTTCGCCCGGGTACGCGCGCTGACCCGCCGCGATCCCCTCGAGCGCCCAGTGGTCCTCCAAGTCGGCGACCTGAGCCTGGACCCGGTATCGCGAATCACCCGGCGCGGCGAGGTGGACATCGCACTCACACCGAAGGAATTCGCGCTGCTGCAGGAGCTCATGCGGCGACCAGGTGAAGTGCTCAGCCGGACCTACCTGATCAACCATGTATGGGACTTCGCCTACGACGGCACATCCAACGTGGTCGACGTGTACATGCGCTACCTGCGGGACAAGGTAGACCGCCCATTCGGGCGTGACACTATCCGCACGGTGCGCGGCGCAGGTTACCGGCTCGACCCGGATGGATAAACGCCGCCCGTCATGGGCAAAGCCGCGTGCGACAGTAAAGGGCGCGTTATGCCAGGGAGCCGCCGCGCACGCCACACTGCTCGAGCCCGCCATCGGTGAACGCATCAGGCCCTTCCGTCAGCTCCTCGACGCCATTTCGCCTATCTGTGTCAACGGCAGGCGAAAACTAGAAAAATAATGGCGTCGTAAGCGTCGGGCTGACGCCTTCATGAAAACGGGAGCAAGACTTCTCGGATCAGGGGTTGCGCGGTCGGTGTTTGCTGTGAGTGGCACGCCGGGGACGGGACGACCGAGTCCGTGACGAGCTACTCAACGTCGAAGAATTCGGCTCGCTGACCGAAGCCCAGGTGCTGACGGAGACCTGGCATCAAGGTCTGTGTTCCGCGGTTGACTATGCACGTCAAGGCCGGCGGATTCGAGGATCCCGGCGGGTGGCCACGTCTCCGGCGGTGAGGCGCAGCTGCAGCGCTGTGCATCGCCAATGGCGTCCCCTCGCGTCGATGTGCTCCTCGAAGCGGGCGGCCAGCGCCCGGACTCCGGTACTCAGCCCCACCACGGCGACCGCCTCCAGCACCCCGGGGATCTGCGGGCGGGCGAACACCTTGTGCACCCGCGGCTTCAGGTGCCCCGCGACCTCCTGCAGCGCGATGAGGTGGTCCAGCACGTCGGGACGCAGCGCCGTGGACAGCTGCTGGGCCGGCCGACGGCCGCCGAGGATCTCCACCGCGGCCCGCAGCACCCGCTCGACCAGTGCGGGCGCGGCAGGGTCCGCTGTCAGTATCGCCGCGGACGGCGAAGGCTTGGGTGCCGCTGGTGCCGCTGGTGCCGCTGGTGCCGGCGGCGGCAGGACGTCCGCCAACCGGCGCAGCACCGGCCTCGGCTCGGCGTGCGGACGTAGCTCAGCGATGCTCGTGGTCAACGAACCCTCCTCGTCGGCAGACCACGCAGGGAAAGCGCGGTCAATCGGACGGCGGGGCCGAAGCCGCCGTCTGGGCACCGGGTCGGAGGAGGGGCAACGAGCCGATGCAGGGAATTATGGGGGACCGGGCGTGGTGTTGTCCCGGTTTTCGCCGATACCGGTGACGATCTGTGGATAACTGGCTACGGTGTGGCGCGCCGGCGGGCCCACTCGAAGCACACCACCGCAGCCGCGCTGGCGACGTTGAGCGACTCGACGCCGCCGGCCATCGGGATGCCGACCCAGCCGGTGAGCTGGGCGGCGACCGCCGGGGAGATTCCCGAGGTCTCGTTGCCCAGCACGTAGCCGACCCGGGGCGGCGGTGGATCGCGAAACAGCGAGACAGCGCCCGGCGCCGAGCCGGACAGCCCGAGCACCGCGAACCCGGCGGCGCGCAGCGCGGCGCAGGCAAGCTCGGCGGTGGCCGCCCGCAGGATCGGGGCGTGGAAGGCGACTCCGGCCGAGGCCTTGATCACCAGCGGATCGATCGCGGGCACCCCCCGGCGGGGCAGCACCACGCCGCCGAGGCCGGCGGCGGTCGCGGTGCGCAGGATCATGCCCACGTTGGCCGGATTGGTGATCGCGTCGAGCACGAGCACCGCCGCCGGGCTGCGCAGCGCCGTCAGCGCACCGTCCAGCGGACGCATCCGGGGGGCCACCACGTCGGCCAGCACGCCCTGGTCGTGCCGGCCGTTGCCGGCGAGCACCTTCACCCGGTGCGCCGACACCCGCTTGACCGGCACTCGCCGACGGGCCGCCGCGTCGAGGATCTCCTGCAGCGTGTCGCCGCGGGCCTGCTCGGCGACGATCACCTTGTCGACGGTCAGCGCCGGGTCGATGAGTGCTTCCAGCACTGGTTTGCGGCCGTAGACGGTGATGAAGACGTCCCGCGGGCTGGCGGCCTGCTGGGCCGGGGGCCGATCGTCGGGCAGCAGCTCGTCAGGTGGCACGCGGCCAGGATGGCAGGTTCGGATGCGGCCGTTCGTCGTGCCAGGATGCTCCGCATGGCCGACCGGTCGTCTGGACGATGAGGGTCTACATCCCCGCCACGCTCGCGATGCTGCGAACGCTGGTCGACACTGGGGAGCTGGTCCCGGTCTCCGGCACCGCCTTCGCGCTGACCCCGATGCTTCGCGAGTCCTACGCCGCCGGGGACTCCGAAGAGCTGGAGTACGCGGCGATGAACGAGGCCGCGCGGGCCTCGCTGCGGCTGCTGGCCCCCGAGCTGGACAGCGACTCGGGGGTCCTGCCGCGCCGCGTGGTGGTGGCCGCCGACGTCGAGGGGGTGCGGTTGCGCCCTGATCTCGACGACGCCGTTGTCACGGTTGCCGGGCCGGTGCCGAGCTCGGCGGTCGCCGCCGTGCACGTCGACGTGGCCGAAGCGGAGGATGCGGTGCGCAGCGCTGCGGCGGTGGTGGACGCCGCCGATCTTGGTGACCCGGACGCCGAGTTCACCATCGGCGAAGCGGAGGACCACGAGATGGCCTGGTACGCCCCCCAGGAGATCCCCTTCCTGCTCGAGCTCCTGTGAGACCCGTGAGTGGCGATGCGAGTCCGGACT
>JBOHFT010000050.1:0-25341 GCA_050699815.1 Pseudonocardiaceae bacterium | reverse complement strand
CGCCACTCACGGGTGGTCGTTGCGGCGCCCGCCTCGGGCGCCGGCAAGACCACAGTCGCGACCGGGCTGATGGCCGCTGTGCGGCGGCGGGGCCCCGCGGTGGCCGGGTTCAAGGTCGGGCCGGACTACATCGACCCGGGATATCACGCGCTGGCCACCGGGCGGCCCGGCCGCAACCTCGACCCGGTGCTGGTCGGCGAGCAGCGGATCGCCCCGCTGGCCGCGCACGGCGCCGCCGGGGCGCAGCTCGCGATCGTGGAGGGGGTGATGGGCCTGTTCGACGGCCGCACCGGCACACCCGGCCACGGCTCGACGGCGCAGGTCGCTGCCCTTCTCGGGGCCCCCGTGGTGATGGTGGCCGACGTGCGCGGGCAGGGCCGCAGCCTCGCCGCGCTGCTGCACGGATTCCGGTCTTTCGGCCCCGGGGTGCGGATCGTCGGGGTGGTGCTCAACCAGGTCGGCTCGGCGCGCCACGAGCAGGTCTGCCGGGACGCGTGCGCCGAGGTGGGCCTGCCGGTGCTCGGTGCGCTGCGCCGGGATGACGCGCTGGCGGTGCCGTCGCGGCATCTGGGTCTGGTCACCGCCGCCGAGCACACCACGGCGGCGCGGGTGGTGCAGCGCTGGGCCGACGCGGTGGCCGCGCAGGTCGACCTGGACGCGGTGATCGCGCTCGCCGCGCCTGCGCAGGTCGTGCCGCAGTGGGACCCGGCCGCTGAGGCCGCCGAGGTCGTCGCGGCCGTCGCGGCCGTCGCGGTCAAGGGGAAGCCGGTGGTCGCGGTGGCCGCCGGGCCTGCGTTCACCTTCGGCTACCCCGAGCATGCCGAGCTGCTCGCCGCGGCCGGCGCCGCGGTCGCGCCCTTCAACCCGCTGCACGACGAGTCGCTGCCCCCGGGCACCTCAGGCCTGGTGCTGCCCGGCGGGTTCCCGGAGTGCCACGTCGGCGCGCTGTCGGCCAACGCGGCGCTGCGCGCCGAGGTCGCCGCGCTGGCCCGTCGCGGGGCCCCGGTGCACGCTGAGTGCGGTGGGCTGCTCTACCTGTGCCGCTCGGTGGACGGCGCGCCGATGTGCGGGGTGCTCGACGCCGAGGCGGCGATGACCGACCGGCTGGTCCTGGGCTACCGTGACGCGGTCGCATTACACGACTCGGTGCTGCACCCGGCGGGTGCCCGGATCAGCGGTCACGAGTTCCACCGCACCGTCGTCACCCCCCGTGCGGGTGCGCCCGCCTGGGCCTGGTCCGACGCGGCACCGGAGGGTTTCGTGCAGGGCGGGGTGCACGCGTCGTTCCTGCACACCCACCCGGTTGCGCAGCCGGCAGCGGTGGCACGCTTCATGGCGAGCTGCGGGAAGGGCGGGTCGTGACGCGGGAGCTGGTCGGGATCGGGGTCGGTCCGGGAGACCCGGACCTGCTGACCGTCGCCGCGGTGCGCGAGCTCTCTGCCGCCGGGCGGGTGTTCGTGCCGGTGATGGCCCCCGGCGTGGCGGGGCGGGCCGAGGCCGTGGTGCGGGCGCACCTGACCCACGACCGCCTGGAACGGCTGGTGTTCGCGCTCAACGACGACGTCGACGGGCCGCAGCGGCGACGCCACGAGTGCTGGGACGCCGCCGCCGAGCGGGTCGTGCAGTACCTGCGCGGGCACGGCGGCACGGCAGCGTTCGCCACCCTCGGCGACCCCTGCGTGTACTCCACATTCGGCTATCTCGCCGAGACCGTGCGCGAGTTGCTGCCCGGTGTCCGGATCCGCACCGTGCCGGGCATCACCGCGATGCAGGCCGCCGCCAGCGCCGCCGGCCTGACCCTGGTCGAGGGGGCCGAACCGCTCACCCTGCTCCCGCTAGCCCGCGACCTCACGGCCGTGGATGACGCGCTGGCCCGGGACGGGACCGTGGTCGCCTACAAGGGCGGCCGTTGGCTGGCGCAGCTGCGGGAGCGGGTCGCGGCCGCCGGTGCGCTGGACCGCGCCTGGTGCGCCGAGCACCTCGGCACCCCTGACCAGCGGATCACCCCGCTGGCCCAGACCGATGCCGCGGCGTACCTGTCCACGGTGGTGGTCCTGCCGCGGCGCAACGGCCGGGGAGCGCAGCTGTGACCGCCGGGCCGCCGCTGCGCGAGCCGGACCTGCCCCGGACCGCGACGCTGCGGCCGCGTGCCTTGCGCACCGGGTTCAGCACGGGTGCCTGCTCGGCGGCCGCGGCCAAGGCCGCGGTGGCCGCGCTGACCGGCACTGAACCGTCCACGGTGACCATCCCGTTCCCCTCGGGGGATCGTCACACCTTCAACGTCCACTCGTTGCAGTGCGCGGGGGGCGCCGCCACCGCTGTGGTGGTCAAGGACGCCGGCGACGATCCCGACGTCACGCACGGCGCGCAGCTGACCGTGACGGTGGCCTGGCGCAGTGATGGCGACGTCGTGCTGCACGGCGGCGAGGGGGTGGGGGTGGTCACCCAGGCCGGGCTGGGGTTGCCGGTCGGGCAGCCCGCGATCAACCCGGTGCCCCGCCAGATGATCACCGATGCGGTGCGGGAGGCGGCTGGCGGGCGGGGTGTCGACGTGACGATCAGCGTGCCCGGCGGCGAGCGGATGGCCCGCAAGACCACCAACCGCCGGCTGGGCATCGTGGGCGGGATCTCCATCCTGGGCACCACCGGGATCGTCCGCCCGTTCTCCACCGCCTCCTGGCGGGCCTCGGTCGAGCAGGCGGTGGCGGTGATGGCCGCCCAGGATGTGCCGACGCTGGTGCTGGCCACCGGCGGGCGCACCGAGCGGGGCGCGATGCGGCTGCTGGCGCACCTGCCGCCGGTGGCGTTCGTGGAGGTCGGCGACTTCACCGGGGCGGCGCTGCGCCGCGCGGTGCAGCACGGCCTGGCCGAGGTGGTGTTCGTCGGCATGATCGGCAAGCTGACCAAGCTGGCCTCCGGGGTCCTGATGACCCACTACACCAGGTCGAAAGTGGACACCGGCCTGCTGGCGGAGATCACCGCCGCGCACGGCGGCAGCCCCGAGGACATCGCGGAGATCCGCGGTGCCCCGGCCGCCCGGCGGGCCTATGAGCTCTGGGAGGCCGGCGGGCTGTTGCGGGCCTGCGGGGATGACGTCTGCGCCCGGGTGGCCGACACGCTGCGCCGGTTCAGCGCCGAGGTCGGGCGGGCACTGGCGGCGCGGACGGCGATGGTCGACTTCACCGGGCAGCGGGTGGTCGCCGCGACCGAGCCGGACTGGGTTGAATGAGAGCGGTGCGATGAGCGTCACCGTGGTCGGGCTGGACGGCGCCACGCTGCCGCCCGGCGCGGCGCAGGCACTGGCCGAGGCGCAGGTCGTGGTCGGCGCGCCGCACCAGCTCGCCGCCGTGCCGGTGCCCGCGGGTGCTGCCGTGCTCGGGCCGGCAGAGCTCGACGAGCTGCCGGGGGCCTCGCCGGTGGTGGTGCTGGCCAGTGGCGATCCCGGGTTCTTCGGTATCGTCCGGGCGCTGCGCAAACGCGGTCTGCGACCGGTGGTGCTGCCGGGGCGGTCCAGCGTGGCGCGGGCGTTCGCGCTGCTGGGCCGGTCCTGGGACGACGTCGCCGTGGTCTCGGCGCACGGCAGGTCGCTGCGCGGTGCGCTCAACGTCTGCCGGGCCCATCCCGCGGTCGCGGTGCTGACGGCACCAGGCGCGGGCGCTCCCGAGATCGCTGCCGGGCTGGCCGGCTGGCACCGCAGCATCCTCGTCGCCGAGGACCTCGGCGGCCCCGGCGAGCGGGTGGGACGCTTCGACGGCGGGCCGGTCCGCGACCCGCATGTCGTGCTGTGCCTGGCCGACTCCCACGCGGTGCCCGCCCGGGGCTGGATCGCCGGCGGCGAGCCGGTGCCCCCCGCGGCGGGCTGGGCGCTGGACGAGGCGGAGTTCTCCCACCGCGACGGGATGATCACCAAATCGGAGGTCCGGGCACTGGCCCTGGCGCGGCTGGCCCCCGGGCCGGGCCGGCTGGTGTGGGACCTGGGAGCCGGCTCGGGATCAGTCGGGGTGGAATGCGCCCGGCTCGGGGCCGCCGTGGTCGCCGTCGAGCGGGATCCCGCGCAGTGCGCCCGCCTGGTGGCCAACGCCAGCGCGCACCAGGTGGACGTCCAGGTGATCGAGGGACAGGCACCGGCTGCGCTGGCGGGGCTGCCCGAGCCCGATGCGGTGTTCGTCGGCGGGGGAGGCCCGGAGGTGGTGCGGGCCGCGGCGCAGGCCGCGCCCCGCGTCGTGGTGGCGCTGGCGGCGCTGGACCGCCTGGCGCCCTGCCGCATGGCGCTGCAGGAGGCAGGCCACCAGGTCGACGGGGTCCAGCTGGCGGCGTCGCGGTTCGCGGAATTGCCCGACGGGTCGGTGCGGCTGGCCGCGACCAACCCGGTGCTGCTGCTGTGGGGCCGGCGGTGACCCGCGAGACCTGCTCGCAGGGTCGAGCCATTGACGCTGTGGTCGTGGGCCTCGGGTCGTCCCGCGGGGTGCGCGCGCAGGCGGTGTGGTCGGCGCTGCGGCTGGCCGTGCCGGACCTGACGGCGATCACCGCGTTCGCCACCGTCGACCGGCGCCGTGACGAGCCCGGGCTGCGCTGCGTGATCCGGGAGCACGGCGCACCGCTGCACTGCTACCCGGCGGCCGTGCTCGACACCGTCGACGTGCCGCACCCCAGCGAATCGGTCCGCGGCCACGTCGGCACCCGCAGCGTCGCCGAGGCTGCCGCGCTGTTCGCGGCCCGGGAGCTGGGCGGGGGGTCACTGGTCGTGCCCAAGCTGCGCGGCGAGCACGTCACCGTCGCGGTGGCCGCGCTGGCCCCCCGGACGATCCCGCTGTGGATCAGCCCGGCGTGCACCGCCTGCGGGGCGTGCCTGCGGACCTGCCCGGAGCACGCCCTGCGCCCCGCCCCACTGCGCCCGGTGGTCGTCGCCGCACGCTGTACTTCATGCGGCGAGTGCGTGGAGATCTGCCCCACCGACGCGATCACCCTCCGGAACGAACTCGGCGGCTAGCCGCATTCAGCGGGCGCAGCGGGGTAATTACCACTACGGTAACCCCGCTGCGCCCGCTGAATGCGGAGCGAGCGCAGTGAGCTAGCGCAGTGAGCTGGCGGAACGGGTCGGGAGTCTTCCCCTCCCGCCCCCCTGCGGGAGAGGGAGGGGAAGACTCCCTGGGGCACTCAACACGTCATGCTGCTACCTGCGGAATCGGGTCAGGGCAGTGGCCGGAGCCGGGTGTTGAAGACGAACTCGGCTACCGACCTGCCAGAGGAGAGGCCGAATTCGGCGTCAAATCGGTAGTGCACGCCGAGGTAGATCCGGCTTAATGCGTCCTCCGCGCCGGCGGCGCTGAGGCTGGTGAACGTGCGGGTGACGCCGGGTGCCTGCGGGTCGTCGGTGGTACCGGTGAAGGTGATGGCATCGGTCCCGAAGAACAGCTGCATGGTCCGCGCCCAGGTACCGCCGAAGGTGGCATGCCCGGAGGTGTAGGCCGGGAAGCACGGGCTGAAGCGGGCGCCGGCCGGGTTCAGCAGGAGAGGTTGCCAGGTGGGGTCGGCTATGGTGGCGGGATTGTTGTCGGTGCCAGCTAGCTGGATGGCAGTTTCCGGGCGCCACAGATCGACCGCTGTGTCGAATTTCGTGCTCCAGGCGGTGATACCCGAGTCGGCCATGGCCAGACCCAGGAGCCCGAACAGCCGGGCGTTCTGCTGCAGCGTGAGACCGCGTTGCTGCGAGATGATCTTCGTGTGCTCGAGGTGCTGGCCCGGTGGCTTGTACGTGCCGTCGACGTCGTTGGCCCAGAACAGCGCGATCTGAGTTTGTTCCGGGGTCCGGGTTGTGGAGTCAAACCGCCCGAGCTGCTGCACCTCGTTGACCTGGGCGGCGTACAGGCCGCTAGGCAGCAGTTCCTGGTAGGAGCCGTAAAGTCCCGGGAGGTGCGGCCGGAACTGTGATCCAGAGGTCAGGGCGAACGGCCTGACACTGCCCCAGTTGGGCGTGACAGCGGTGGTGCAGCCGTTGCCGGTCGGGCGCCAGGCGCCTGGCACCGTCCCCGGGGTGTAAGGCTGG
The DNA here is from genome assembly GCA_050699815.1 of Pseudonocardiaceae bacterium. Lineage (GTDB taxonomy): Bacteria > Actinomycetota > Actinomycetes > Mycobacteriales > Pseudonocardiaceae. Next base: position 19,295 of record JBOHFT010000050.1, on the reverse strand, counting down.
TTGTTGTCCGACCCGTCGCCCTGACGTGCCCTGAGCATCTGCTCTGCCGCGAGGGAGCCGACCCTGCGGCCTGCGTTGGCCGCTGTTCCGAACCCGATCCGCTGATCCTCGGCCTGCTTGGCGGCGCGCACGTAGCTGATCACGGTCGGCTGGTTAAGGCTGCCCTCGAGCGCGGCCGCCGCCGCAGTATTGACTGCCGCGGCCAGGCATCGCGGACGATTCTGCGAGCAGCCGATGGGTACCTGCACCCTGCCGAGGTAGGGGGTCCCGGTAGTACTGATCGAGTTGACCGCATCGTAGGCCGCGCCGTACATCATCGCTGTCGACCGGGATATCGGTGTCGGCGCACCGGGACTAAGCAGGCGAATGGCCTGCTGCAGATAGAAGGTCCACCGCAGGATTTCGTCGTTCACATTTCCCGGGGGTGCGCCCGGAAGCCCGATGGGGTTATTGTTATCAAACGCTGAAACGTCCGGCGGCGGCTCCGGTGGGGGAGCTGGCTGAACTGCGGCAGATGCCATTGTGGTGACGCTCAATAGGGCTGCCACTGCGATGGCAAGCACGCCTGGTAATCTCCTGAATCGTATCTTTATATCGCTCCTCGAGAAGTGAATTTCATCAGTCGGAGAATGAGATTTGGATTTCTCTCTGGGAGGGGAACACTTCATTGAGGAGGTGAACGGGAAACGGCGTCCAGGCGAGCAGGGGACTACGGCTGCACTCACAAGGGATAGCCTGGCGCGCGCAACGGACACATTTCAGCGGCCGGTAGCGCAGATGGCCGTAGGGCGTGAATCCATTTAGCTCAGCCCAGCTGGATTCCGCGCACGGCGCCGTTCCAATGGCAGCGACCATGCACTCACCCCGACCGCCGCAGGCCGGCTGGCGCATGAATGGCTGGTGACCGAGACGCCGCAGACCGTGGAAATCACCACCGGGCGCGGGAGCTACGCGCCACCGCCCGGCTACGGCACGAGGGCGCTTACACCGACCGAGTAGGCCGCGCGCTGCTCAATGCGATCGCCGAGTTGTTCCAGCTGGCTGGGTGGGTGACCGGCGCGCGGCCGGATAGCCCAGGTCGACCGGGCACCAGCGAGCCAGGGATGGCTACCGGGTCCGATCACGCGTTGCGCGGTCGATCTCGGCGGCGGCGAACACCACTGCGTCGTCGTCGGTCATGGCCGCGCCGCAGGCCAGGCAGTGTCGGTGCTGCTGTTCTCCCAAGCGGGCTCGCAGGGCCGCCGTGGTACTTGCCAATCGGTCGGCGTCGGCTCCGAACAGGGGAGCTGCGCTGCGGCTGGCATCCAGGGCGCCGCAGAGGATGGCAGCGGGCTCGTCGGTGCCCAAGCGGGCGAACAGGTCCATCACGTTACGCAGCGTGATCCATTGCTGGGTCCAGTTTCCTGCCCGGTGCGGCAACCTGCTCGCAGTTGTCCAGCACGATCAGCAGCTGCTTGGCCCGCAGGTTATTCCACGAGCGCAGGCGTGACGGTGACCGCTTGACGCTGCGCAACCTCCAGCCCGCTGGCCCAGACGGTGGCCACCGCGTCGGCACCGACGGGGGCGAGTTCGCAGAGCCAGTCCGGCCCGGTGCAGGGCGAGCATCAGCTGCCCGCGGGGCCGGTGTCGCAGCGGATGCGCGGCCAGCAGTGGTTCGAGCATGCCGATCGCTTCGTCGGGCCGGCCCAGCGCCTGCGGTGTCTCCCCGAGCCGCTCCCGGGCCTGGTCGGCAAGCTGGGTGAACCGGGTGCAGTCCAGCTCGCCGTCGGCCACGTCGAGGAGGTAGCCGGGTGGCCGGGTGACGACCCTGACGTGCATAACGCAGCCGGTCAGCCCTCCAGCCGGTAGAAGCGCCAGAAGTCATTGGCGATCGGGAGTTCCTCGGTGCGCGAGAAGCCCGCCTCGCTCGCCCACTGTCGCACTGTCGTCGAGCGCAGCACAGTGCCGTTCGCCACCACCGGTGACGTGGCCCGGGTCGCGGGCAGGCAGTGCAGGACGCTCCACCCGTAGTTGAGGCGTTCCACCTCGTCACCGGGCGCGATGAACCCTTTGGCGACGCGCTCGTCAGCTACCAGCAGCGGGGCTCCCGCAGCCAGCGCCGAGCGCACCTGTCGCAGCGCTCCGACCGGGTCACCCATGTCGTGCAGCGCCTCGAACAGGGTGGCCAGCTGGTAGCCGCTGCCCACGGCGGCCCCAGCGGCGTCGCCGACCTCAAACTGGACGCGATCAGCCACGCCGCTATCCGTGGCGTTGCGCCGGGCTTAGTCGATCGACGCGGTATCGAGATCGATCCCGGTCACCGTCACATGCTGATACGTGCGGGCCAGGCAGATCGCCGACCAGCCGGTGCCGCACGCGACGTCCAGCACCCGCACCGGCGCGCCGCTCACCAGGTGTGCGTGCACGTCGGGCAGGGCGGGCAGCCATTCGGTGGCGAGGTCATTGGCGAACATCGGCCGGTTGAAGCCGGCGATGCACTCCCGGATCTCCGCGCCGTACCGCTCGTAGGCCACCCCTTCCCCGGTGCGGTAGGCGGCGTCGACCGCGTCCAGCGTCTTGGCCAGCCCGAGCAGGCCGGGCGGGATCGCCGCGGCATAACCGGGGCTTTCCGGATCGAGCAGCGCCTCCGCGTGGCCGGCGGGCAGGGTGTAACCACGCTCGGCGGGATCGTCGCTGCCGACGGCGACCTCGAGTACCCCGCTCACCGCCTGCTGCTCCAGCCACTCCCGGGCGCGAGCAGCTCCATCCCACCCAGCAGGCCGGCGAACATCCGCTCGGCCAACGCATCGCGCTGGACAACGGGGTCATGGGCACTGGCGTCTGGGGTAACGGGTTCTGTCGTTGCGGTCATCATCCACCTCCGGAAGCCCAGGTGCGGTTGACGGTGCTGCACACCGCTCTCACCGCGCTGTCAGACTGCTCCCACCAGGTGTATCAGGCGCCCAGGGGGTTGAAGCCGGCCGGGAGCTCCAGCCGGTGCGCGCTCATGAACCCGGTGTCGGCGAGCACCTCCCGGGTGGGCCCGTCGGCGACGATCTGCCCATGGTCGATGACCAGGGCGCGCGGGCACAGCTCCAGCGCGTAGGGCAGGTCGTGGGTGACCAGCAGCGTCGTCATGCCGAGCCGCTTGATCAGGTCGGCGAACTCCCGCCGGGCCGCCGGGTCGAGGTTGGCGGTGGGCTCATCGAGCACCAGCACCTCGGGATGCATGGCCAGCACGGTGGCCACTGCGGCGCGCCGCCGCTCGCCCAGCGACAGCCGGTGCGGCGGGCGGTCGGCGGCATCGGCCAGGCCGACATAGGACAGCGCCTCAGCCACCCGGGCCGCTAACACGTCCCCGGACAGCCCCAGATGCGCGGGCCCGAAGGCCACGTCGCGCCCCACGGTGGGGGTGAACAGCTGGTCATCGGGGTCCTGGAAGACCACGCCGACCCGCCTGCGGACCTCGGCCAGGGTGCGCCGCCCCACCGCCACGCCACCGATGGACACCGACCCCGCCGACGGCGTGAGCACCCCGTTGAGCTGCAGCACCAGCGACGTCTTGCCCGCGCCGTTGGGGCCGAGCAGGGCGACCCGCTCACCGGGTTCGACGCGCATCGACACCCCGGACAGCGCCTGCCGGCCGTCCGGGTAGGCGAAATCGAGATCCCGCACCTCGATCGCGGGGACACCGCCAGCGGGCCGGGAACCGGTGAACCGCCCGCGCCGGATCTGCGGCGCTGGTGCGGGCGCGCGGGTGGCCCGGCGGGCCCGCCGGGAGCCGCCCGCCGGGCCGTCGCCATGTGGCGTCAGCGAGATCGGGGTGCCCACCTTCGACTCGTATCCCGGCAACTGGACCCGGTAGGCGCACAGGTCGCAGTTCATCCGCACGTCGCCGCGGCGCGCCTCCCGGTAGCGCTCCAGCACCAGCTGGGCCAGCCGCGGGTCGGGTCCCAGGTGGGCGGCGCCGCGGACCTCGACCTCGGGGTGGCCGGCGGCCCAACCCGCCGCCTCGGTGTAGATCCGGTCCCGCAGCACCCCGGGGAACAGGAAGAACGGGGCGACCACCGCGGTCCCGGTGCCGAGCAGCCGCAGCCGTTCCAATGTTCCGGGCACCGACGGCATCGCCGCCGACACGAACCCCGGCTCGACGGTGCCCAGCCCGCGGCCATCGGCGAGTAACCGGCCGATCTTCCACAGATCCGCGCAGGCGTCCGGATCGCTCGAACCTCGCCCGATCAGCGCCACGCCGAGCTTTTCGGGGTCGGCGCCGCCGGCCGCGTCCCGGATCCGGTCGGTGGCCACCTCCAGGACGTGCGGCTCGATGCCCAGGTCCCGGGCCAGGGAGAAATGCACCGCTGGGTGCCGGGCCCGGGCCCGGGCCAGGGCCGCCGGGCCGTCGTTTTTCAGGTGCCCGGCCGACAGCAGCACCAGCGGCACGCTGACGACCTCGGTGGCGCCGCGGGCCACCAGGTCGTCGATCGCCTCGTCGACGGTGGGTGCGGCCAGCTCGATGAAGCCGAATCCGGTCAGCAGGTCACCCGCGATGGCGCGGATCGCCTGGGCCAGCTCCCAGAACTCGTCCACCCCGTCGGCGTCGCGACTGCCGTGCCCCACCACTAGCATCGCCCTCACGCCAGGATCATCCCTGTGACCGCGAGCACCGGCAGCGCAAGCGCCGTGGCCCATGCGGTGCGAGACGCTGGGGCGCCGGTCAGCGCGGGCGGCAGGGTGCCGGTGTACCCGCGAGACGCCATCGCGAGGTACACCCGCTCACCGCGTTCGAAGCTGCGGATGACCAGCGCGCCGACACCGGCTGCCACATCACGGACCTGCCAGAGCCAGCGGGGGTCTGCGCCCCGGCAGGCCGCGGCAGTGCGCATCCGGGCCAGCTCGGCGAGCAGCACCTCGGCGTAGCGCACCATGAACGCCGCGACCGCGGTGAACACCCGCGGTACCCGTAACCGCTCCAGCCCGGTGATGATCTCAGGCAGCGGTGTGGTCGCGGCCAGGATCCCGGTGGCGAGCAGCCCGAACGTCGCCTTGAGCGCGATGGTCGCGGCGGCGTGCAGGCCGGGCACTGACAGGTCCACCCCCAGCACGGTCAGCTGCGGCGGTGCGCCCAGCACCGGCAGCGCCAGCACGAACAGCAGGAACGGCACCTCGACCACCAGCCGGCGCACCAGGGTCAGCGGCGGCAGCGCAGCCACCGCGGCGACCGCGGCGAGCAGCAGCAGATACCACAGGTAGGGCCAGTACCGGCCGGCCGGCGTGATCGCGACGGCGAGCACGAACAGCGCGGTCGCGGCGACCTTGCACTGCGGGGCCAGCCGGTGCACCGGGGTGTCGGCGGGGATCAGCAGCTCGGCGTGCGTCGAGCTCATGGCGCCACCTGCACGAGGTCGGCCCGCAGCGCCAGCATCCCCTGCACCACCAGCGCGGTGGCCAGCCCCTCGAACACCGCTACCAGTGCGTAAACCCCGATGGTCGAGATCGCGACGGTGCGCAGCGGCACTCCAGCAGCACCGCCTGCCGCGTACTCCGCGGTGAACAGCGCCGCGGCGGCGAGCACCGACACCCCAGCGGCGACTCCGGCGGCCACGGTGATCACGGCGGGCCCCGGGGGCAGTGCCCGGCGCAGTGCCCGGCGCAGCCCGAGCAGCACCGGGTAGCCGACCGCGGCCGGCACCAGGGCCAGGTTCACCACGTTGACCCCGAGCGTGGACAGCCCGCCATCACCCAGGAACAATGCCTGCACCACGGTGACCACCGTGATCACCACCGGTCCCAGCCACGGTCCCAGCAGCGCCACGGCCAGGGTGCCACCGAGCAGGTGCCCGCTGGTGCCCACCGCAACCGGGAAGATCGGGGCCCCCAGGACCAGGAAGAACGCCGCGGCGAGCCCGGCCAGCGGCAGCTGCCGCCCGGTGACTCCCTGCCCCGAGCGGCGCACGCACAGCCCAAGACCGGCAACGGCCACCGCGGCGCCGGCGACCGCGACCGTAGGGGAGACGAAACCGTCAGGGATGTGCACGGCTGGCCCCAGACACGTCCAGCCGTGCGACGGCAGCCCAGTCCACCTCGTCGTCGACACCCACCCCTGCCTCCCAGTGCCATCGCCTCCTCGCCACCGCGGGACACCACAAACGGGTCACCGGCCTTGAGCCATACCACGCATGCCCCAGTCTTGCCGAGTTCGACGAGCAGCGCGTTGATCTGGTGCTGGGGCGGGGCGGGGGTAGCCCCCTGCTTGCCGACGCAGTGCCGGGTAGCCGTCGGCGCGAGCGCACCAAGTACGTCGGCGGTCATGTCACCGTCAGTGACCGGGCGGTGACCAGCCAGTCGCCGATCCGGGTGGTCTGCGAGGACCCGACGATCACCACGGTGCGCATGCCTGCCCGCCTCGGGTCCAGCTCGGCCAGGGTGGTGAGCTCGACTCGCTCGCCGTCCCGGCCGGCGTCGGTGACCAGCCCGACCGGGGTATCGCCGGGTCGGTGCTCGGCCAGCACATCGCGGGCCTGGCCGAGCTGCCACGGACGCCCCGCCGAGCGGGGGTTGTACAAGGCAACCACCAGATCGGCGGCCGCCACCACGCGCAACCGCGCCGCCACCGCCTCCCAGGGGCTGAGCAGGTCGGACAAGCTCACGCAGGCGAAGTCACGGGCCAGCGGCGCGCCGAGCAGCGCTCCCGCCGCGGTCGCCGCCGTGATGCCGGGCACCACTCGCACCACCGGACGGCACTGCGCAGGCAGCGCGGCGGCGGTGGTCAACGCCAGCGAGGCCATCCCGTAGATCCCGGCGTCGCCGGAGGAGACCAGGGCGACCCGCGCGCCGCCGGCTGCGGCGTGCACCGCGTCCACCGCACGCTGCTCCTCAGCGCCCATCGCGCCCGGTACCAGCGTCTGGTGCGCACCGGTGAGATCGGCGCACGCCGCCAGGTAGGAGCCGTATCCGACAACGACCTGCGCGTCCCGGACGGCGTCTTCGGCGGCGTGGGTGCGGTGCGCACGGTCGCCCGGCCCCAGCCCGACGACGGTGAGCGTGCCGGTCACAATGCCGCCTCCGCGGGAAGAATTACGTCGGCGGTCACGGTGACCTGCGCTTGGCGGTGGGGATGGGCCGCCCTGCTGTGCTACCGGGCACCGATCGGCGGCGGCAGCCGTGCGAGTAGGCCGGGTCGTAAAGTCGGCTGCGAGCGCCTGCGCCGGACAGCGCGGGTCCCACCAGCACCAGCGCGGCGGTGCGGATCCCCGACCCGGTCAGCGCGCCGGCCAGGCCGTCCACGGTGGTGGTGATCACGGTCTCGTCCGGCCAACTGGCCTTCGCGACGATGATGGCGGGAGTCTGCGGCGGGTAGCCGGCCAGCAGCTCCGCACGCAGCGCGGCGGGCCGCCCCGCGGACAGGTAGATGGCCATCGTGGTGCCGTGGCGGGCGAAGTCGGCGACGCTCTGCCCACCGGGCATTGACGCCGCGGTCCGGCCGCCGCCGAGCCGGGTGAGCACGGCGCTCTGCGCCACCCCCGGCACGGTGAGCTCGACCCCGGCGGTGGCCGCGGCGGCAGCGAGCGAGCCGACCCCGGGCACGATCTCGAAAGCCCGGTCGTGCGCGGTGCACCAGGTGATCTGCTCGGTCAGCGCGGAGTACAGCGAGACGTCCCCGGAGTGCAGCCGCACAATCGCGGCAGCCGGGTGCGCCTGGTACACCGCGAGCACGTCTTCCAATGTCATTCCCGCCGAGTCGTGCAGCTCGACACCCGCACCGCAGTGCCCCAGCACCGCGGCAGGCACCAGCGAGGACGCCCAGATCACCACGTCGGCGGCGGCGAGCCGGTTGCACCCGCGCAGCGTGAGCAGGTCCGCAGCGCCGGGCCCGGCACCCACGAACGAGATCAGCCCAGCGACCGGTCGCATCAGGCCATCCCAGCTACCCACGGGAGTGGCTGGTTCTCCTAGCCCAGCGGGCTAAAGGGTTGCGGTGGCACGACGGACAGGGTGAGGCAGGCGAGCCGGGAACCCGCGTCACCTGCGTGGCCCGGATCCGTTGCGGTCTCCACCGCCTCGTGCACCACGATCGATCCGGGTCCCCGGTCGGTGAAGACGAACGGCACCGTGGCGCGCGACGTGGCCGAGCCGGCGGCGTCAGTGCGCACGTCCAGCCAGACCTCGTTGCTCGGGTTGGCGAATTCGGGGTTCCTTGATGGTGCTGCGGACGTGGCTGCGGGATCGATCCGGTTCTGGTAGTGCGGCCCTTCCGAATTGGGGATGGGATTACAGGCGTTGGTGTGCGCATGCACCGCATACCCCCGGTTGGGCAGTAGCCCGGACACGGTCAACACGACGTTGGTGGACAGGTCCGACGGGGTCATCGCGGCCGCCAACTTAGCGCCGACCGGCACCAATGCCGGGTTGCGAGTGAAGGCATTCGAGGCCGGGTCCGGCTCGGTGAGCGTGCCCTCACCCTGCAGGGTGATCGCGGATACCGCGGGCAGGGTGAGCCCCTGGTATGCGCAGCCCATCGGCACGAGGGCCATGGCCGCACCGACCATGGCGAGCGTGAGCCGCCGGCGCATCGGCCGGCGAGCGGTTACTGGCTGTGTAGGCGGCGCTACGCCTGAGCACACTGTGTGATATTGATCACTGAAAGTGAGTCCCCTCATGGGTGTATAGTGCCCGACCGGCGTGCACCTCGCGAGTCGAACTACGCTTTGCTGCTTAGTCCTGATCGTCGGGGTCGGTTTCCATGGCGAGCACGAAATTCTGCACGTAGCGCAGCGCCAGCTCCTGGCGGTCGGCTGGGTGCGGCGCCCAGGCCAGGGCGTCCCCCGCATAGCGCAGCAGCTGTTCCTCGCTGAGTCTCGACATGATCAGCTGGGCGAGCTCGGGTCCGTCGAGGTCGGGACGCCACCGCCGGGCAAGCACATACTGGTCGGCCAGGTCGCTGTCGTGGTCGTCGACGCTCATGTTCGGCCTCCGTTCGCCGCCTGGACCCAGTGTGGCGCCGATCCGTGCGCAACGATGGGCCGGTCGCCAGCGAGGTCACTGTGGTGCAGAGGAGGCGAGGTGACGCGGGTCCAGCACCCCATCGAGAGTGAGTCCTACCGGATCCTGCGGTCCAGGGTGGACACCGCGGCCCTGCCGCCGGTGACCCGCGCGGTGACCGAGCGGGTGATCCACACCAGCGCGGACCTCGACTACGCCACTGACCTGGTCTGCGACGAGGAGGCGCTGCGCGCCGGGCAGCGGGCGCTGGCCACGGGCGCACCGCTGGTGGTCGACGTCCGGATGCTCGCCGCCGGGATCACCTCGCGGCAGTGTGCGGTCGCGCTCGACCTGGCCGGTGACCCACCCGAGGGGTTGACCCGGTCCGCGGCGGGGATCCGGGTGGCCGCTGCCGAGCATCCCGACGGCGCGGTGTGGGCGGTGGGCAACGCGCCGACGGCGCTGCGCGAGCTGATCCGGCTGGCCGCCGGCGGCCTGGTGCGGCCCGCGCTGGTGATCGGGCTGCCGGTGGGGTTCGTCGATGCCGCCGCGGCCAAGGCCGCGCTGCGGGCCTCGGGTCTGTCGGCGCTGTCCAACCGCAGCGCCAAGGGCGGCACCGCGGTCGCGGCGGCAGCGGTGAACGCGCTGCTCTATGCGGAGCCGGCCCGGTGAAGCCGTACCTGGTGGGGCTGGACCTGGCCGGGCGCTTGATCGTCGTGGTCGGCGCGGGCACCGTCGCGCAACGCCGGCTGCCACGGCTGATCGCCGCCGGTGCCGAGGTGCTGCTCGTCGCCCCCGAGGCCACCCCGGCCGTCGAGGCGATGGCCACGGCCGGGGAACTGCGCTGGGAGGTCCGGGGCTATGCCGACGGGGATCTGGAGGGTGCCTGGTACGCGCTGGCCTGCAGCTCCGAGCCAGCGGTGAATGCTGCGGTGGCCGCCGAGGCACAGCGCCGGCGGGTGTTCTGCGTGCGGGCCGACGATGCCACCGGTGGCAGCGCCGTCACCGCGGCCGCCGCCGAGCACGACGGGCTGCTCATCGGGGTGCTCGCCGGGCGCCGCCCGCGCCGTTCCGCCGCCGTCCGGGATGCGCTGGTCGAGGCGCTGCGCACCGGGGTGGTAGACGACGCCCCCGACGCCGAGGATCACGCCGCCACCCCGGGGGTGGCGCTGGTCGGTGCGGGACCCGGTGATCCCGACCTGATCACCGTGCGCGGCCGGCGGTTGCTGGCCCGAGCCGACGTGGTGCTGGCCGACCGGCTCGCGCCCCGGGAGCTGCTCGACGAGCTCGGCGCGCACGTCACGGTGATCGACGCGGCGAAGGTGCCCTACGGCCGCGCGATGGCCCAGGAGGAGATCAACGCGCAGCTCATCGAGCACGCCAGGGCCGGCCGGTTCGTGGTGCGGCTCAAGGGCGGCGACCCCTACATCTTCGGGCGCGGCTTCGAGGAGGTGCTGGCCTGCGCGGACGCCGGGGTGCCGGTGACCGTGGTCCCCGGTGTCACCAGCGCGATCTCGGTCCCCGCCGCAGCGGGGATCCCGGTGACGCACCGCGCCGTGGCCCACGAGTTCGTCGTCGTGTCCGGTCACGTGGCGCCGGACGATCCCGCCTCGCTGGTGGACTGGCCGGCGCTCGGGCGGCTGCGCGGCACCCTGATCCTGCTCATGGCGGTCGAGCGGATCGGGGTGTTCGCCGACGCGCTGGTCACCCACGGCCGGGCCCCGGACACCCCGGTCGCCGTGATCGCCGACGGCACCCTGCGCAGCCAGCGAGCGGTGCGCTCCACACTTGCCGACGTCGCCGCAGATGTCGTCAGCGGTGGTATCCGTCCACCCGCGATCGTGGTGATCGGCCCAGTCGTGGCGTTGAGCAGCTCGTGAGTGAGTAACAGCTTGGTTGGGTACCAGCTACGTGCAGTTCAGCTGCCCCGTGAACGGGTTGAGCAGGCAGGTACCCGGCTGGAGGGGCCTGGTGGTACAGACGCCCGCGTAGCAGATCGTGATGTCCGTTGCTGCCGCGGCCGGCGCTGCGGCGACGGACAGCCCGGATGCAACCAAGCCGACACCGAGGATCGTGGCCATCCGTCGTGCCTGACCCAGCCTCATCTTGAAGCTGATCATAAGAGTCTCCTTGGAGCTCGTCGGCGATGCTGGGGCGACGAGCCTTCACCTGGTAGCAATCGTTTACAGGGAACTTAATACGTTTTGTCTAATTTGTCCAGCAGGTGGCCCTTGTGAGTGGGTAACTGTGAGTGGGTAACAGTGTTCCAGCACCCAATGCCACTCACGGCTTATCCACAACCCGGGCGGCCCCGGCTTCGGCGATCTGGCGGGGCAGCCCGTGGGCGGTGAACCAGTCGGTCACGATCCGCACGTCCCGGGCGAGGAACGCCGGTCCCTGCGGGTTGGCGACGATGTCCACCACCTGCGGTAGGTCGATGAGCACCAGCCGCCCGCGGTGCACCAGCAGGTTGAACGGGGACAGGTCGCCGTGGGCCAGGCCCTCGCCGGTGAGCACCAGCAGCGCGTCGATGAGCTGGTCCCACAGCTTGCGCAGTGCCGCGGGTTCGGGACGCAGCTGCGCCAGCCGGGGAGCCGCTTGTCCGTCCTGTTCGTCGAGGTACTCCAGCAGCAGCTCGGTGCCGTGCAGCTGCACCGGGTAGGGGACCGGGGCGCCGAGGTGCCAGAGCCGGCACAGTGCGCTGAACTCCGCGGCCGCCCACTGCCCGGCCAGCAGGTCACGACCGAAGGCAGTGCGCCGGGCCATCGCCCGGGTCTCCCGGGAGCGACGCACCCGCCGGCCCTCGAGGTAGTCGGCGTCGCGGTGAAACATCCGGTGCTCGGCGGTGCGGTAGCGCTTGGCGGCGAGCAGGCAGGATCGGGATGTGCCGGGTACCGCGCGCTCCACCAGGTGCACGTCGGCTTCCTTGCCGGTCTTGAGCACACCGAGCTCGGTGTCGACCGCGGCGAGCTCGGTGACCAGCCAGTCCGGATGGGGCGCCGGGCCGTGCTGCCCGACGTCCCAGGTCGACCACCGGTCCCCGGTAACCGGGTCGTCGTCGGGTGGCGGCGGACCGGGAGTGCGCTGGCGCGCTGCGGGTTCGTCATCATCGAAGTGGCGACGATGCCGGCGGGTACCAGCCTCATCGAATTGTGTGACAGTGTCATCGAAGCGGCTTCGCCGCACGGGCAGCCGGTCGTGCTGTGGCACTGGAGGGTCTCCTTGGGGTGGCGCCACCCCAAGGAGCAGATCAGCCGGCCGGGTGGCGGGAGTGCGAGGTCAGGTCGAGCTGCACACCACAGGCAGCCATGGCCTGCCACCTCCTCCCGCTGTGCCCAATCAACTGGGGGCCCAATCAACTGGGGGCCCAACTAACTGGGGGCCCAACTAACTGGGGGCCCAATCAACTGGGGGCCGCGAGGCGGGCCCTCCCGTCATCGTGACGTACAGCGTGGCCTGGCACGTGGGTGGCGGGCAACCGAATTACCGACGGGTCAGGCCGGGACGATGAGATCGAGCGCGTGCTCGCCGGTGCGCTCCACCCGCAGCCCGCCCCGATGGGCGATCCGGGCCACCCCGTCGGCGTCGGACACCTCACGCGGCGCCGTCGCGAGTAACCGAGCCAACCGGCCCTTGTGCGCCTTGTTGTGGTGGCTCACCGTCCGGCGACGACCGCGGCCGTCTTCGCTGAGCACGTACACGGTGACCGCGACCGGCAGCGGTCCCATCGCGGCGTATGCCCCGGAGCGTAGGTCGACCACCAGGCCCGCGACCCCGGCCAGCAGTGCGACCCGCCCTGCGGCCACATTCCCGGCCAGCCACACCAGCTCGTCGACCAGTGTCCGACGGGTCGGGGTGAGTTCGGGGTGCGACAGCGCGTCCAGCCGCAGCGGCGGGCCGTCGCCTCCGGACGCCTTGGTCTCCGACGGCGGCAGCAGCACCAACACGGGCGGATCCTACGGGTGGGCGCTTACCCGGGACTCGCGCGGTAAGCAATGATGAGGTGCGTGGACGACGAGGACGAATTCTCCGCCGAATCGATCGAGCCGCTCCGCGGCGACGGCGCCCGGATCGAGGCTTTGAACGGTTGGACGATCATCGTGCGGACCGACCCGACGACTCGGCTCACCACCCTGGACTCCGAGAACCCCGATGGCGTGCTGGTCGGGAGCCGAGTCCTCGGTGAGGAAGATCTCCGGTTGCTCGTCGAGGCATTGAAGGCCGCATCGGAGCAAGCCCAGGCGTCTGACTTCCCGGTGTTCCTTGATGTCTCCAAGGTGATCGGACGGGACTGAGGTGCCCGTTCGGGGCGCTGGGACCAGCCGACCCGGCGCCCCAAGCCTTCTCAGAAGACGACCTCTAGAAACCCGGCGGTGGCGTCGGGCGCGTCGGCTCGCTGCCGCACAACGGCGGGCAGCGCGGCACCCCGATGACGGTCGGGTTGCCTGTGCCGGGCAAGACGACCACCGGATCGCGGCCACCAGCGATGCGGCCGCCGCACCCCGTGATCTTCGGCGGGGAGAGCACCGGATCCACCTCCGGAAGCTTCTCGAGCTTGCAGACCTCAGGCTCGAGGGTTCTATAGGTGAAGCAGTTGCCCTTCCCGTCACAGACCGTGACGTCCGCTGCCGCCGCCGGTGCTGCGGCGACGGAAAACCCGGATGCGATCAACGCGATACCGAGGATCGCCGCTGTCCGCCGCATGCGACCCGGCCTTGCCCTGAAGCTGCTCATGAGAATCTCCTCGGGGCTCGCCGGCTATGCTCATGCGGCGAGCAACTGTACTGGTAGCAATCGTTACATTGGTTACAATCGCTACCTTGGAAAAAATCGTTACGAGGCGGCCCTATTTCTGTTTGTCCAACAGATCATGGAGCCTCGAACAGGTGCGGCGCCGCGGGCACCTCGTGGGTCTCCGGAAATGTTTGACCGCGAAATCCGGCCATGATGACTCCCGACGCAGAACTCGTTACCCTCCGGATCGGCCATGATTGTCCACCGCGGCCCTGGCGCTGCATGCTCGGCCAGCACTGACCCACCCAGCGCGGTCAGCAGGGCCACCTCTGCTGCAGCAGCACGAACTCGCCGTAGTCGCTGTCCACCGTGGTACCCAGCGCGGCGGTCCAGAACCTGGCCAGGGACTGCGACTCCGCGCAGTCGATGGTCACGTGGTAAATCGAGAGGGTCATGCCCGCGTGATTGCCAGCCGCAGCGCTGACGCGGCGTCGATAACCGGGTTCGGGGTGAGGTAGCCCGGCTCGGCCGGCCTGGGCCGGGCACCCGCGTCGATCAGCGTCCGCTCAGTGGCATCGCGCCTAGCCTGGTGCGCGACGGCGGCCTCGTCGAGTTGGTCGGCAACGCGTCCGGCACGAATGCGCCCACGAGGCCGTAAACCCATACCGCAGCCCGCTCAATCGAGCCCCATATGGAGACATATCGCGGTCATCGGACCCCTTATGACCGCGATATGTCTCCATATCGCGGGGGGAGGGCGGGCACCGCAGCAGGCTGCTACCGACGCCAGCAGCGCTGCGCGGTAGCCGGGCAGCGTCAGGGCCAGCCCCGCTGCCTCATCCTGTGCCGCGCGCACCGCCGTCTGACCCGCGGGTGGCGGGCAACCAAATTCCCGTTGCCCGCCTCGGGCCGCGACGAGGAGGCGGGCAGCCGGTATGCCGGTACGGGGTTGCTCGTGACGCCTGCCCGCAGTAAGCGATGATTAGGTGCGTGGACGATGAGGACGAGTTCTCCGCCGAACCGATCGGGCCGCCTGGCGGCGACGGCGTCCGGATCGAGGCTTTGAATGGTTGGACGATCATCGTGCGGACCGACCCGACGACTCGGCTCACCACCCTGGACTCCGAGAACCCCGATGGCGTGCTGGTCGGGAGCCGAGTCCTCGGTGAGGAAGACCTCCGGCGGCTCGTCGATGCCTTGAAGGCCGCATCGGAGCAAGCCCAGACGTCGGACATCCCGGTGGTGCTTGATGTCTCCAAGGTGATCGGACGGGACTGAGGCCGCAGCAGGCGCACGAGTCTCAGGGTGCGCCCGGGAACGGCGCCGTCAGTGGGGTTGTGCCCGCGGCGGCGCGCCAGCGGGCCGCCGCGACGGCCGCCCGGGTCAGCGCGTCCAGCGCGGCCCCACGCAGGCCCGGCTCGGCGGGGCTGCGCTCGACCACCGAGCGCCACGCCGCGGCCGCGTCGGTCTCCGCGGTGATCGCCAGCCGCAGCGCTGACGCGGCGTCGATAACCGGGTTCGGGGTGAGGTAGCCCGGCTCGGTCGGCCCGGGCCGCGCACCCGCGTCGATCAGCGTCCGCTCAGTGGCGTCCCGCCGAGCCTGGTGCGCGGCAACGGCCTCATCGAGCTGACCGGCCAACGAATCCGGCACAAAGGCACCCACGAGCCCGTAAACCCAGACCGCCGCATGCTCAGCCGCCAACGCGGCCTGCAGGGCATCCACCGCCATGATCGGTCGAGCGCCATATGGAGACATTTCGCGGTTATCAGGGGCCTGAACGCCGCGATATGTCTCCATATCGGGGTGCGAGGGCAGGGCATGGCTCGCGCAGCAGGCTGCTACCGACGCCAGCAGTGCTGCGCGGTAGCCGGGCAGCGTCAGGACCAGCCCCGCTGCCTCATCCTGGGCCGCACGCACCGCCTCGGTCAGGCTGGCTCGTGCGCCGGTCAGGTCGGCAGGACCGGCGGGCGGGGGGGCGGCCACCGGGGCGGCGCTGGTGGGAGCCGTCTCGGGTCGGACCCGGCGCAGCTCGGCACGCAGCGTGATCGCATGCGCCATTCGGTCTGCGGCGAGTGCACTGGCGGCTGTGGCCAGGGCAGGGTGGGTATGTGCCGCCGCTACCTGGGCCACCGCCCGCGCCAGAGCCGAGTCGGTCTCGGCGCGCCGGGCCGGCGCCTCCAGCGGGTCCGGATTCTCGGGCGTCCGTGCTGATCCCGTGCACCCGGCCAGCACAGCCGGGCCGACGACGAGCAAGGTGGCCCCGGTGACCAGCACGCGGCGTCGGCTGGGTCGAGGTCCGGGCACGATCGGCCATCCTGCCAGCCCGCCGATCAGGCTGTGCGCAGCGCCGTGATCCATTCGGTGCGGACGGTTTTCGCGACGCGATACCCTGGGTGATCCCGACCGGGGCCCGCCGCGCTGGTCGTCGCCTGCGTCGCTACATCGACAGCCAACAGTTACGTCCAGTGAGGAGGCCACGGTGACTGCCCAACCCGCGAACCCCGGCTCGACAATTGAGTCGGTGGTGCGCGCCGCGGTGGCCGGAGCCGGGTTCGAGCTCGAGAGCCTGGAGGAGGTTCGCGCAGGCCAGCGCTGGTTGGTCCGCGTGGTCGTCGATTCGGACGCGGGCATCGGGCTGGACGACATCGCCACCGTGAGCCGTGCGGTGTCCCTCGCCCTGGACGAGCGCGACGAGCTGCTCGCGGGGCCGTACAACCTTGAGGTGACCTCGCCCGGGGTGGACCGGCCGCTGACCCTGCCCCGGCACTGGCGGCGCAACCGGCTGCGGCTGGTCCGGGTCGCTGGGGCAGACGGCGCGGAGCTGGTCGGCCGGATCGGGGACTGCGACGACGAGGGCGTCACGCTGCTGGTGTCGGGAGCCCTGCGCCGGGTGCGCTACGCGGAGCTGCGCCACGCGGTGGTGGAAGTGGAATTTCGCCAGCCGCCGGCCGTCGAGCTCGCTGCGCTCGGCGGGGCGAGCCGGCCGGACTTGGAGGAACTGTGAACGTCGACATCGCCGCGTTGCGCGCCATCGAACGGGACAAGGACATCTCCTTCGACACGGTGCTGGAGGCCATCGAGACGGCGCTGCTCACCGCGTACAAGCACACCGACGGCCATCAACCGCACGTGCGCATCGACGTCGACCGCAAGACTGGCCTGGTCCGGGTGCTGGCCCAGGAGCTCGACGCCGAGGGCAACGTCGGCCATGAGTGGGACGACACCCCCGAGGGGTTCGGCCGGATCGCGGCCACCACGGCCCGTCAGGTCATCTTGCAGCGGCTGCGCGACGCCGAGCATGAGCGCACCTTCGGCGAGTTCTCGGCTAAGGAGGGCGAGATCGTCGCCGGGGTGGTGCAGCGCGACGCCAGGGCCAACGCCCGGGGCGTGGTGGTGGTCCAGATCGGCGAGACCGAGGGCGTGATCCCGCCGGTGGAGCAGGCCCCCAGGGAGACCTACCGGCACGGCGAGCGGATCAAGTGTTACGTGGTCGGCGTGTCCCGGGGACTGCGCGGACCGCAGATCACCCTGTCCCGCACGCACCCCAACCTGGTCCGTCGGCTGTTTGCCCTGGAGGTCCCGGAGATCGCCGATGGGACCGTGGAGATCCCCGCGGTGGCCAGGGAAGCCGGGCATCGCTCGAAGATCGCCGTACGGTCGACCGTCCCGGGAGTCAACGGCAAGGGCGCCTGCATCGGGCCGATGGGTCAGCGGGTCCGCAACGTGATGAGTGAGCTGGGCGGCGAGAAGATCGACATCATCGACTATTCCGACGACCCGGCGACGTTCGTGGGCAACGCCCTGTCTCCGGCGAAGGTCATCGCAGTGCAGGTGGTCGATGCCCGAGCCAAGACGGCCCGGGTCGTCGTTCCCGATTTCCAGCTGTCGCTGGCGATCGGTAAGGAGGGCCAGAACGCCAGGCTGGCCGCCCGGCTGACCGGTTGGAAGATCGATATCCGGAGCGACGCGGACCCGGTGGTGTCCCCGCCGGCCCACGCACCGCACGCCGAGGTACCGGTGACCAATGCCGGTTCTCCGCCAGCCACCGGCGCGCGCTAGAATCGTGATGGCCCGCCGTCGGGGGACGGTCTACGCCTGCCCGGACGAGGTCGGGCGCCGCTGCGAGCGGCGTGCCGAGCCGGTCCGGACCTGCGTAGGTTGCCGGACCAGGGCGGCGGCTTCCGGATTGCTGCGTGTGGTGGCGGTGGACGGGACTCTCATCCCGGACCCGCGGCGTCGGCATCCCGGTCGGGGCGCCTGGGTGCACCCCGTTATCGGGTGCCTGCGTCTCGCCGAGCGGCGCCGGGCCTTCCCGCGGGCGTTGCGCTGCGCGGGGATGCTCGACACCGCCGCGGTGCACGCCTTCCTCACGCAGCCGCCCGGAAACGCAATTGGTCCTCGGTCCGCCGAGGATGCACCCGACTCCCGGGATCGCCTGGGGGCGCGGTCAACGCAGAGAGCAGGTCGATCCGACATGTACCCGCAGCCGTGAAGCTCTGACAGCGATGGACATGCGTTAGTAACGGGGTCGAGCGGGATTGCCGTCGGCTCCATCAGTGAGGAGAGCAGTGGCAGGCAAGGCCCGCGTGCACGAGCTGGCGAAAGAGCTCGGTGTCACCAGCAAAGATGTTCTCAAGAAACTCGCCGACCTGGGTGAGTACGTGAAGTCTGCCTCCTCAACGGTGGAGGCGCCGGTCGCCCGCAAGCTTCGTGACTCGTTTCCCTCAGCCAGGGGGACGGCGTCGCAGGCCAACGGCGCATCGGCCGGTGGCCGCAGCAGCTCGCCCCCTAGCGGATCTCGCCCCATGGTCGGTCCGGGTGCTCCCAAGCCTGGTCCCGCGCCGTCGCCGGCCCGTCGGCCGGAGCCCCGGCCTGATGTCGCTGCTGCGGGGACTCCGGGCTTGACCGAGCGTGTTGTGCCGCCCCCGGCGGCTCCCCAGCGCCCAGCGGCCGCCGAGCATCGGGTAGCTCCTGAGCGTCCCGCTGTTGGTGAGCGCCCTGAGCGTCCGGCCGCTGCTGATCGTCCCGCCGCAAGGAATGCGCCGGTGGCCCCCCAGCGTCCGGCGGTGAGCCCTCGGGTTGTCCCGCAGCGCCCGCCGGCCGAGCAGCGCCCGGGCCCACAGCCCGACGATGGCAGTGCTGCTTCCGGGGCTGTGGCCGGGACGCCTCGCCCACGGTTGCCGAAGCCGGGTCCGCGGTCGCCGCGGGTCGGCAACAACCCCTTCGGCGTCGGGGGTTCGGCACCGTCGCGCTCGTCAGGGCCGCGACCCGGACCGTCCACGGGCCCAGCAGGGCCGGGCAACATGCCACCCCGTCCTGGCGGGGGCAACCGCCCGACCTCCAGCCGCAGTGGTTCGCCCGGCAGTGGCGGACCGCGGCCGAATCCCGGCATGATGCCGCCCCGGCCGCCCAGCCCGGGCACGGGACCGAGCCGCCCAGGCCGGTCCGGTCCTGGTGAGGGCGGGCGCGGCGGTCCTGGCGGCCCCGGCGGTGGGCGCGGTGGCCCCGGCGGTCGCAGTGGCGGGGGCGGTGGTGGTTTCCGCGGTGGTGGCGGTGGTGGCCCCGGGGGCGGCGGTGGCCCCGGGGGCGGCGGTGGCCCCGG
>JBOHFT010000049.1:0-25702 GCA_050699815.1 Pseudonocardiaceae bacterium | reverse complement strand
CTGACCAACAACAGCCGGTGATGGCCAACACAGGGCAGATCCCATGGCCATCACCGGGCAGATCCCATGGCCATCACCGGGCAGATCCCACGACCGCCACTGGGCAGTTCCTACTGGCCCTTGACAGAGACCACACCAGCCCAGCCGCTGGGCTGGCTAGGGCAGCCCCCGCCCAGGGCGGTCGTCCGGACCGGTCACGAAGTACTCGACGACGTCGCCGCGTTTGTGGCCCGGTTCTCGGTGTTCCCCTCCGAGCACTGCGCGCCGACTCTGGCTCTGTGGTACGCCCACACCCACGCGATTGAGCAGTTCTACGTCACGCCCCGGCTGGTCTTGGACTCCGCCGAGCCCGGCTCAGGCAAAACGCGGGTCTTGGAAGTCGCTCAATACCTGGTGCGGGCACCGGAGATGACGATCTCAGCAACCCCAGCGGCGTTATTCCGGTTGGTGTCCCAAGGGCCGATCACGATCCTCTTCGACGAAGTGGATGCAATCTTCAACCCGCGCAATGGCGGGAACACCGAAGACCTCCGCGGACTGCTCAACGCCGGATACAAACGCTCAGCCACCATCGCCCGCTGCGTCGGAGACGCCAAGAACATGAAAGTCGAACGCTTCCCCGTCTATGCCCCCGCCGCACTCGCTGGAATTGCGGGAGCCATGCCCACCACCATCACCACCCGCGCCATCACCATCCACATGCGCCGCCGCCGCACCGACGAACCCGTCCAGCCATTCCGCGAAAGACACGTCGCCAGACAAGCACGCCCCCTCCGCGACCAACTCGCCGTATGGATCGACTCCGCTCGCACCCAGCTCGGCGACGCCCAACCCACCATGCCCCGCGGCGTCACCGACCGCCCAGCCGAGATCTGGGAACCACTCCTCGCCATCGCCGACACCGCAGGCGGGCACTGGCCTCATACCGCCCGCAACGCCTGCAGACACTTCGTACTCGACGCCGGACCGCAGATCACCTCGCGGGGAGTACGACTCCTGGCCGACCTGCGCGACCTCTTCATCCACCGCAACACCGACCGGCTATCCACTGCCGTCATTCTCGCCGGACTGTGCGAGCTAGATGAATCACCCTGGGGTGACCTCGACGGCAAACCCCTCGACGCCCGGCGCCTGGCCAAAGAACTCAGCCGCTACGGCGTCAGGCCGCACGACTTGCGGATGACCGGCAGCGAGGTGGTCAAGGGCTACCGCACCACCGCGCCCGAAGGTCTCGCCGACGCCTGGGACCGCTACCTGCCCCCACCCACGGCAGCCGCGACACGCGCTACAGCCGCTACACCGCAGGTCAGCCCCGTAGCGGCAACCCACCCTGTCGCGGATACATCCGCGACACCCCACACCTCCGCAACGGGCCTGACCAGGCATGTAGCGGCTGTCGCGGACGTAGCGGCTACCAGCCGCTTGGCCCGCCCCGTCACCGGGCAGGAGGACTGACGCCATGGGAACCTCACGCGACAGCGCCCCCGTTCGCAGCCGCACCCGGCTGACCATCGCCGACGTCTGCGCCGACCTGGGCGTCTCCCGCTCCACCTTCTACGACTGGCGCGCCAAAGGCCGAGGCCCCCGCTGCATCAAACTCCCTAACGGCGACATCCGCATCAACCGTAGCGAATACGAACGCTGGCTCACCACTCTGGAAGAAGCCGCCTGATGACTACCACATATGACGTCCGAATCTGGAAAACCGAGCAGTACAAAGGCCCGCGTGGAACAACGTATAAGGTACGGTGGGCGGTTGCGGGACAAAGACGCAAGAAGGCTTTCCGGACAAAGGCGCTCGCCGACAGCTTTCGCTCCGAACTCGTCTCGGCGCAGCGCAAGGGCGAGGCATTCACAGTAGAGAGCGGACTGCCGATATCGACGACTAGACACGAAAACGAGATGAGCTGGTTCGACTTCGCATGCCTGTACGTCGACAGCAAGTGGTCATCGCTAGCTGGCAACTCTCGCAGGAACACAGCGCAAGCGCTGACTGCGGCAACGCTCGCACTACTCACCACCGAACGCGGTCGACCCGAAACCAGTCTGTTGAGAAGGGCTCTGGTTTCATGGGCATTCAACATGCGCGCTAGGACCACCATGACGGCGCCCGCTGATATCAGCCAAACGCTCGACTGGTTGTCACGTAATACTCGCCCTGCAGGTGACTTGGCGGAAGCGGAGGTGACTCGCCGAGTGCTCGACGCACTAACGAGGACGCACCAAGACAAGCCCGCGGCGGCGGGTACCGTCCAGCGGAGACGAGGCGTAATCGTCAACGCACTAGGTCAAGCCGTCGAGCGAAAACTCTTGCTCAGCAATCCGGTCGTCTCGTTGTCGTGGACCGCACCCAAGACCGTGAAGGCTGTTGACAAGAGGGTTGCAGTCAATCCAACACAGGCGAGGGGACTACTCGAAGCCGTGCGCGACCAGGGACCGAGCGGTAGTGGATTGGTCGCGTTCTTTGCAGTCATGTACTACTCCGCGCTCCGGCCAGGAGAAGCGCTCAGCCTCAGGAAGGACAACCTCCTGATTCCCGAGGAAGGCTGGGGCGAACTGCTCTTCGACCAGTCGTGTCCTTCGGTCGGGAGAGCGTGGTCGGACAGCGGTACCCGCCGAGAGCAGCGGCAGCTCAAGCACCGCGCGAAGGGCGACACTCGCTCGGCGCCCTGTCCACCCGAACTCACTCAGCTACTTCATGACCACCTGGCTACTCACGGGACCGACGCCGACGGCCGACTGTTCCGAGGGGTCCGCAGCGGGCGCGAGCTAGAGGAGAGCACCTACCACCGCGTATGGAGGAAGGCCCGGAAGGCGGCGCTGAGCGCCGAGGAGTTCGCGTCACCACTCGCCCGGCGGCCGTACGACCTGCGCCACGCGGCGGTCTCCACGTGGCTCAACGCAGGGGTACCCCCTACGCAGGTCGCGGAGTGGGCAGGGCACAGCGTCGCAGTCCTGCTCCAGATCTACGCGAAGTGCCTCTCAGGGCAGGAAGAGCTGGCACGAAAGCGGATCGAGGCCACGCTGCGTGAGGAGTAGCCAAAAACACAGCCAAGGCACGCGCAAGTCAGGCCACCGGTGGAGTTCGAGACCCTGTACGAGCTGGGTAACCTGATCAGCCTGGTCGCCTGACCCCAACAACGAGTCTCTACCGAACCCGGGGCGGTTCAGTGGGGACCTGCCTCGTTGAGGCAGGCCGCTGCGTGGCCGGCGCTCTCCAGTGCGCCGGGCAAAGCAAGCGGCACCTCTCTGGAAACGAAACGGAGGAATGCTCAGTGTTCACCACGGCGCTCAGCCGACCTGGCGGAAGGCGGGGCAATGACGCCTAATGATCTGCTCCGGGCGGCGCGGCAACGCACCGCCTCACTCACGAGCCCGGATGTGTGCCTGTCCCGGCAGGAACTCGCCGAGCTGGTCAACACCTCCGCCTGGGAGCACCACGACAAGGTGCTATACCACAGCGCGAACTGGGTCGGCCAACTGGAACGCGGCCAGATCCGCTGGCCTGGTAAAGTGGCCCGGGAAGCACTGCGGGCGATCCTGGGTGTCCCCACCGACGCCGCGCTGGGATTCGTCAACGACCGTAGCGCCCGCGCGGTAGTGAAGCTGGAAAAAGTGGACCGTCAACAGCTCATCCGCACCGGCCTCAGCCTCGGCGTGGGTGCTCTCGTCTTGGAGGGGCCGGTAGCAGCGCTACTGGAGATCAGTGAGCCCACTCCGATCCCTCGCCGGATCGGCGCAACGGAGATTGAGCAGGTCCGCGCCACTACGATGACGTTCCGAAGCTTGGACTTCACCTACGGTGGTGGGCTGGCCCGGGATGCCGTCATGGGCCAGCTGCACTGGTCGGCCGGCCTCCGCAACGCCACCTGCCCGGCCCGGCTCCACCCCCAGCTGCACTCCGCCATCGGCGCTCTCGCCAGCCGCGCCGGGTACATGGCCTTCGATGTCTGCGCCTACGAGGACGCCCGCCGGGTGTTCCGCTTCGCGCTGGCCTGCGCCGAGAAGGCCGAAGACTGGGACCTGCGGGCCTATGTCCTGGACTGCATGGCACTGCTGGAGATCCGGGCCGGGCGACCCGATGAGGGACTCACGCTGGCTGAACAGAGTCTGATTCGCGCCGATCGGCTCACCGAGACCGAGCAGTCCATGCTGCACACCACCCGGGCGCGCGCGCTGGCCAGGATGCGCCGGGTCAACGAGACCCGGACTGCCATCGGCACCGCCGAGGACCACTTCACCCGCGCCACCCCAGCCCACGATCCGCCGCTGCTGGCCCCCTGGAACGCCGCGTTCCTCGCCGGGAACACCGGGCAGGCCCTGTTCGACCTGGCGATACTCGACCACGACCCCGCGCAGGCCACCGACCGGCTTACCGCGGCAGCCGCCGGGCTCACCGTCGGCCACCCTCGCTCCCGGACGATCTACGTGACCAAGCTGGCCAGTCTCACCATGGCCACCGGTGATCCGATCCAGGCCGCTGCCATCGGGCACGCGGCCCTGGACGCCGCCGGCACCATCCACTCCCGCCGGGTCACCGATGACCTGCGGGAACTGGCCCGGTACGCCGCCGACCACCAGCACCTCGACGAGGTCGCCCACCTGCGGCACCGGATCACCGCACTGGTGTGCACCGATAGCCCGTAGGAAGCCCGTAGGAAGGAGACGAATCCTGCCCCGATCCGCCCGGGGCAGAAACGTGATCACGTGATCCCCCGCGGGTGTCGTGAGCCGGGAGGGTTGTGCAACAGCGGCGGCCCGCTCCTGGTGCCACGCCGGGCGGGGCCGCCGCCGTCCACACGACCGATCCGGGGAGAGTACCGCGGTGAACCGGGACCATGCCTTGCGGCGAGCGGATCTGCGGGTGCCAGATCCGCTGCTGGCCACCACGATGGCGGCTGGCCGCCAGCCGAGACCCCTTAGCTGCCCCCCGCTTGCTCCTGGCGGCCAGCCGGATCCCCGCTGCTGGAGCGGGAAGCCGGGCGCCGGGCGGTTGTGGTGGGCGCGCTGCCCCGATCAGGGGTACCGGTGCCTGCTGGCGCCCCTCCCGGCGCTCAGCGTAAGCGGGCAGCGCCGTGGCTGACGTCCCTGAGCAGCACAAGCCCGACATGGCCGATATCCGCACCGTGCTCGCCCACCTCGTGACACCCGATGCCGCCGCCGCGGGCCGTGGCCCCACCGGCCGCTACCTCGCGCTGTGCGCAGCGGAACTGATCCCCGCGGCGAGGGAAGAACCCGGACATGGCTACTGCCAGCCATGCCTGTCCTCCCACCAGACCCCGAGCCAACGACCGAGGGACACCCGGTGACAAGGTTCTGGCACCCGCGCCCGCTTCGCGACCGCACGACGCAACCTCACCCCTACAGGCGCACCACGATGGCGTGGTATCAGCAGTCCACCCGCGACCGCGATACCCACCGGGCACGGTCAGCCGGGGCAGGGTGCACACCGCGTGCGGTATCCAGTTCACGGCGTCGGGCCGGGCACTGCGCACCGGCCCACCCGGCCCCCACCAGATCTGCCTGGACTGCGGGCGTGGCGCAGCGCAGGCCGGCGAGGGGGTGATTGCCATGGCGCAGCAGCGGGACACGACCCCGGTCACCGGCCGCCGCACCGGCCCGGCACACGACGTGACCGAGGACAACGCAGTCCTCAGCCAAGTCCTGGGCCAAGGAACCCGGGGCTGCGAGGCAACCCCGCACAGTCCCGCCCCGCAGCCCGGCAACGTCGATGACCCCGGCCAGCCGCCAGCTGAGCAACCTCCGCAATCGGTCCCCGCTCCCGGCGGCCGGCCGGACACCGCAACGTCGGCGGACCCGGTCAGCCCCGCTGCCCACCCCGGCCAGGGTGACCACCTATCAGAAGGACGCAAGCAACCCCACCTGGGCCGGCCTGCCGGCACCGTGGACGGTATTGGCGCCGGCCCCGGCCAGGGGTACCCCGTGCCCGGTCCGCCGGTGATCAGCGCCGACGCTGCCGCCCGGGTGCTGCAGGAGTACTTCCTGGCCAACGCCGACTGCGGGGACGATGCCGCCAACGACGAGCTCGTCGCCGAGATGCTGCGCCGGATCCGCGCCCGGCAGGCCGCACCCGGGGACGGGTGCTGATGCCGGCACCCGCCACCACCGGGCACGGCACCGGCCCGGCAGCCCCGGCCAGCAGGGATGCGGCGCTGCACCTGTCACCCCGGGCCGTGGCCTGGCTGGCTGATCACCCCCACGCTTACCGGTTCGTCCGCTCGGTGCGCGACACGCTCACCGAGCTTCACCGGGCCGGTCAGTGCCCCGAGGCCATCAACGCCCTGCGGCGGATCCTGAGCCCGCATCAGCCCACCGCAACGGGCCGATGCCGCACCTGCCGTCGCTGGGCAGGGCGCCGCTGCCGCTTCCCCTGCCTGGTGTGGCACCAGGCCCGCGTCGAGCTGCTCGGGCACTTCGCCAGCAGCAGCCACCACCACCAGCTGCCGGCCCAAGGACCTGAACCGATCATGAATGGACTCCCCGGGATCACCCTCGCCGGCATCCTGGCCGACGACCCCGCACTGCACATCACCTCCGGCACCGCAGTCACCGACTTCACCATCGCCGCCCACGACCGCCGCTACGACCCGGCCACCGGCCACTGGACCGGTAACGGCACGACGCTGCTGCGCTGCTCGATCAGGCACCACGCCGCGGAGAACGTCGCCGGATCCCTGGCCAAAGGTGACCGGGTGCTGGTCACTGGCGTGCTGCGGCACCGCGAAGGGGACACCACCGACGGCGGCCAGCGCTACGCCTGCGAAGTCGACGCCACCGAGGTCGGCGTCTCCCTCACGTGGGCCACGGTGACTGTCACCAAGACCACCAGCCCCAGCGCAGACCACGGGGACGGCGACAAGCCCCTGCCGTAATCGCGCCCGGGTCCGCCTTGCCCGGCGGTGCTGCCCACCCATGACCGCCGCCGGGCGAGGTACCCATCCCCCCATACCGGAAACCATAACCTCACTACCTCAGGACTCCGGGTATCCAGCTGGCACCCCAAGGAGAACCGCGTGAAACACACCAAGAGCAAAAAGGCCAGAGGGCTGGCCACCGGGACCATCACCTACAAGAACAGCAAGCACCCGCATGAGCGGTGCCGGGAATTGAAAGTGGACATTCCGCACGGGGAGACAATAGATGCCAGTTATGCGGCGGCGATGGTGGCGGTGCGAACCGGCATGCCCCTGGCGGAGGTGAACATCATCAAGATAACCGGGGCGAATGAATGAATGAATGGTCAGCCGGCCCTGGCCGGCTCATCGAGCGTTCCCCTGGGCGCCTGCGTCACCGCGCTTCAGTGTGCCGAGCCGGAAGCCCAGCCCGATTGCAGCCCGCTGGTTCCCAGCGTCGGCGAGCCGGATGGATGAGCCGAGGGTGTGGGGGTCTCGTATCTCGCGCAGCACGGGGAAGCTGGGCACTGCGCCACCGCACATACGACCTGCCATCACGTCACCCCCCGACAGGCTTCCGGGAGGCGACCCGCGGACACCGCTGGTGTGCCGGAGCCGGGAATCCGAACGGTGCGGCAGTGCAACTCTGCCGTTGTGCCGAATAGGTGCCTAAACCGGGCGTGCCCGGGACCTGTGAACCCGGTTTGCGCAGCTCACAAGGCCAGAGTGGGTTACGACCGCGCCGCCCTCTCAAGGGGGGAGCCACTCACCAGCCTGCACTCCTTCGGGCTACTGCACACGCCTGGCGAAGCTGCCCAACCTTTGAAGGCACGCGGGCCCTAGCTAACCCGTTTCAGGCCAGCTAGTAACCCCTGCCAACGCCAGTCATGGTGATCCGCCGAGCCCGTACGACCGATACCATGATCACCTCCAGTGGGAAGCGGAGCCCAACGAAGCTGAACTTCGACGCTGGCTCCAGCAGGGGCGACGTATCAGGCCAGACTGCCCGAGCCGGCGGTCCGTCAACGCAACTGCCTTCATGCAGCACCGGCTCGCCGCCGTCAATGTCATGATCGCCGCAGACTGCCTGTGCCTGGATCACTTCGTGCGCCGTCCGGAGATATTCTCCCCACACGAACTCAAGCACGATGTCCTGCGCCTCGAGGCGCCACCAAGCCCGTTGGCGCCAGCGGGTGCACCCTCTCGGCACGTAGCGGTCATCCCGGATGCCTGGTTCCAACTGCGGACTGCAAGCAGCCCGCGTGTGCCGATCGCTCTTGAGCTGGACCGCCGTACCAAGGACTAACGGGTCTGGCGCCACAGGCGTCGGGGTGGTTGCAGCAAAACGCCCACCGGCTCTGGGTCGTAACAGTTTAGCGGGGTGTCGTGGCGCAAATGGACGGGGACAAGCGTTGTCGGTCCTGCTCCAGATCTACGCGAAGTGCCCCTCACAGGGGCAGGAAGAGCTGGCTCGGAAGCGGACCGAGGCCACGTTGCGCGGGCTCCAGTCCGAAGCACAACTCGGGCACGTATAGGGCACGGACAGCCGTTGAGCACCGGACTTGGCTGGTTACAGCCGGACCACCCGTGATGGCCCCCTGGCCCTGTTCGAGCAGGTCAGAAGGCCATCACGGGTGGTACACAGGAGTGCCCCCGGTGGGGGTCGAACCCACACTGAGGCCCTTTTAAGGGACCTGCCTCTGCCTGTTGGGCTACGGGGGCGCCAGGGCAGCGTATCCACGCTGCCCTGCGGGGGATTACGACGCGGTGGTGGCGCGCACGAACTCGGCTTTCGGGTCGTTGATCTGGCCCAGCGCTACCACCTCGCGGTGGAACAGTAAGGCACTGGTCCAGTCGGTCACGATGCGAACCTTGCGGTTGAAGGTCGGCATCCGGCTCAGGTGGTAGGTGCGGTGCAGGAACCAGGCGACGATGCCCTTGAGCCTGATCCCGTAGATCTCGGCGACGCCACGATACAGGCCCAGGCTGGCCACCGAACCAGCGTAATGGTGCCGGTAGTACCGCAGCGGCTGGCCGCGCAGGGAGGCGATCACGTTGTCGGCGAGCACCCTGGCCTGCCGGACCGCGTGCTGGGCCGACGGGCTGCAGGTCGCGTCCGGGTCGTCGGAGGTCAGGTCGGGCACCGCGGCGCAGTCCCCGGCGGAGAACGCATCCGGGCAGTCCGCCACCTGCAGGGTCGCCGTGCAGCGCAGCCGCTTGCGATCGTCCAGTGGCAGGTCGGTCTGCTGCAACACCGGATGGGCTTTCACCCCAGCGGTCCAGACGATGGTGTCGGCATCGAACTCGGTGCCGTCGTCGAGGACGACGTGACCATTCTCCATCGTCGTGACCCTGGTGTTCAGGAAGATCTCGATATCGCGCTCGACCAGCCGCCTCGCGGTGTAGCGGCCCATTCTCGGGCTGACCTCGGGCATGATCCGGCCGGTGGCCTCGACGAGCACCCAGCGCATGTCGGTCGGCTCGATGGTCTGGTAGTAGCGGCAGGCGTAGCGGGCCATGTCCTCCAGCTCGGCGAGCACCTCGATCCCCGCATATCCCCCGCCGATCACCACGAAACTCAGCAGCTTACGGCGCAGCTGCTGATCGATCGTGGCGTCCGCGGCTTCCAGCCGGGACAGCACGTGGTTGCGCAGGTAGATCGCCTCACCGATGGTCTTGAACGCAATACCGTGCTCAGCGAGCCCGGGAATGGGCAGCGTGCGGGCAATGGAGCCCGGCGCCATCACCAGCAGGTCGTAGCCGAGCTGTTCGATGTGCCCGGCGCAGTTCTCGATGGTGGCGAACCGGTGGGCGTGATCGATCCCGATGACCCGGCCACAGACAATACGGCAGCGCCGCAGCACCCGGCGCAGCGGCACCACCACGTGGCGCGGTTCGATCGATCCGGCCGCGGCCTCGGGCAGGAAAGGCTGGTAGGTCATCTGCGGCTGCGGGTCCACCACGGTGACCGACGCCTCGCCCGGACGCAGCTTCGACTGCAGTCCCAGCGCGGTGTACATCCCCACGTGGCCACCACCGACGATGAGGATGCGGGGCGGGTCCCCCGACGAGCGCTCGGCCATGTCACCAGTATTCCCACCACAATCTGGGGCGAGCCACCAGTAGTGATCCTGGTCGCCAGGATCAGCCCGGCTCGGCGGGATCGATCCCGGCCAGTTCAGCCGCGCGGCGCAGCACGTCGACCAGCATCGCCGGGGTGAGCCGTCCGGTGAAGGTGTTCTGCTGGCTGACGTGGTAGCAGCCAAGCAGGCGCAGCCCGTCGAGGGCGACCTCGGCGCCGTGCCCGAAGCGGGGCCGCGGGGCCGGCACCGGCCAGCCCGCGGCGGCCAGCGCGGGCAGCAGGGCCTGCCAGCCGAAACCGCCGAGTACGACCACCGCGCGCAGCGTCGGGCGCAGCAGGTGGAGCTCACGGATCAGCCAGGGCCGGCAGGCGTCGCGCTCGGCGGGGGTGGGCTTGTTGGCCGGCGGCGCGCAGTGCACCGGGGCCGTGATCCGGGTGCGGTGCAGGGTCAGCCCGTCGCCGCGGTGGGTGGCGACCGGCCGGTCCGCGAGGCCGACCGTGTGCAGCGCGGCGTAGAGCACGTCGCCGGAGCGGTCCCCGGTGAACATCCGGCCGGTCCGGTTGGCGCCGTGCGCGGCGGGCGCCAACCCGACGATGGCCAGCGCGGCGTCGGGCGGACCGAACCCGGGAACCGGGCGTCCCCAGTAGGTCTGGTCACGGAACGCGGCACGTTTCTCAGCCGCGACCTGCTCCCGCCAGGCCACCAAACGCGGGCACGCCCGGCACCGGCTTACCTCGCGGTCCAGCCCGCCCAACCCCCCGCGTGTCGGGCTCTCATGCACGGTGTGTTGGGCTCTCATGCACGCTGCGCCTCAGCTGAGGCCGAGCGCGATGCCGTCGAGGATGTCGTGCTCGCTGACCACGAGTTCACCGATGCCGGCCCGGTTGTGCAGTTCCTCGGCGAGCACCCGCACGATGAGCGCCCCGCCGGCGATGACGTCCACCCGACCGGGGTGGATCGCGGGGTTGCCGACCCGTTGCTGATGCGTGGACGCCAGCAGGGCGTCGGCCGTGCTGCGCAGCTGCTCCAGCGACAGCCGGGACAGGTGGGTGCGCTCAGGGTCGTAGGCAGGCAGTTGCTGAGCGACGGCGGACAGGGTGGTGATGGTGCCCGCCACCCCGACCCAGGTGCGGGCCTTACCCACCGGCACGTCGGCGAAAGCCTCCTGCAGAGTCTGCATTGCGAACTGCTCGGCGGCACTGACCTCGTCCGGCGTCGCGGGATCGGAACGCAGGTGCCGCTCGGTGATCCGCACACAGCCGACGTTCACCGACCGCGCCGCCGTCACGTCGTCCCCGTCTCCCAGCACCACCTCGGTGGACCCGCCACCGACATCGACGACCACGAACGGCCCACCACCGGGATCCAGGTCGCCAACCGCGCCGGTGAACGACAGCCGGGCTTCCTCGTCTCCGGTGATCACCTCAGCATCGGCCCCGAGGGTCTCCCGGACCATCGCGAAGAAGTCCTGCCGGTTGGCAGCATCGCGGGTCGCCGAGGTTGCCACCATCCGGACCCGCTCGACACCGGCATGGCGTGCGATGGCGGCGTAGTCGGCCAGCGCGACGCGGGTGCGCTCCAGGGCGTCCGGGGCGAGCTGACCGGTGGCGTCGACGTCTTGGCCGAGCCGGACGATGCGCATCTCGCGGTGCAGGTCACGTAGCCCGGCCACCGCGAGATCCGCGACGAGCAGGCGGATCGAGTTGGTCCCGCAGTCGATCGCAGCCACCCTGGGCATGCCCACCTCCCGAGATCCGCAATGGCGTCCCACACTGTAGTGGGCATCACGACCCGACACACCGGGCACGGGAGCGCGACACACCGGGCATGAGAACGCGACACGCCGGGTGGGGTGGATCAGGCGCAGGGGCCGGGGGACCACCATGGGCCGATCTGGTTGAGGACCTCGTCGCCGATGGGGTTTACGCCGGGGCCTCTCGCCAGCGCGTGCGCGACGTGGACGTGCAGGCACTTCACCCGCTCCGGCATCCCGCCCGCGCTGACCCGGGTCCCGAGCGGTTCCACCGCGTCCCGTTCGGCCAGGTACGACTCGTGCGCGACCCGGTAGGCCGCCGCGAGTGCGGGATCCGCAGCGAGCCGATCGGTCATCTCCCGCATCACGCCACCGGCCTCGAACCGGCCCACCAGCCCGGTCAGCCTGCTGCAGGTCAGGTAGTAGAGCGTGGGGAACGGGGTGCCGTCATCGAGCCGGGGATGGGTCTGCACCACGCTGGGCAGCCCGCAGGGGCAGCGGTGCGCAACCGCCCGAAGGGCCCGCGGCGGGCGGCCGAGCTGCGCGGCGACGGCGTTGCTGTCGGCGGCGGACACCTCCGGACGAAGATCACCCACTGTTGATCGACTTCCAGAGCTCGGCGTACCACAGCGGCTTGGGCACCTCGGCACTGCCGGGACCGGCGGCGGCGATCGCGCCAGGAGGCAGCTGCACCAGGTACGGCGCCTCCCCCGGCCGCACGTAGCGCAACCGCTCGCGGGCCTGCGCCTGGATGTGCTGGGGGTCCGCGAGCAGCGTGCGACGCCGCTGCAGCTCGATGATCTTATCGGTCAGGATGTGCTGCTGCTCGTACACCGCCGCCAGCTCGGAGCGCTGGCCCAGGTAGTTGCGCAGCGGCACGGCGACGCTCAGCGCCAGCACGCAGACCACCGCGGCGAGCATGGCCGCCCGGCGCGGGGAGGTGACGCCCAGCCAGTGGCCGAGCCGCTGGGCTCTCATATCACGCTGGGCCCCCCGAAGTGAACCGGGCGAACGCCAGGTCCCCGGCGTAACGGGCCGCGTCCCCGAGGGCCTCCTCGATCCGCAGCAGCTGGTTGTACTTCGCCACCCGCTCCGACCGGGCCGGGGCACCGGTCTTGATCTGCCCGCAGCCCAGCGCCACCGCGAGGTCAGCGATCGTGGTGTCCTCGGTCTCGCCGGAGCGGTGGCTGATCATGCAGCGGTACCCGCTGGACTGGGCGAGCGTCACGGCGTCCAGGGTCTCCGACAGCGTGCCGATCTGGTTGACCTTCACCAGCAGCGCGTTGGCCACCCGGCGGGTGATGCCCTCTTCCAGCCGCTCCGGGTTGGTCACGAACAGATCATCGCCGACCAGCTGGACCCGATCACCGATTTCGGCGGTGAGCCGCGCCCAGCCGTCCCAGTCGTCCTCGGCCAGCGGGTCCTCAATGGACACCAGTGGGTAGGCGGCAATCAGCTCAGCGTAGTAGACGGCCATCTGCTCGGCGCTGCGGGTGCTCTTCTCGAAGGTGTAGGCCCCGTCGGCGAAGAACTCGGTGGCGGCCACGTCCAGCGCCAGCACGATGTCGCGGCCCAGCGTGTAGCCGGCCTTGTCCACCGCGGTAGCGATCAGGTCCAGCGCGTCGCGGTTGGCCGGGAGGTCAGGAGCGAAACCACCCTCGTCACCCAGCCCGGTGGGCAGCCCGTTGGACTTGAGCACCGACTTGAGCACGTGGTAGACCTCGGTGCCCCAGCGCAGCGCCTCCCGGAACGAGTCCGCGCCGACCGGGGCGATCATGAACTCCTGGACGTCGACGCCGGTGTCGGCATGCGCGCCGCCGTTGAGGATGTTCAGCATCGGTACCGGCAGCACATGCGCATTCGGACCGCCGAGATAGCGAAACAGGTCCAGGCCGCTGGACTCGGCGGCCGCCTTGGCGACCGCCAGGGAGACCCCGAGGATCGCGTTGGCGCCCAGCCGCGACTTGTTCGGCGTGCCGTCCAGATCGACCAGCTTCTGGTCCACCACCCGCTGCTCGACCGCATCAATGCCGATCAGCTCGGGCCCGATCTCATCCAGCACTGCCCCCACCGCGCGCTCTACGCCTTTGCCGAGGTAACGCGCGGGATCGGCGTCGCGCAGCTCCACCGCCTCGTGCTCCCCGGTCGAGGCCCCGGAGGGCACCGCGGCGCGGGCCAACGTGCCGTCATCAAGGGCGACCTCGACCTCAATGGTGGGGTTGCCCCGCGAGTCAAGGATCTCGCGGGCTCCGACCTGTTCGATGACGGCCACGGATGTGTTCCTCCTCGGCTGCTGACGTTGCTGGAGATGATCGCGGACGGCCCATCAGACGACAACTGGCTAGTGGCGCCGACGACCTAGCCTAACCACGGCCCGGCACGATCGGTCGGAGGCGCGCTCCGGTGATCGAGTTTCTGGACTCGTGCACCAGCGCATCACCGCGTACCGTTGGTGCGACCATGACCGCTGCGGACCGCCCCATGGACGTCGTCGAGCAGTTCCGGCTGGCTGAGTCGCTGGTGTCCGAACGGCGCCCCCTGGACGCCCTCCGGGAGCTGCGGCCCGTGCTGGAAGCTGAGCCCGACGCACCGAGCGTGCAGCTGCTGGCCGGCCGGGCCTACCTGCAGTCCGCCCAGCTGCGCCGCGCCGAGGAGGCATTCCGCCGGGCACTGGGCCACAACCCGTCGGACCACTACGCGCGCTTCGCGCTGGGCCGCACGCTGCAGCGGCAGAGCCGACTGGAGGAGGCGCGCGCCCAGCTCGCCATGGCAGCAGCAATGAACCCCACGGTGGAATACCAGGAAGCGCTCAACGAGGTGCGGATGCGGCTGGCCGCTCAAGAATTCTGAGTCCACACCAGCACCGTTCAGATGACGTCCTTGGCGTTGCGGGCGTACCCTTGCGCAAAACCATAAACCTCTTGCGCATACTCGACGGAGTTGTTGTAGGACAGGATCGCCCGCAACCAGCCGTCACCGGCACCGAGGTTCCGGTTGTCCGCGCACAGGTACCGGGCCGCGGCCAGGGCGGCATCATCAATGCTCTGCGGGTCGCTGATCCCGTCCAGGTTCGCGTCGGCCCGCCATACCGCCCAGGTGGACGGAATGAACTGGAAGGGCCCCACGGCGCGATCCCAGACCTGGTCACCGTCGAGGAGACCACCGTCGGTGTCGGCGATGGCCTTGACCCCGGGCGCGCCGTTCAGCGGTATCCCGATGATCGGCTCCGAAGGGCGGCCGTCGGCCTCCAGAGTGCGGCCCTGGAAACCACCGTGCTTGGACTCGACGGCCGCGATAGCGGCCAGCGTCACCCAGGTGAGGCGGCAGTTCGGGATGCTGGCGGCGGTCACCGCATGCGCGTTGGCGTAGGCCGCCAGAGCGCGCTGCGGGATGGCGGTGGGGCGAGACAGCCGGGCGGACCAGTCGGTGAACGCCAGATGTGGCCCGCCGACAGGCTCCGCCGGAGCGGGGATCTGCACCGGGATGGTGACGGCCCCGCTGGCGGGCTGGCTGGGCTGACCGGCGGGCTGGGCCACCGGCTGGGCAGCGGGCGCCGGGACGTCGGGGAGCGCGGCGGGTGCGGCCATCGCCGCTGGCACGGGTGTGGCGGTCCCGCGGTCGGGCAGTGGGGCGGCTATCGAGCTCAGGCCGGTGACGACCAAGCCCGCGCACGCCAGCGCACCGCCGGACAACATCCCCCGCAGCAGGTAGCGGGACAAACTCACGTGAGATAAACTCAGCCGGGACCGCTTATTGCCGGGTTGCCCGGTTCGCGCACGGGCCCGCTCCTCGCCGCTCATATGACAGATCAACGACGGTGCTGGCGGGCGGATACGGCACGGGACCGTGCGAACGCGCCGCAGTGCCGGGCCGCGCTAACCCGGCCAGTGCTCCCGCCACTGCCGCGGGGTGAGCGTGCCGGGGTCCAGGCCGGCCGCCCGGGCGGAGCGCTCAGCGGCACGCACGTCGTCGGCGAAGCGCCGGGCGACGCGACGCAGCGCAGCCTCCGGGTCCTCACCGGCCAGCTTCGCCGCCGCGGACAGTGCGAACAGCGACCCACCGGTGCCGCTGCCGTCCCCGGGCAGCAGGTCCACCGGAACCGCCGCCCGCGCCGCCCGCGCCGCTAGCTTGGCCGCCAGCGCCACGGCCGGCTGGGCCAGCGCCACCCCGTCGACGCTGGACTCGCGGCGCTTCTCGGTGCGCTTGAGCTGCTCCCAGCGGATCTCCTGGTCGGCGGCGGTGTGCACCTCCTCAGTGCCGGCGAACACGTGCGGGTGCCGACCGACGAGCTTAGTCACCAGCTCGGTGGCCACCGCGTCGATGTCGAAACCCTCCGGGGTCTCCTGCGCGACCCGGGCGTGGAAGAGCACCTGCAGCAGCACGTCACCGAGCTCCTCGCGCAGTGCGTCAGGGTCACCGTCCTCCAGCGCCTGGTACAGCTCGTAGGTCTCCTCGATCAGGTAGGGCATCAGTGAGCTGTGGGTCTGCTCGGCGTCCCACGGGCAGCCGCCCGGGGACCGCAACCGGTCCATGACCGCGACCGCATCCAGCACCGCGGCGCCCCGAGGTTCGGGGGTGCCCAGCACTGTGGCACCGCTAGCCCGCCAGCGGGCCGCGTCGCCGGTGCCGGGATCCACCGTGAGCAGCAGCCCCCGCACGGCATCGCCGACGGGATCCGCCCCGCACAGCTGCGCCAGCTCCACCGGCACATCACTGTCAGCATGAAGGGACGCCCCATCCCGCACCAGCCGAACCACCGCACCCGGAATCACCGCACCCAGCCGCGGAGACACCACCACAACAACCGGCGCCGCAATCATCCGGAACCAGCCGCATTCAGCGGGCTGAGCGTGGCAAACGGCGGCCCGATAACCCCGTTGAGCCCGCGCAATGCGGTCACGCCGGGGGGCCGGCCCGGAGCGGGGCGACGAAGCCGGCGGTGTCGTTCTCGGTGGCTACGACTTCTAGGCTCACTGGGTCCCAGATGCCGTATCGGGGGCTGAGCCGCACTCCCACGTCCTGCCCCACCTGGGCCAGCTGGCGCAGGCCGATGGCTTCGAGCACGGCGGGATCGATCTGGTCGAGTCCGGGCGCCTGATCGGATGGCCGGGCACCCCGGTCGGCGCGGTTCTTGATCACCATGATCAACCACGGTTTGGTGTCGTCGAGCTGGAAGGCC
This sequence comes from Pseudonocardiaceae bacterium, assembly GCA_050699815.1. GTDB lineage: Bacteria > Actinomycetota > Actinomycetes > Mycobacteriales > Pseudonocardiaceae. The sequence continues at coordinate 8,773 of JBOHFT010000049.1, read as the reverse complement.
ACCACGTTGCCCTGGGCCAGGCCGAACGCCGGGGTCGCGGCGAAGATCGGGTCGTCCGCGGCCACGATCCGCTTGCCGATCTCGGCGTCCTTGCCGGACCGGACGTCGGCGTCGATCAGCTGCCGGGCCCGCTTCGGCCCGGCCTGGGCGAGCTCCTCCAGCCGGGCCTTCGCGGCGGTTCGGGTGCCGGCCGTGGTGTAGTCGACGGTGACCGCGCTGCTGCCCAGGGCGACGCGGCCGAGCTGGCTCATGAGCACTTTGTCACCGGCCCGCTGCCGGTAGGCGTTGGCATCGAAGATCGTCCCCTTGGCGGCCGCCTCGGCCCCACCAACCCCGCTGATCAGACGGTCCACCTGGGCCTGATCGACGGTCACGCCCGCGCGCCGCGCAGCGACGGTGAGCAGCTCGTGCCTGATCTTCAGGGTGAGGATCTGGCGCGACAGGTCATCGAGCCGGTGGTCGGCCGCCAGCTGCGCCCGGGCCTGCGCGCCTTCCCTGGCCAGCACCGCGGTGAGCTGGCCCTGCACCTGCTTGACCGGGATCTCGGCACCGTTGACGAACGCGGCGGCACCGACCTGGCTGGGGCCAGCACCGCAACCACCGATCAGCAGCGCCCCCACCACGATCCCGAAGGCGGCGCGGCGCGCACGCAGGACGCTGAGCACAGGCGCTACCTTCTCACGCTGCCCGGGTCCGCGGGGTCGCAGGGCAGCGGGAAGCCGGTGGCGCGACCGGTGAGGTGCCGACCGGTTGCGCCACCGGCTAGCTCACGCCGACAGCAGGCGCTGGAAGAACTCGCGGTAGCGCTGGAAGCTCACCCGCAGGTCCTCGGTCGACGTCGGGTCGCCCAGGTGCTTACTCCCGACGTTCGCGCGGATCTCATCCAGCGTCTGGTCGATCAGCATGCTGGCCTCGTGCACCGCGCGCTGCGGATCGTCGACAAAGGTGCCCTGCACCCGTTGCCACTCGTCGCGCAGCCCGGCGACGTCGTTGAGCAGGCCCACCCTGCCTTCGGCGGAGAGCGCATCGTGGGGTGCGGTAGTCACCCGCCCGCCCAGACCTTCTGGCCATTCCTGTTGCCCATAGTGTTCCTGCGGTGTGTCCATGCCCTGATCTCCGTTCGTGATATCAACGTTTGGCTGCCTTACCGGCCATGCACGAGCTCGTCGAAGAGCGCGCGGTAGTGCACGAACGCCTGCCGCAGATTCTCGGTGTCGGAGGCGCCCGGGTGGCCGTGATGGGCGTGCTGGACGGCATGCGCGGCGCGGTAGTGCTCCACGATCTGCGGATGATCCGCCGCGACGAGCTCGGCGCGTTCGCTGAAGTCCTCAATGGGGTAGCCGCGGTCGCGCATCACGTCGGTGACCAACCGGTCTGCGTTATCCAGCGCGGGGCCGGGCCGGTCGACGAACTCGGCCTGCACGGCCTCCCAGCGGCGGGTGTACCGGTCCCGGACCGCAGGCTCCAGATGGCGGATGTCAAGCTGGTCGCGCCGATCCGCGACCCCACTCAGGTGCTGCTCTGCGTCGCGCTCGCTGCCGCGGGCCTGTACCTCGCGTTCGTACTCAGGTCCGAATCGTTGCTGCAGCCTGGCGCGCCGGCGCCGCCTAGCATCCCATACCACGAACGCCACGACGGCTGCGATGACGACTATCCCAATAATGATCCCGATGACGATGACCGTATCCATGACAAACTCCTTCGATCGACCAGTAGGGACATACCCGCTTCCTGGGCGACCACACCTGGACGCACCCGTTTGGCCCATTGACTACAGTGCCGGGCCACTCACAGATGCAGGCGGGCAAAGAGCAGGGCCTCGGTCAGGACAGCGCGGCGCTCCGGGCGGGTGCGGGCGCGCCGGGTGCTCACCTCGAGCACCACGATGCCGGTGAACCCGCGGTCCACCAGTGCCCGGCACACGTCGGCACAGGGCTGGCTGCCCCGGCCGGGCACCAGGTGCTCGTCGCGGGGGGCGCCGCTGCCATCGGCCAGATGCAGGTGCGCCAGCTGCGATCCCATCCGCTGTGCCATCGCCATCGCGTCGACCTGGGCCGTCGCGGTGTGCGACAGATCCAGCGTGTAATGCGGGTACCCGACGTCGGTCGGATCCGGTGACGGCACATAGCTGGACACCTCGAGCCGGCCACGGCGTACCGGGAACATGTTCTCCACCGCGATCGCGAGCCCGGACGAGGCCTCCAGCGCGGCGATCTGCGGCGCGAAGCCCGTCGCGTAGCCCCGCTGCCAGCGAAACGGGGGGTGCACCACCACGACACCGGCGCCCAGCTCGATAGCCGCCTGCACGGTGCGGTCCAGCCGATCCGCTGGATCCGCGGTCCACACCCGCTGGGTGATCAGCAGGCAGGGGGCGTGCAGAGCGAGCACGGGCATCTGATGGCGAGCCGCCAGCGCCGCGAGAGCAGCAACGTCCTGGCTGACCGGGTCGCCCCAGACCATCACCTCGACGCCGTCGTAACCGAGCTCAGCGGCCAGCTCGAAGGCCACAGCGATCGATTCCGGCCACACCGACGCGGTGGACAGGGCCACCCGGATCGAGGATGCCGGCGGCACCGCCTATCGGCCGACAAGCAGCAACGCTGCCGGGGACACCGTCACGAACAGGCCGACGAGCACTGCGATCACCGTCGTCTGCAGGTCCTCAGCACGCCGGACCCGGCGGACCACCCAGACCAGCCCGGTGATCACGGCCAGCGCGACGACCAGCGCCATCACCGGGATCTGCTGCCAGAGCCACTCACAGATCAGCCACAGCGCCGCGCCGACAACGACGCCGACCCCGATCTGGGTCACCATCACGGCCCACTCCCGGATCGGGGAGCCGTGCTCCGGATCTTGCACCTCGTCGTCGCGCGGCTCCTCGGTCGCGTCCCGGGTCTGCTGCTCGGGGATGGCACGGGCGCCATCCCCCAGTCCAGCGGGGGGCGCCGCGCTACCGGGCCAGGAAGCGGGCTTGACGGGCACCGGGTCCAGCCGGGGGAACTGGACGGTGGCCGGGCCGTCGGACAGCGCCGTCGCGGTGAGCGGTGGGCGCGCAGGGACCACTGGCGACCTAGGGACGGCCGACAGCGCGGCGGCCGCTGACGGCAGACCCACCGCTGGCTCCCACTGCCTGTGACCGTTGAGGTACGACTGAGTCGAACCTTGGGGGGCCGAACCTTGGGGAACCGAGCCGTGACGGCCAGGGGGGTCAGCGACTGGCAGCGGGGGGTTGTCGATTCGGTTCGGCTCAATAGCGGACTGCGTCACCATGTCCGCAACAGTGCCGGTGTCCTCCGGCGCCCGCCGATGCCGCCGCCCGGGGGTTGGGGTCGGCTCACCGTACCGGGCCAGCAGTTCGGCCACGCTGAACTGCGCCGGTTCGTCAGGCTCGCTGCTGCGCCTCATGATCTCTCACCGTGCCCGCCGGGCCGCTGTTCGTCCAGTCCGCCGAGACGGGCGGCGCTCCGGCTGCGCCGTCCGGTCGATTCCGTCCAGTCATTCTAACCAGTCCAGCCTCTGCAAGATCACACCCTCCCGCAACGCCCACGGGCACAGATCCAGCGTATCGACATCCAGTGCGCGCATCGCGGCCTCCGCCACCACGGCTCCGGCGACGAGCTGGTGGGACCGGCTGGCACTGACCCCCTCGAGTTGCGCCAGATCGTCGGCGCGCATCCGGGAGATGAACGCGATCAGCTGGCGCAGACCGGTATCGGTGAGCGTACGGCGGGCCCGCGGCCCCGCCGACGAGGGGGCGGCGCCGGTGAGCCGGGCCAGCGACCGGAACGTCTTCGAGGTGCCGATCACCTGGTCCGGGGGGCCGGCCTTGCGCAGCGTGTCGGCCGGGCCCGTGAGCTGCTCGTCGATGTGCTCGCGCAGGCGTGCCAGCTCGCGACGGCCAGGCGGGTCGTGCGGCAGCCAGGCGCGGGTGAGCCGGCCCGCGCCCAGCGGCAGTGAGACCGCGACATCGGGCTCCTCGTCGATCCCGCTGGCGATCTCCAGTGACCCACCGCCGATGTCCAGCATGAGCAGCCGGCCAGCCGCACCACCGGCGGACCGCGAGGAAGGTGAGGATGGCTTCCTGCTCACCGGAGAGCACCTCAAGCTCGACCTTGGCCTTGGCCTCGGCCTGCACCCGGGCGAGCACCGCGCCGTCGTTGCCGGCATCACGTACCGCCGAGGTGGCGAAGGCCATCAGGTCCTCGCAGCCCATCGCGGACGCCAAGGCGACGGCGTCGGCCACGGTGTGGATCAAGTGATCGGCCCCCTCGCGGGTGATCTCCCCGCGGGCGTCCATCTGCTCGGCCAGCCGAAGCACCCACCTCTCCGATGCCTTAGGCATCGGGGGCGCACCACGGTGCGCGTCCACCACCAGCAGGTGGACGGTGTTGGAACCCACATCGAGCACGCCGAGCCGCACGGAAAATCACGCTACTCAGGCGTCGTATTTGTAACCCAGCCCACGGACTGTCACCAGGTGCTGGGGTGACGAGGGATCCCGCTCGATCTTGGAGCGCAACCTTTTGACGTGCACGTCGAGGGTCTTGGTATCGCCGACGTAGTCGGCTCCCCACACCCGGTCGATGAGCTGACCACGGGTCAGCACGCGGCCCACGTTGCGCAGCAGGTACTCCAGCAGGTCGAACTCCTTGAGCGGCAGCCCCACCTCCCGCCCAGAGACGGTGACGGTATGCCGCTCGACGTCCATCCGCACCGGACCGGCCTCGAGCACCGAAGGCCCCAGTGTCGTGTCGCCGTCGACCTCCCCGCCACGGCGCAGCACCGCGCGGATCCGGGCGATGAGCTCGCGGGCCGAGTACGGTTTGGTGACGTAGTCGTCGGCACCGAGTTCCAGGCCGACCACCTTGTCGATCTCGCTGTCGCGGGCGGTCACCATGATCACCGGGACCGCGGAGCGTGCCCGCAGTTGCTTGCAGACGTCGGTGCCGCCCATTCCAGGGAGCATCAGGTCGAGCAGCACGATGTCGGCACCATTGCGGTCAAACTCCTCCAATGCCTCGGACCCGGTCGTGGCCACCGCGGTCGAGAAACCCTCCTTACGCAGCAAAAAGGCCAGCGGGTCGGCGAACGATTCCTCATCCTCGACGATCAGCACCCTGGTCACAGAGATCCTCCCACGTGTTGAGGTGTCGATGGCGTGCGCGGGACATTGGTGGTGGCACGGGTGGAATTGTCCGGATGTGCCGGTATCCTCAGCGTAAAGGTGGAGCCCATGCCGGGCATGCTCCAGAGCTGAACATCACCGCCATGGTTGGCAGCGACGTGCTTGACGATTGCCAGACCCAGCCCGGTCCCGCCGGTAGCCCGGCTGCGTGCCTGGTCGATCCGGAAGAACCGCTCGAACACCCGTTCCTGGTACTCGGGGGCAATGCCCAGGCCACGGTCGGTGACAGCGATCTCCACAAAACCGTCCGCCAGACGTTTGCTGACCGAGACCGGGCTGCCCGGCGGCGAGTAGGACACGGCATTGTCGACCAGGTTGGACAGCGCGGTCACCAGCAGCGTTGCGTCACCGTCGAGCAACAGCCCACTCGGCGGGTCGACGGTGAACCGGATGTTTGCCGATTCGGCGGCCACGCGGCAGCGGTCCAGTGCCTCGCGCACCACCTCGTCGACATCGACAGTGGCCAGCTCGGGGAGCCGCTCGGCGCCCTGCAGCCGCGACAGCGCGATCAGCTCGGTGACCAGCGCGCCCAACCGGGTGGACTCGTTGAGGATCTTGGTGCAGAACCGGCGCACTTCGAGCGGGTCGTCGGCGGCGTCCAGCACTGCCTCGGCCAGCAGCGCCACTGCCCCGACCGGGGTCTTCAACTCGTGGCTGACGTTGGCCACAAAGTCCCGCCGGGTCGCTTCCAGCCGGACCGCATCCGACTGGTCGGACGCATCGATGACGGTGAACCCGTCGCCCAGCGGGCGGACCTCGCCGAGCACGGCAGTGGGCCCGCGACCGGATCGAGCACTGGCGTCCAAGGGGGAGAGATCGACCTGGACCACGTCACCGGTGTCGCGCGCCCGCTGCGCGGCCTTCCATGCCCGCTCGTCCGGGCCCGACCCACGGACCAAGCCCAGTTCGACGGCGGCGGGGTTGGCCAGCACCACGTCACCCAACCGGTTCAACACCACCACGCCGTTGTGTGAGGAGAGCACGGCCCGCTGGACCAAGTCAGCGACGGCCGCCACCTTAGGGGATGGCTGCGGTGCCAGGGTCGTAGCACGCCGGCCGATCAGGATCCCCACCAACAGCCCGACCATCAGCGTGCCGATCGCGGTTAATGCGACGGCTGCGAGTGTCACGCGGCAATCGTAAGCACCCGACCCGGTGCAATCCCTAGACCTGGGGCACCGCGAGTGACCAGATTGACGGCTGCCCGCCGAATCTTCGCCCGTCGTTCACCTCAGGTTCATCCCCTGCCCCCGCGAAGCTGCCCCTTGGCTGGCCAGCGCGGCGATGGCCTCGGCCGCGGCGTCGGGATCGAGGTAGGTTCCACCGCGAACGACCGGCCGTAGCCGATCATCAAAGTCATAGCGCAGCGGGACGCCGGTAGGGATGTTGAGCCCGGCGATGGCCTGCTCGTCGATCCCGTCCAGGTTCTTGATCAGGGCGCGCAGCGAGTTGCCGTGCGCGACGACCAACACGGTGCGCCCGGCCGACAGGTCGGGCACGATCGACGACTCCCAATACGGGAGCATCCGGGCCACCACGTCGGCCAGGCACTCCGTCCTGGGTACATCGACGTCGGCGTATCGCGGGTCGCCGTCCTGGCTGAACTCGCTGCCCGGCTCGATCGGCGGCGGCGGGGTGCCGTAGGAGCGGCGCCACAGCGCGAACTGCTCGTCGCCGTACTCCTCGCGGATCTGCGTCTTGTCCTTGCCCTGCAGCGCGCCGTAGTGCCGCTCGTTGAGCCGCCAGTCGCGGCGCACCGGAATCCAGTGCCGGTCGGCGATGTCGAGCGCAAGATGGGCGGTGCTGATCGCACGGCGCAGCAGCGAGGTGTGGAGCACATCAGGCCGCAGGCCAGCCGCGCCCAGCAGTTCACCGCTGCGCACCGCCTCACGCTCGCCCCGCATCGACAACGGCACGTCCACCCAACCGGTGAACAGGTTCTTGGCGTTCCACTCGCTCTCGCCGTGGCGGAGCAGTACCAGGGTCCCCGGGCTCATGCCAACAGCCTGCCACGTGCCGCGGCTCCAGGATTCGGGGGATACCGCCCCCGGGAACCTGCAAGACAGCCTCCAGCTGCTCGCTACCGGGGCGTGACACTCGTCAATTCGCAGAACCACATAGCCCGAACGGCCGCTGGCCGTAACTGCCAGGTGGCCTCTAGATTAACAGTCAACGACGGTGTTGCTGACACCCCCTGCTGACACCCCCACCGTCGTTGCAGGGAACCGCTGGCCACCCGCTCCCCCGCCCCCCGGGACAAGGCTGGTTGCACAGCGGTTCCCTGCGCCGCGTTTTTACGGCCGAGGGGTTTTGCGCTCAGCAGGTCGTAGGGCGCATCACTACCGGGCGTGCCGACCACCGAATGTGCCCGGCAATCCGCCCTCGTAGAGGTACTTGGCTTCCTCGGCGACCTCCCGGGTCAGACATGGCCAGGACGCTGCGACTCCGTCGGCATCACGGCACGCCCAGCAGCGGCCCTGCGGGTCAGGCGCATGCGTGTTCAGCGCGCTACGCCACATGTCCGGCAAGTCCGCCAGGATCGCTGCCATGCCCATACCTGCTACCTCCCACAGATTTGATCAATCCTGCAACCGACGGTCAGGTCGCAGTTCATACCAGCTGGCTAAGGTCCACCGAAGCAGCCGATCGGGGGATGACCTGGCTGCGCGGCCGATCATATCCGGTGCGTGACTGCGGGCTGGCCATTTCCTCCTCCGACACCCCGGACACAACAGGCCGCCCCGCTCCTGGAGTGCGCAGTGGGGTGGTCGATGTGGCTGGACTAGCCATGTTGTCGCTGAGACCCACCCCGGCGTTACGGGGCAGGCGCCCGCTGCGCCCTCGCCTGCTGGGCGGGTCGTCAGCCGGTGCCGAGCAGGCGTTGGCCAGCCACCACCCCGGTCGGCGTCGAGTCACGATGAGACCGGCGCTTTCGGACCTGAGGCTTAGGCCGAACGGGTTACAGTCGAACCGAGTATCACGAAGGCCTTGAGATCCACCCCATTTGACTGAGAGTGTGTCACCGCTCTCCTCGTCGGCTCCCACCCCGCACTCCCGGCAGGTGAGCAGCAAGCCCGCGGTTCGTCCTCCCCCCGTCGGACCGCGGCCCGCCAGGATCCCTGGGGTGCCCCCCACCCAGGAGGGATCCGTCACGCGGGACACAAGTGGCGGGGCGACCCGAGTGTGCGACTCCCCCTCCCCCCGGGTCGCTCCGCCACCGTCTTGCGCCAGAGGGTCCGCTACTGGAAGCGGATCAGGTGTTCAAACACGGCAAGGTTGCCCAGTGACTGGCCACGGGCCACCCGCCAGTCCCATTCGCGCCGGATCGACGACGCGAATCCGATCTCCAGCAGGGTATTGAAGTCGCCATCGGCAGCCTCGGCAACCTGCCCCAGGACCCGATCCAGTTCGTCGGCAGTCACCGCATGATGAGCTAGCCGCCCGACGAGGTAGATGTCACCAGCCTTGTCCAGCGCGTAATGTACACCGTACAGCCGGGCGTTGCGCCGCAGTAACCAGCGGTAGACATCCCCGTGTGCCTCGTCCGGACGGCGGCACACGAACGCCTCGACCAGCACCCCGTGC
>JBOHFT010000048.1:0-26004 GCA_050699815.1 Pseudonocardiaceae bacterium | reverse complement strand
GACCTATAGGTCGCATCGCCACTCACGGGTCTACGACCCAAACCGGCGGTGGCGCGCGGTGAAATCGCGCAGGGCGCGCAGGAAGTCCACCTTCCGGAAGGCCGGCCAGTAGGCATCGCAGAACCAGAACTCCGAATGCGCGGACTGCCAGAGCAGGAAACCCGACAGCCGCTGCTCCCCCGACGTCCGGATAACCAGGTCAGGATCGGGCTGACCAGAGGTGTAGAGGTGCTCGGCGATCTGCTCGACGTCGAGCACCTCGGCGAGTTCTTCCATGGTGGTGCCGGCCTCGGCGTGCTTGAGCAGCAGCTTGCGCAACGCGTCGGCGATCTCCTGACGGCCGCCGTAGCCCACCGCCACGTTCACCGCCAGCCCGGCCCGGTCCTGGGTTCGGGCTGCCGCGCTGGTCAGCCGCTGCGCCATCTCCTGCGGCAGCAGGTCCAGCGCACCGACGACCCGCACTTGCCAGGGTGTGTCCGGTGCGCACAGCTCGTCGACGACATCGGCGATGATCTCCAGCAGCGGCTGCAGCTGATCCGGCGGCCGGTTGCGCAGGTTGTCCGGCGATAGCAGCCAGAACGTGGCGATCTCAACGCCGGTCTCGCGGCACCAGCCGAGCAGCTCGACCAGCTTGGCGGCACCGACCCGGTGGCCGTCGCTGACGTCGGCGAATCCGACCTCCTTGGCCCAGCGCCGATTCCCGTCCATGATCACAGCAACGTGCCGGGGACGGTTGGCGGTGCCGAGCTGACGGAGCAGCCTGCGCTCGTAGACGGCGTAGACAAGGTCCTGCAGCCTCACAAGCCAGGAAGGTTACGCCCGGCGCTGAACCGGAACGCTGTGGAGCGCCAGGAGCCTGTGCTCTGTGGCCGGGGAACCCACTAACGTGCAGTCTCGATGAGCCAGTACGTCGCGGCGATCGACCAGGGCACCACCTCCACCCGCTGCATGGTCTTCGACCACGACGGCCGGGTGGTCTCCGCCGACCAGCGTGAGCACCGGCAGCACTTCCCCCGGGCCGGCTGGGTGGAGCACGACCCGCTGGAGGTGTGGGCCAACACCCGGGAGGTCGCGGCCGGGGCGCTGGCCAAGGCGGAACTGACAGCCGGTGACATCGCCGCGGTGGGCATCACCAACCAGCGCGAGACGACCGTGGTGTGGGACCGGCTCAGCGGCACACCGGTGCACCACGCGATCGGGTGGCAGGACACCCGCACCGACCGGTTGTGCGCCGAACTCGGCGGCGACGCGGGCCCAGCGCGCTACCAGGCCCGCACCGGGTTGCCGCTGTCCACCTACTTCTCCGGCCCCAAGATCCGCTGGATCCTGGACCAGGTGGACGGTGCCCGGCAGCGGGCGAGCAACGGCGAGCTGTGCTTCGGGACCATGGACAGCTGGTTGCTATGGAACATGACCGGTGGGCGGCACGTCACCGACGCCACCAACGCCTCCCGGACGCTGCTGATGGACCTGGACACGCTGTCCTGGGATGAGAGCATCACCGAGGAGATGGGCGTTCCCGTGGCGATGCTGCCGCAGATCCGCTCCTCGTCGGAGGTGTACGGCACGGTCCGGGAGCCCGGCGCGCTAGCCGGGGTGCCCATCGCCGGCGTTCTCGGTGACCAGCAGGCGGCCACGTTCGGGCAGGCGTGCCTGTCCGTCGGGGAGGCCAAGAACACGTACGGCACCGGCAACTTCATGCTGCTCAACACCGGTACCGACAAGGTGATGAGCCGCAACGGACTGCTCACCACGGTCTGCTACCAGATCGGGTCGCAGGATCCGGTGTACGCGCTGGAGGGCTCGGTCGCGGTCACCGGGTCGCTGGTGCAGTGGCTGCGGGACAACCTGGGTGTGATCTCCTCGGCAGCGGAGATCGAGCACCTGGCGGCTACCGTCGAGGACAATGGCGGCGCCTACTTCGTCCCAGCCTTCTCCGGGCTGTTCGCCCCGCACTGGCGGCCCGACGCCCGCGGCGCCATCGTCGGCCTGACCAGCTACATCACCCGCGGTCACCTGGCCAGGGCGGTGCTCGAAGCCACGGCGTTTCAGTCTCGCGAGGTGCTCGACGCGATGAACGCCGACTCCGGGGTGGCGCTGACTTCGTTGAAGGTGGACGGCGGGATGGTGGTCAACGAACTGCTGATGCAGTTCCAGGCCGACGTCCTGGCCGTCCCGGTGATCCGGCCGGTGGTCACCGAAACCACCGCACTGGGCGCCGCCTACGCGGCCGGCCTCGCGGTGGGGTTCTGGTCTGGTGCGGAGGAGATCCGGGCCAACTGGGCGGCCGATCGGCAGTGGAACCCGGCGATGGACCCGCAGCGACGTGAGGACCTCTACGCGCAATGGCGCAAGGCGGTCAGCCGGACCCTCAACTGGGTGGACTGACCTTGCGGCGGCGGGCCAATACCAGGGCTACGCCGGATCCGGCCGTGGCGAGCGCACCACCGACGGTGAGCGACACCGCGAGCAGGCTCACCTCGGCCTGCGGCGTCACCTGGCTGTCCGAACTGGCGCCAACCGAGTCGTCGGCCAGCACCACCGGGGCAGCACCCAGCAGGGCCGCTCCCGCGATCAGCCCGCAGGCGACGATCCGCATCGCAACCTCCTCAGGCACGCTGTGTACCTGATAAGACGCAGGGGCGGGCCGGAGGTTGCCTCCGTGGCCAGCACGCTCAGTACATGTCCGCGAGCAGGGCGTAAGCAATAGCGGTGCCGGGACATCTCCGCTGGCGGCTACGCTGTCGCGCGTGCCGCTCTACGCCGCCTACGGGTCCAACATGGACCCAGCGCAGATGATGGAGCGCGCGCCGCACTCGCCGATGGCGGTGACCGGGTGGCTGATCGGGTGGCGGCTGACCTTCGGCGGCGAGGATCTGGGCTGGGAGGGAGCCTTGGCCACCGTCGTCGAAGACCCTCTCTCGCAGGTGTTCGTCGTGGTCTACGACGTCACCCCCGAGGACGAGAAGCTGCTCGACCGCTGGGAAGGTGGCGACTTCGGGTTCCACCGGAAACTACGGCTGCGGGTGCACACCCTGGACGGCTCGGTGCTCGCCTGGCTCTACGTGCTCGATGCCTACGAGGGCGGGCTACCTTCGGCGCGCTACCTCGGGGTGATCGCCGACGCCGCCGAAGCTGCAGGCGCTCCGGAGGACTACGTCGCCGAACTCCGCATTCGCCCGTGCGTCGGCATCGGCCCCTAACCCCCCGCGTGTCGTGCTCAGGTGCCCGGTGTGTCGTGCTCTCCTGCACCGTGTGTCGGGCGCTCAGGTACGCGGTCGCCGTGGCCGCTGCTCGCGGGGAGCCGCCCTGCAGTCAGCCGCCCCCCTAGTCTGGAATGCCTCATCGAGTCTTGCGAGCAGCGTGCTCGGCTCGCGGAGATCCTTCGCGGTGGCGCGGACGGTGATCCACCCGCGGCGCTGCAGGTCAAGGTCGCGCTGGGCATCCCGGTCCTGCTGATACTCGTGAGCCTCGTAACCGTCGTACTCCAGCGCGATACGCAACTCCGGCCAGCACAAGTCGAGGACATACCGGACGCAGCCAAGCGCGTCGATCACTGTGAACTGGTCCACAGGCTGCGGGAAGCCTGCCTCCACCACCAGGAGCTTCAGCCAGCTCTCCGGAGGTGAGTCGGCCCGCCCTGTCACCAAGGGGAGCAACCCGCCAGCCCGGGCGGTACCCCGGCGGTCAGGCCGGGTACCCAGCCGATCGGCGATCCGGCCGCGAAATGCGGACCGTTCCCGCTCGGGGAACAGCGCGGCGGCTTGGTCCGCGACGGCGAGAGCACGCCTGGCCAGATCGGTGCAGAGCAACTCAGTGATCGCGACCTCGATTGCTACTGCTCGCAGGCCTCGGACCTCGATCACCTCCGCCAGCAGTCTGCGACCCTGGTGGACGACCAGGCCCTGCTGGGTCCGCAACGAACTCGAGTACGGCACCGCCACCTGCACAACCGGCATTGCCGCCGCCGGGCAGCCCTGCAGCCATGCCGCGGTCAGCCCGGTCAGCGCCGCCGTGGGCCCGGCAGCGAGCAACGCCGCGGCCGCCCGGGTGTCGGGATCCAGGAGAAGCTCCCGCGGGACCAGCACACCCCAGAGCTGCCGGATCCGGCCGTCAGCCCGCATCCGGTCCAGGGTCCGGCGGCCTAGCGCGGCGCGTAGCTCGGCGTACGTTCGTGGGCCGCGGAGGTCTTCCGGAAGGGTGAGCACGGTGTGAGCCTCGCCCGGCGGGACACCCGGCCGCGAGCGTCGGATCGTGTGCCTGTGGACAACCGCTCCGGTGTGGACAGCTGCCGGGCACCTGAGCACGACACACCGGACACGAGAGCGCGACACACCGGGCACCTGAGCGCGACACGCCGGGAGGGGGTTAGGCGAGGGCGGTCAGTGCGGTGTGCACCATGACTCGCACGCCAAGGGGCAGCGCGCGCTCGTCGAGGTCGAAGGTGGGCTGGTGCAGGTCGCGTTGCGGGCCCTCACCCGACCAGACGCCAAGGCGGCCCATCGATCCGGGCACGTGCTCGAGGTACCAGCCGAAGTCCTCGCCACCGGAGGACTGCTCGGTCCCGGCCAGGGCATCCGCGCCGAGCGCCGCGGCGACACCGTCGCGCAGCAGCCGGGTGCTGACCGGCTCGTTGACCACCGGCGGCAAGCCCCGAATGTGCCGCAGGTCAAACCCTGCCCTGGTGGGCCCCAGCAGTGCCGTCACCAGCTCGTGGACCAGCGGCTCCAGGCCGGTCCAGATCTCCCGGTTCCCGGTGCGCAGCGTGCCACGCAGCAGCCCCTCCCGGGGGACAATGTTGGCTGCCTGGCCGGCCTGCACTGTGCCCCAGACGAGCACAGTGCCCGACCGCGGGTCAACCCGCCGGGAAAGCAGCGCCGGCAGGCCGGTGATCACGGTGCCGAGCGCGTTCACCAGATCAGCGGTGAGGTGCGGCCGCGACGTGTGCCCACCGGGCGAGAACAGCCGCAGCTCGAGCAGGTCGGCCGCCGAGGTGATCGGCCCGACCCGGGTGCCGAACCGGCCAACCGGCAACCGGGGATCGCAGTGCAGTGCAAAGATCCGGTCCACACCGGACAAACCGTCGGCGGCAAGCACGTCGAGTGCGCCACCGGGCATCACCTCCTCGGCCGGCTGGAAGATCACCCGGATCCGGCCAGGCAGCGCCGGGGCCGACGCCAGGGCGAGCGCCGCGCCGATCAGGATCGCGGTGTGCGCGTCGTGGCCGCACGCGTGCATCACGCCGTCCACTGTGGAGGCGAACGGCAGCCCGGATGCCTCCTGCAGGGGCAGCGCGTCGAGGTCGGCGCGCAGGGCCACGCACCGCGGGCCGGTACCGATGTCACAGATCAGGCCGGTGCCCCCGGGCAGCAGCGTGGGCCGCAGGCCGGCGCTAGCGAGGTGCCCGGCGACCAGTGCGGTGGTGCCCTGCTCGTGATGGGCGAGTTCCGGGTGGGCGTGGATGTGCCTGCGCCAGGTAACCAGGTCAGCGCCGTTGCGCAACAGCCATTCGTCCAACCAGGACGGACCGCGACTGGCCGGGACGTCCGGTGTGGGCAGCAACGGCACCCCGGAGTACAGCGAAGGAGACTCCACGACGGTCACACAGCACCTCCGGCAGCGGTCGCCGACGTCCTGTGGCGCCGCCAGGGGTCGGGAACGAGATCGGTGTCAACGGGGGAAGCCTGGGGCACCTCGTGGGCACACCCGGTGGCCAATCCCCCCGCCTCGAAGCAGTCCCGGACCCGGGTCCCCAGCTGTTGCAGGGACTCGGCGTCGGGCGCACGCGGGTAGTACAGCGCCGACGGGTGCACGGGAACAATGCTGGGCGCGGCACCGCCGTGGGTAACGATGCCATGCCGTATCTGCCTGCTCTCCAGATACTGGCACAACAGGCCCCCCGCCGCCTTAGCCGCGCTGCGGTGCTCGGCGAAGGCCAGCTCGGGTGTGCACGAGTCAGTCGCCTGCCGCTCAACGGCGGCGGCAAGGGCTGTGGTCACTGCGCTCATTTCTCAATTCTGCCCGATCGGCGGTACTCGGCGACACTGTGGGTGACACCAATCGCTGTCCGATCGCTCACCGTCTCCGGCCGGCCACCACCGACGACCAGCGCTCCCCCGTCTGGCGGGCAGCTAGTGCGGCGGCTCGCTGTACAGAAGAGAGCCGCGGGCGGTCCTCCGATACATCCAGTCAGAAAGGCTCAGAGGGCGCATGGGTGCCCCACACGTCGCGCAGTGCGTGACATACCTCACCCACGGTGGCGCGGGCGGCGAGCGCCTGCTTCATCGGGTAGAGCACGTTGCTACCCGGGTCCTTGGCGGCCCTGCGCAGCTCGTCCAGGGCGCGGTGGACCGCGGCGGACGAGCGCGACAAGCGCAGCGCGGCAAGCCGCTGCCGGGCGCCGTCCTCGAGCGCCGGGTCCACCCGCAGGGACTGGTAAGGATCCTCGGTGCCGAGCCGGCAGCGGTTGAGCCCCACCACGACGCGGTCGCCGGAGTCGATCTCCTGGGCGGTGCGGTACGCGGTCTGCTCGATCTCCGACTTCTGGAAGCCCGCCTCGATGGCGCGCACGGCACCGCCCAGCGAGTCCACCTGCTCGATCAGCGCCACCGCGGCGGCCTCGACCTCGTCGGTCATCGCCTCGACCGCGTAGGAGCCGGCGAAGGGATCCACTGTGGACGTCAGATCGGTCTCGAAGGCCAGCACCTGCTGGGTTCGCAGGGCCAGCCGGGCGGCCTTCTCGGTGGGCAGCGCGATCGCCTCGTCGTAGGCGTTGGTGTGCAGCGACTGGGTGCCGCCGAGGATCGCCGCGATCGCCTGCGTGGTGACCCGGATCAGGTTGACCTCGGGCTGCTGCGCGGTGAGCTGCACCCCGGCGGTCTGGGTGTGCAACCGCAGCATCAGCGACTTGGGGTTCTGGGCGCCGAAGCGCTCCGTCATCATCCGGGCCCAGATCCGCCGGGCGGCACGGAACTTCGCGACCTCCTCCAGCAGCGTGGTGCGCGAGACGAAAAAGAACGACAACCGCGGCGCGAACTCGTCGACGGCCATCCCGGCATCCAGCGCGGCCTGCACATACTGCACCCCGTTGGCGAGCGTGAAGGCGATCTCCTGCACGGGATTCGCGCCCGCCTCGGCCATGTGGTAGCCGGAAATCGAGATGGTATTCCAGCGCGGGATCTCGGTCTTACAATAGGCGAAGATGTCCGAGGTGAGCCGCAGGGAATGCACCGGCGGGTAGATATAGGTGCCCCGCGCGATGTACTCCTTGAGCACGTCGTTCTGAACCGTCCCGGTCAGTGCCGAGCCCAGCACCCCCTGCTCCTCGCCCACCAGCTGGTACAGCAACAGCAACAGAGCCGCCGGGGCGTTGATCGTCATCGAGGTGGACACCTCGTCCAGCGGGATACCGGCGAGCAGCGTCCGCATGTCCTCGATCGAGTCGATGGCCACCCCGACCTTGCCGACCTCGCCGTGCGCGATCGCCTCGTCGGAGTCATAACCCATCTGCGTGGGCAGGTCGAAGGCGACCGATAGGCCGGTCTGCCCCGCCCCCAGGAGCTGGTGATAGCGGGCGTTGGATTCGGCTGCGGTGCCGAACCCGGCGTACTGGCGCATCGTCCAGAGCCGCTGGCGGTACATGGTGGGATACACCCCACGGGTGAACGGGAACTCCCCGGGCTCGCCGAGCCGGTCCGCCAGCCCCGCTGCGACGTCATCCGCGTGGTACACCGGCTTGATCCCGAAGCCCGACTCTGCCGTTGTAAGCTGCTGGGCCGTTATTGGCTGCTGGGAGGTCTTATCCGCCATCAGGCCTGTATGGCACACGCCAGCTGCCAGCACAACACAGGGCATCATAGGGCCGTGACCGATCCCGCACCCCGCCTGGTGGCGGGCCGCTACCGGCTCGGCGAGGTGCTGGGCCGGGGCACGATGGGGACGGTGTGGTCGGCGCACGACGAGGTGCTCGGCCGGCCGGTCGCGGTCAAGGAGGTGCTGCTGCCGCCGGGGATCCCCGACGCCGAGGCCGACGCGTTGCGGGAGCGGACCATGCGGGAGGCCCGGACCATCGCCGCGCTGTCGCACCCCAACGTGGTCACCCTCTACGACGTGGCCAGGGAGGGCGCCGCACCGTTCGTGGTGATGGAGCTGGTGGCCTCCCGCAGCCTGGCCGAGCTGTTGGTAGCGGGAGCCCTGCCGCCGCATCGGGTGGTCGCCATCGGGGCCGCGGTGGCGGCGGCGCTGCAGGCCGCGCACGCGGCGGGCATCACCCACCGGGACGTCAAGCCCGGCAACGTGCTGGTGGCGCACGACGGCCGGATCAAGCTCACCGACTTCGGGATCGCCCGCAATGCGGCTGATCAGACGTTGACCGCGACCGGCCTGATGCTGGGCTCCCCCGCCTACATCGCTCCCGAGATCGCCACCGGCCGGCCGGTCACCCCGGCGGCGGACCTGTGGGGTCTCGGCGCGACGCTGTTCGCCGCGGTCGAGGGCAGGCCCCCCTACGACGCGGGCACCGCGATGGCGACGGTCGTCTCGGTGGTGCAAGGCGAGGTGCCCAGGTCGTCGTGTTCGGGGCCGCTTGCCAAGGTGATCAGCGGGTTGATGGTCAAGGATCCAGCGCGCCGGATGCCCCTGTGGCAGGTACGCCAGCTGCTGGGCGCGCCCCCCGAGCCGGCCGATCCCCCACCGGCTGATCCCCGGCCTCCGCTGCGCCGCCCCCGGCACGCCGCGCCGAGCGCCCCTGCAATCGTCCCGAGGAGCGCCCCGCAAGCACCGGAAACGCCGCGCCAGCTGACCGGGCAGCTCGCCGCGGACCCGGGCCCGCTGCCTTTCGCCGTCTCACCCGGGGCCGTCGCGCCCGGTCCGGGCCCGCCGGTGGTGGTGCGACGGGCCGAGGGCACCGGACGCCGGGTGGTGCTGTGGACGCTGGCCGTGCTGCTGTTCCTCGGTGCCGCGATCACCGGTTTCGCCTTCGCCCGAGTCGCCGCTGGCAGACCTGCTTTCCCCGACCTGGAGACCCGAGCCGCGTTGCGGACAAGCACCGGCGACGCCGTGCTGACGCCCCGAGTGGTCCAGATCAGCGAGCCGGACGGCACCCGGACGGCTCGGTTCACCGTCAGCGCGCCGCAGGGCTGGCCAGAGTTCCGCGAGCAGCGGGCGCTCGGGACCGTCTCGGGCACCGTGACGCGCTTCGTCTCACCAGACGGCTCGGAGGTCATCGCCGTGGAGCGGGTCACCGGCGTGCTGCCCGACGGTGACGTCGGTGATCAATATCTGACCGGCTATCTCCGCAGGCTGGCCCAGGGGGTTCCCGAGCTGGTCGAGACCCAGCGGCGGAAGCTGCCCACCGGCGCGCTCGACGCCGCATTCCGCACCCAGGAGGGTGGCGGGCTGCGCCGCACCACCTACCTGCGGCTGGTGCCGGTCAGGTCGGGCCTGTGGGTGGTCTGGGTCACCGTGCCGACCGAGCGCGAGAAAGCCGGCCGCACGAAGCTGTTCGAGCCGGTGGTGGCGGGGTTCACCCCGGAGAACTGATCGCCATAGGCTGCCGGTCGTGACTGACCCGGCACAGATCGCCCAGCACGCCGCAGCCGTGCTCGCCCAGCGTAGCGGGGTGCCCGTGCACGACATCGCCGTGGTGCTGGGCAGCGGCTGGCGCCCCGCGGCCGACGCACTGGGCGCCCCCACCGCCGAGATCCCGTTCGCCGAGTTGCCCGGGTTCGCGCCACCACAGGTCACCGAGCACGTCGGGACGGCCCGGTCGGTGCCGTTGGACGGCCGGCGCGTCCTGGTGCTGCTCGGTCGCACGCACGGCTACGAGGGTCATGGGGTGGCCCAGGTGGTGCACGGGGTGCGCACCGCCTGCGCGGCGGGCGCCCGGGTGGTGGTGCTCACCAACGCCGCCGGCGGTATCGCCGAGGGGCTCCAGGTCGGCCAGCCGGTGCTGATTGCCGACCACCTCAACCTCACCGCCACCTCCCCGCTGGTCGGGCCGCGGTTCGTCGACCTCACCGACACCTACTCCCCCCGGTTGCGCTCGCTGGCCCGGGCCCTCGACCCAAGCCTGGTCGAGGGCATCTACGCCGGGGTGCCGGGTCCGCACTTCGAGACCCCGGCGGAGATCCGCATGCTGCGCATGCTGGGAGCCGACCTGGTCGGGATGTCCACCGTGCTGGAGGCCGTGGCCGCCCGTGCCGAGGGCGCCGAGGTGCTGGGGATCTCGCTGGTCACCAACCCCGCCGCCGGCCTCACCGACGCCCCCCTAGACCACCGCGACATGCTCACCGCCGCCAGCACCGCCGCAGCCCGAATGGGCGCCCTGCTGCGGGAACTGCTCACCCAAGCCCCCTAAACGCATTCAGCGGGCTCAGCGGGGCTACTGACACCCATATAGCCCCGCTGAGCCCGCTGAATGCGGAATTTCGGCGTTTCAAACGACGTTATAAAACACTGTTGCGATATGGTTGTCAGGTGCCACGACCGAAACTGCACGACGACGCGCTGCGGATCCGGCTGCTCGACACCGCAGGAGAGCTGCTCACCTCCGAGGGCCCGGACGCACTGAGCCTACGCCGACTTGCCACCGCGGCCGGCACCTCGACCAGCGCGGTGTACGCGCTGTTCGGCGGCAAGCCGGGGCTCCTGCGGGCGTTGTACGTCGAGGCCTTCACCAGGTTCGGGGCGCATCTGTACGCAGTGGCACCCTCGGGCGATCCGCTGGCCGACCTCGTGGCGCTGGCCCATGCCTACCGGGCCAGCGCCACGGCCGACCCGCACTTCTACGCTGTGATGTTCAACTCGCCGGAGCCCGACTTCGAGCGCACCCCGCAGGACCGGGCGCACGCCGAGGCCACCTTCACCCCACTGTGTGACGCGGTCCGCCGGGCAATAGCGGCCGGGCTGCTGCACGACGAAGATCCCGGCCTGATCGCCACCGCGCTGTGGGCCAACGTGCACGGCCTGGTGTCCCTGGAACTCGCCTGGGCGATACCACCCCAGGCCCGCCCACCCGCCGAAATCTTCGAGTCCGCAATCCGCGCCACCCTCAACGGCTGGCGAGTAGCCGTCTAGCGCAGTCTGGATGCAGACTGCACCTATCGACCCCGCGCTGGCAGCAGTCTGCATCCAGACTGCCATTACGGGCCCGGCACTCACGGGCACTACGCTGCGGCGCATGGCTGCGGACATCGTGCCGATCGAGCTCTCCCTGACCGCGGGTGACCTGGTGACGCTGTGGGCGCCCCACTGGCGTGAAGACGGCGGGGAGTGGGAGGCGTTTCTCGGCGACGACGAGGCGCTGTTCGCCTTCCCCGGCGTCGCGGCGCTGGTCGGTTTCGTCCGCACGGCGCCCGACCACGACCTCGTCGACCACCCGGCCTGGGCGCTGGTACCGCGGTTGCCCGCGGCGGACCTGCGGCCCGCCGAATCCCAGCGGTACGACCTGGTCGCAGTGCCCGAGCAGGTCGCGCAACCGCCGGACACCTGGGTGATCGGCGAGCTCGCCGAGGTGGTGTCGATCGTCCGCTCGCTGGCCGACGTCTGCGGTCTAGATGTGGTGCACGAGGTGCTCGGCTCCACCCCAGGTTTCGGCCTGCTCGAAGGCGGCATCCTGGCGTTCGGTGGCCGGGCGGGTGCGCGGCACTGGGCGGCACTGTGCACCGTGATCGCGCAGCGCTGGGACGAGGTGCTCGATGCGATCGACGGGGTGGTCCGCACTCCCGACGTCGATGCGGCAGCGCTGGCCACCGCGGAGACCGAACTGGCCGACGCCGAGGCAGCCTCCGAGGAGGCGGCCCAGGCCGACGCCGTGCCCGATCCCGGGCTGGCGTTCTGGTCGGAAGTCGGCATCGACCCCATCCGGATCATCAGCGACCTGGGTGAGCACTACACGCTGCGCTGCTACCTCGACGAAGCGCCGGTCTTCCTCGGCCGCAGCGGGCGGATCGACGTCTTCGGATCACCACGCTCGCTGGTCCGGTACCTCGCCGGCCACCCGCAGGGCCATGACCTCGACGCGGTATCCACCTGGGAGCAGGTGACCGGGCAGGCGAAAGCCGGCACGCTCGAGGTGGCGATCGACGACGGCAACAGCTACGTGCTCGCCGGCCTGGCCGACGACCTCGCCGGGGGTCCCGAGACGGTGGATCCCGGACAGCTCGACCTGGCCGTGGAACTGATCACCGACGCCGAGCAGTGGGCTGGGTCGGACACGGCGGGCAAGGCGCTGGCGCCTTCGGAACCACTGGGCTGGCTGGTGTCCTTCCTGGTACGGCCGGACCCGACGCGGCTGGCACCCAGCGCCCCGTTCGACGCCGAGGTCGCCGCCTGGCGGGTCCTGGTCAGCGGCTTCGAGGACCGACTGCACGTGCACTGAGCAGCACCCGGATTGCCGCCCCGGCTGCCGGGCAGGCTGCGCGAGATCGCTAGTATGCGGCCCCGCCAGCTCGGGCCCGTCCACCTCACCGAAAGCCACCCGTGAGCAACCACATCAGCAGCCCTGCCACCCAGTCCTTCGATCGGATGCGCAGCATGCTCGTCCGTGCCGCCGAGATCCGCGACAGCGAGCAGCAGCAGGTCTTCGACGCGCTCGATGAGATCCACGCCCGGCTGGCTCCCCTGGAGTCGCTGGGCTCGGTCCGCAAGCGCCTTTCGGAGATGCCCGACCGCACCGAGGTCAGCGTGCTGGCCGAGCGGCTGGACGAGACACTGGCGAGGCTGGAGGCCCAGGACAACGCGATCGCCGGGCTGTCTCGCGCCGTCGAGGCGATCGTGGACAAGCTGGCCAGGCCGTTCGCCGAGCTCGGCGGGCGGCTGGACGGGATGGCGGGCCGGTTCGAGGGCGTGGCCGGCCGGATGAACGGTCTGGAGGACCGGATCGCCGGGCTGCACAAGCGGATCGATGACCTGGACCACCATCTCGACCGGCAGGACACCCGGCTCGACGGGCTGCCCGACGCCGTGCACGGGCCGGTGCGGGAACGGATCGGCGCCGTCGAGGCGGGGCTGGGCAAGACCGGCGAGTCGCTGTCCGCTGCGCTGGATTCGGTCATCCAGCGGCTGGACACCTTGCCGGCCCGGCTGGACACGCTGGAGGACGGCGTCGGTGGCCGGATCAGCTCGATCACCGATCGCCTGGGACAGCTCGACGGCGCGCTCGCGCACCGTCCCGATGCCGACTCGCTGGCCGGCCTGGTCCGGCAGGCCAACGAGGAATCCGAGGTGCGCTACACCGCCCAGCTGGACGAGGCGATGGCCACCTTCGCCGAGATCATCATGGGTGGGGCGGCGCCTGCGCTGCCTCCGACCCCACCACCGCCGCTGCGACCGGCCCAGCGCCGGGTGCGCAGTAGCGCCACCAAGGCTGCCGCGCCCAAGCCCGACTCCGACTCCGAGGCAGCGGCCGCGTCCTGATCAGCCCGGCCAGCTAGCCTTCGCCCGGTGCGGACGATCCGGTCCCGAGCCCTCGTGACCCTGATCGCCGCCGTTGGCGCGGTTACCCTGCTCGGTGCGGTACCCGGCGCCGCCGTGATCACATCGGGCAGCGGGGCATGCGTGCACCAGATCGTCCCGCCGCCACCGGTCGACCAGTCCGAGGTCCCCGCTCCCGGCACCGAGGCACCGGCGCCGGTGCGGGTTCCCGACCGCCCGGTGGGTGGGCCGCGGCTGGGCGATTGCGGGCTGGTGCTGCCCGACGGTGCGCCCGACCCACCGGAGGGGATCAGCGCGGCGTCCTGGCTGGTGGCCGACGCCGACTCCGGTGCGGTGCTCGCCGCCAAGGACCCGCACGCCCGCAACCGCCCGGCGTCGACGATCAAACTGCTGATCGCCCTGCTGGCTGCCGACCAGCTGCCGGCTGACCGGGTCGTCGTCGCCACCCAGGCCGACGCCGACCAGGAGGGCAGCCGGGCGGGCATTGGCCCGGGGGGCCGCTACACCGTCCGGCAGCTGCTCACCGGCCTGCTGCTGGTCTCTGGTAACGACGCCGCCCACGCCCTGGCCGGGCAGCTGGGCGGGGTCGCCGAGACCGTCCGGCAGATGAACGAGCTGGCCGGGCGGCTGGGCGCACTGGACACCCGAGCCGCGACCCCGTCCGGGCTGGACGGTCCGGGCATGAGCAGCTCGGCCTACGACCTGGCGCTGGCGTTTCGCCAGGTGCTCAGCCGCCCGCTGCTCACCGAGCTGCTGGGCACCCGGCAGGTGGACTTCCCCGGCTTCGGCGACCGGCCGGGGTTCGTGCTCAGCAACGACAACAAGCTGCTGCGGAGCTACCCCGGCGCGCTGGGCGGCAAGACCGGGTTCACCAACGACGCCCGGCACACCAAGGTCGACGCCGCGCAGCGCGGCGGGCGGCGCCTGATCGTGGTGCTGATGCGGGGTGAGCAGCGGCCGCTGCCGATGTCGGTGCAGGCCGCCCGGCTGCTCGACTACGGGTTCGCGCTGCCCCCCGGCCACCCGGTCGGGCAGCTGGTGGACAGAGCGCCACCGCCCGAGCCGCCTCCGGAGGCGGCTCCCGGCGCAATCCCGGCGACGGTGCCGACTGGTGCTCAGGCCGCGTCTCGCGGCTGGACCGGCAGCCTGGTCCCGCTGGCACTGTGGATCGCCCTGCCGATCGCCGTGCTCGCCGTGCTCGGTTCCCTGGTAGCCCGCCAGCGTCGCCGCTAAGTGGTCGGCGCCGGAAGTCCCGCCGGGGTCGTGAACGCGACGTCACCGACATTTCCGCGCCAGCCGGCTGAGCTCGTCGGTGCCGTCGAGGTAGGCGCGGGCTTGCAGGGTGAACAGCTCGGCGTACCTGCCGCCGCGGGCCATCAGCTCGTCATGAGTTCCCTGCTCGGTGATGCGCCCGTGGTCCAGGACGATGATCTGGTCGGCGTGCCGGATATTGGCCAGCCGGTGGGTGATCAGCACCGTCGTCCGGGTGGCTCCCGGGCTGTCGCCGTTGGACGGCGCAGCACCGGAACGGCTCAGCGACTGCAGGGATCGGAGCACGGCGTGCTCGGCGCGGGCGTCCATCGCGGCGGTGGGCTCGTCGGCGACGAGCAGCGGGGCGTCCCGGTACAGGCCGCGGGCCACGCTGATCCGCTGCCACTGCCCGCCGGACAGGTCGCACCCGTTCTGGAACTCCCGGGACAGCACGCTGTCCCAGCCGTCGGGGAGGTCGCCGACGACGGCGTCGGCGCCGGAGTCGGCCGCCGCAGCGGCGAGCACGCTGCCGTCGGGGTCGGGGCGTTCCAGCCGGCCGACGCGGATGTTGTTCGAGGCGGTCATCGGCCACTCGACGGGGTCCTGCAGCACGACGGCGACCTGGGAGTGCAGCTCCCGCTGGTCGACCTGGGCGATGTCCACGCCGTCCCAGCTCACCCGTCCCTGATCGGGCAGGTAGAGCCCGGTGATCACCTTGGCGAGGGTGGACTTGCCGGAGCCGTTCTCCCCCACCAGCGCCACGACCTGGCCGCGCTTGATCGTCAAGCTGACCCGGTGCAGGGCGGGCTCGTCCTTGCCGGGGTAGCTGAAGGACACCTCGTGCAGCTCGATGAGCTGCGGGTCACGCGGCAGCCGCCGGGTGGCAGCGGCCCGGTGGTAGCCGCGGGCCTGGGCCAGGCAGCTGGTCAGCATGTCGAGGTAGAAGCTGTGCTCGAAGAGCCGGTTGGCGGCGTAGACCGTCATGGACACCGCCGAGCTCGCGGTGCGCATCGCGACCGCCGCCGCCCCGGCCAGGGCCAGCGGCATCTCCCCGGTGTAGAGCAGCAGGCCGAGCATGCCGTAGGCCAGTGCCGTGCCGACTCCAGCCAGGCTGCGGCCGACCAGCCGGATCGCGGTCTTGTGATGCTCCACCCGGACGGCCTCCGCGGTGACCTCGGATCCGATCCGGCGGTGCTCGCCCAGCAAGGTGTCCTGGGTGGTGAAGGCGCGGACCTCGGCCGCGTGGCGCCGGCTGGTGATGATGTCACCGGTGATCCCCAGCCGGCGCATCCGCGAGACCATCCGCACGAACGACTCGTAGGACAGCCTCGCCGCCCGCATGCTGGCCCACCCATTGGGTATCGCGGCCAGCAGCACCACTGGCGCCAGCAGGGGGTTGAGCAGACCGGCGGTGACGATCGCGGCGGCGAGCGAGATCGTCGAGCTGAGCAGGTTCCCGGCGTCGGTCACCCCCTGGCTGACGCTGATGATTCCCCGTCCCAACGTCCGGCGCACCAGCTCCACGAAATCCGCGTCGTCGAAGGCGACCAGATCCACCCTGACCACCACCGCGTGCAGCTCGTCCTGGGCGCGCAGCTCCACCCGCGGGGCCAGCACCGCCTGCACGGCGCCGACCGCCGCGTCCAACAGCCCCCGGGCCGCGAAAGAGGCCATCACCAGCACCAGCGCCGGCAGCGCGGCCACCACCCGCTGCGGGGTCGGGCCCTGCTCCAGCAGCTGAGTGAAGACGTTGGCGGTGGCCAGCAACCCGAACGCGGTCGCGCACCCCGCGGCCAGCTCGACGGCAGCGGCGAGCATCGTCAACCGCGGCGACGTCCGCCAGGCCAGCCGCACCAACACCCCCAGCGCGACCGGCGCAGCACGGAGCAGCTGGCCCGTCCCCGAGCCGGACATCTCCTCGCCGACCTTCGCCCACCACGGGGTCTTGAGGTCATCGACCCCGATCAGTGTCGGTGCGCCCGCATCGGGTGCGCCAGCGTCAGTGGTACGCCGGAATCTCATCGTGGTCTCCGCACCGGCCAAGCATGCCTGCCGGGCTAGCGTGCCGTCTCGTGGCAAACAGCGGAACCGACATCCGGGCCGGGATCGTGGTCACCGGGACGGAGCTGCTCAGCGGCCGGGTCACCGACCGCAACGGCCCGTGGCTGGCGCAGCGGCTGGGTGAGCTGGGCGTCGAGGTGGCCCACCTGCTCTGCGTCGGGGACCGGGCGGCCGACCTGGCGGCGGCGCTGCGATTCGTCGCCGCCCAGGGCGTCGACCTGATCGTCACCAGCGGCGGGCTCGGGCCGACCGCCGACGACGTGACCGCCGAGGTGGTCGCCGGGTTCGCCGGGGTGGAGCTGGAGCTCGACGAGGTGATGGAGCGGCGTATCGCCGGCATCCTCGCCCGGTTCCGCCAGCTGGCGCGCTTCAGCCCGGAAGCGCTGCGGATAGCGAACCGCAAGCAGGCAATGGTGCCCCGGAGCGCCGAGCCGCTCGACCCGGTGGGCACGGCACCCGGGCTGGTCGTGCCGGTGGCTCACGGGCCGACGGTGATCGTGCTGCCCGGACCGCCCCGTGAGCTGCAGTCGATGTGGCCCGCGGCGCTGGCCACCTCCGCCGCCAGGGCAGCGCTGGCACGCGTCCGGCCCTTCACATCAGTGCGGCTGCGGCTGTTCGGGCTGCCCGAATCGGAGATCGCCGCGACGCTGCGCGAGGTGGGCGCGACGCTGGACCTGGCGCCGCTGGAGATCACCACCTGCCTGCGGCGGGCCGAGCTGGAGATCGACATCCGGCATCGGCCCGGCGCCGAGGCGATCCGCGATGCGCTCATCGACCAGATCCGCGGCCGGCATGCCCGGCAGCTGTTCTCGACCGACGGCACCTCGCTGGACGACCAGCTAGCCGGCCTGCTGCGGGGACGGCGGATCGGGCTCGGGGAGTCGTGCACCGGCGGGCTGCTGGCCGCCCGGCTCACCGAGCGGCCCGGGTCGTCAGGCTACGTCGCGGGCGGCGTGGTGGCCTACTCCAACGCCGCCAAGATCGAGCTGCTCGGGGTGCCCGCGGAGCTGATCGAGCAGCACGGTGCGGTGTCACCGCAGGTGACCCGGGCGATGGCCGACGGGGCCCGGGACCGCTTCGGCGCCGACGTCGGGTGCGGGATCACCGGAGTGGCCGGTCCGGGTGGCGGCACCGACGCCAAGCCGGTCGGCTACGTGTGTGTCTGCGTCACCACCAGCGGTGGCGCGTCCCTGGCCCGCGACCCGGTGCTGCCCGGCGACCGCGCCGAGATCCGCGACCGGTCGGTAACCGTCGCGATGCACCTGGTCCGGCGGCTGTTGACGGCGTGATCGCCGGCTACTGATCCAGGGCGCTGCGGTCCGACTTGCTCTTCACCGCGGCGTAAGCGGCCGAGCCGACGAACACCCCGGCACCGATCACCAGCGTCCAGAACAGCAGCTTGAACGCGGCACCCAGCACCCAGCCCAGCACCATGAACCCGATCCAGATCAACGCAATGATCCCGAGCACCTTGATCGGCGTCTGCATAGCCATCTCCTAGCACGTGTGGCGGGCCCAGCGGGGAGTGCACTGGGAGCTGACCCGCTGGTCCCCAGTACACACCCATCCGGGGCGGGGCGTAGCGCCGGTCTTGAGAGCGCCGTCCAGCGGGATGACCCGCGAGGACGTCAGCGAGCGCACGAGCATCAACGAGGCGACGATCGCAACATAACCGACATCAACCGTACCGGCCAACACTGAGATCGAGACCTTGCCAGCTAGTCACGGGCAGTAGCTACATCGATCAGGTGGCCTTATGCACAACGGGCCACTCGCGACGTAGCCAGGGAGTAGGGTCCAAGACTGCGCGCCGTGGCACCAGGAGAGGAACAAGCATGAGCGTTGCAGCAGAACCAGGCATGGGAGCATTTGGGATCTTGCCTTACGGCGACCATAAGGGGAATATGCCGGTCGTAGCGCAGCCTTCCAGCGCAGTGCGTCCCTTTGGCGTGCGATTCGCCGAGCCTCCGCGCCCCATGCAGTCCTGTCCCACTGTCGACTTCTCGACGTGGCACTACGATGCCGTTCGACAGATTGCAATGATTTACGACGGCGACCAGGTCATCGAGGCGGGCAAACACTCAACGGGACCAACTCAAACACCAACAAACAGCAGCGACGGCACGCGATACGAGCGCGACGACGATGTGACAGAGGACTAACAGTCGTGTCGCGGGTTGTCCTCGTCGTGACCGAGCGGCTCGATGTCACCGCAGACCACGTCGTGCTCGCCCTCGAAGAACGCAAGGTTCCCGTATTCCGGTTCGACACCGCGGAATTTCCCCAGCATTTAACGATGAGCGCACGACTGGACCAGAATGAGTCAGGGATCCTGCGGACCCCTACTCGCAAGGTCGGCTTCGATGAAGTGGGTGCGGTGTACTGGCGACGACCATCCATCTACCAACTCTCTCCTGCGCTCAACACTGACGACGCGGCGTGGGCCATCCGCGAGGCCAGGTTCGGGATGGGCGGCGTCTTAGCGGCCATGCCCACCTGGCTGAACCATCCCGCATGCATAGCACGAGCCGAATACAAGCCGGTCCAGTTCGCCGCCGCCCGGGCGGCTGGTCTGACTCTGCCGCCGACGCTCGTCACGAATGACGCTGACGCGGTTCGGCAGCTCGCCAACGAGGTCGGCCCTATAGTCTACAAACCCCTGTCGGGGGTGCATTACAAGCACAACGCGGGACGTGACTTCATCTACACTCAACGAGTTGACATCGAGATTCTGGACACGGAATCGATCGATATCACGGCATGCCTTTTCCAGCAATGGGTGGAGAAAGATTACGAGGTTCGCCTGGTCTCGGTTGACGGCCGATGCTTCTCCACCCGAATCGACTCGTCGTCAGAGCGGGGCCGCCGCGATTGGCGCGCTGACTACGATTCCTTGACCTACACGCCGATCCCCACACCGGATCACGTGAGGACGGCGGCCGTCAAACTTACTTCCACACTGGACCTGCGGTTCGGCGCTTTAGATTTCATTGTGACACCCACGGGAGAGTGGGTATTCCTGGAAATCAATCCCAATGGGCAGTGGGCATGGATCAATGGTGTGACCCCGATGATCGCAAATGCCATCGCCGACGCACTGGAAGGGCTGACCGCGGCACCATGGTAGCGACCGAAGAACTACTCCGGCGACGCTTGGCCACTGAGCTCGCCGATAAAGGCGCCATCATTTCCCCGGAATTGCTCATGGCGTTCGAGAGCGTGCCACGACATGTATTCGTTCCGAAGTTTTTCCTGCACTCAGACGGCGGTGGAATGCGCGCAGTCGACTCAACTGACGGCGACTGGCTGGACCGTGCGTACCAGGATCTCACCCTCGTCACCCAACTTGACGGCGACGATGCTCGCTGGACTGAAATGCGCACCTCCGGACCTGCTCCGGGACGACCCACCAGCTCATCCACCCAACCGTTACTGATGGCGTGGATGCTCGAAGCACTCAGCCTCCAGCCGTCACACCGCGTCTTGGAGATCGGCACCGGCACGGGCTACAACGCAGCGCTGTTGACCCACCGGCTCGGTGCCACCCAGGTAACCAGCATCGACGCAGACGAGACGCTGGTCCATCGCGCCAGGTCCACGCTGGCCGCCGTCGGCTACCACCCGTCGGTGCACACCCACGACGGAACACGCGGTTTCCCCGACAACGCACCCTACGACCGAATCATCGCCACGTGCTCATTTCCTCGCATACCCCTCGCGTGGTTGGCACAGACCAAGCCAGGCGGGTTGATCCTCAGCCACGTCTACACCGATTTCGACGGGGGGGGGCTCGCCCTGCTGACAGTGGCCGATGATGGCAGCGCCAACGGCCCGTTCCTCCCCGAATACGGGGCGTTCATGCCGCACCGCGGCTTCCCCGCACCTGACACGCTGGCACTGCTCCAGCGAGCCTTGCGCGACCCGGACGACGGCCACACCACCCCCACCCGGCTAACCCCCAACGACCTCACCGGAGAGCACTTCCCCCTCTTCGCCGCGCTGCGACTCGCCGACACAGCGATGCACTGGTTCCAGCCCGAGGGTGCCCCAGCCATGCAAACCTGGCTACTCGGCCGCGACGGCTCATGGGCCTATCACACCTACGCTGACGACGGGCTGGCAGCTGTGCAGGGCGGTCCCCGCCGTCTGTGGACCGAGGTCGAACACGCGTACGACGAGTGGATAGCAGCGGGCTCCCCCCCCAGGCACCAGATTGGCCTCACCGTGGCTACCGACGGCAGCCACCGCGTCTGGACCGACACCACGTGCCCGCCTCGCTTCTGGTCGCTTGCTCCGGTGCCGCTGTCTGTCAGCGCGGGACGTCCGGGCGCGACCCGACGGCCTCAGGATGGATCCCAGTGGGCGGCAGCGGGGCTTGCTGGTGTTCCTGCCGCGCCACGGCAGCCCACGCGGTGAGGAACAGCAGGAACCGGGAGACGAAGTAGGCGAACACCATCAGGCCGATCACCGGGCCGAACAGCCGCCCGGTGGGGCTGGCGGTGACGCTGTCGAGGTAGATGGCGAAGGCCTGCTTGAGCACCTCGAATCCCACCGCGCCGACCAGCGCGGCGCGCATCGCGCTGCGCAGCGGGACCGGTTTGCGCGGCAGCCGCGCGAGCACCCAGAGGAACACCAGCCACATGCCGCCCACGGACAGCGCCAGCGCGAGGACGAAGAACACCAGCCGGGCCCCGAGCAGCTGTCCCAGCCCGACCGCGTCGAGCACGACGCTGGCGAACGCGGTACCAGCACCGGTCAGCGTGAACGACACCACCAGAGCCAGCCCCAGACCCAGCAGCGCCAGCAGGTCGAATACCTTCGTGCGCAGGAAACCCGCTGGCTCAGGCGGCTGCTCCCATTGGGCTGTCAGCGCCTCGCGGAGGTTGCCCATCCAGCCCAGCCCGGAGTACAGCGCGCCGAGCAGGCCCACGATCCCGACGCCGTTACGGGACGCGATCGCCCCGTCGACGACCTGGGTGAGGGTGTCGCCCAGGCCCGCCGGCGCCGCCGCCTGAATCTGATCCTGCAACTGGCGCAGCAGCTCCTGGTTGCCGGCCAGCACGAAGCCGACCGCCGCGAAGGCGATCATCAGCAGCGGCACCAAGGAGAGCACGCTGAAGAACGTGATCGCCGCGGCGTAATGGTCGCCATGGTGGGCGGTGTAGGACTGCCCGGCCCGCACCAGATGGTCCAGCCACGGGTAGCGCAGCCGGTATCGCTGGAGCAGACCCGGCTTGGCGTCCGCCTGCGGTGGACCTGTGCCCCCCATGCCCTCCCACGGTAGTCGCCAGATGCGGTCTCAGGGTGCCGGGGTCAGCTGCAGTTGCTGCCCGGCACCTGGTTGACGTGCTGCTCCGCGACCCAGCGGTCGGGCTGGAGCTGCCGGAAGCCGTTGCTGGTCGTCCGCTCGGCCTGGATCACCAGTCCCGCTGGGAGAGCGCCTACGGAGTCATCCGCATCGGGTCCGGACCGCACGGGGGCGCGGTCCGCAGTGACCCGCACCAGGCACTGCCCGTCGGTCCCGCTCTCGGGCCTGGAGCTCAGCAAGATCAGGCCGATCACCGCCGCGGCCCCCACGATGATCCACAGCCGATTTTTACCCTTTTTGTCCGCCACGGCTCACTCCCCACCATCCGCTCCATGATTACGGTCGGTCATGGCCTGCCGCAACCCCCGATCGAGTTCGTCGAGGAACTCCTCGGTGGTCAGGAATGGGGTGTCCGGGCCGATCAGCACCGCCAGATCCTTGGTCATCCGGCCGCTCTCGACAGTGCCGGTGCAGACCTGCTCCAGGGTCGCCGCGAAGCGGGTGACCTCCGGGGTCCCGTCCAGCGTGCCGCGGTGGCGCAGTCCCCCGGTCCACGCGAAGATCGACGCGATCGGGTTGGTCGAGGTGGGCCTGCCCTGCTGGTGCTGCCGGAAATGCCGGGTGACGGTGCCGTGCGCGGCCTCCGCCTCGACGGTCCGGCCGTCCGGGGTCATCAGCACGCTCGTCATCAGGCCCAGCGAGCCGAAACCCTGCGCGACGATGTCGGACTGCACGTCGCCGTCGTAGTTCTTGCAGGCCCAGACGTAGCCGCCGGACCATTTCAGCGCCGCGGCCACCATGTCGTCGATCAGCCGGTGCTCGTAGCTGAGGCCCTGGGCCTCGAAGTCGGCTTTGAACTCCGACTCGTAGATCTCGGCGAACACGTCTTTGAACATGCCGTCGTAGACCTTGAGGATGGTGTTCTTAGTCGACAGGTACACCGGGTACCCGCGGGCCAGGCCGTAGCGCAGCGACGCCCGGGCGAAGTCCGCAATGGACTTGCGGTAGTTGTACATCCCGAGTGCGACACCGCCCCCCTCGGGGAAGCGCGCCACCTCGATCTGCAGTGGCTCACCGCCGTCGTCGGGAGTGTAGGTGATCGTCACGGTGCCCGGCCCGGGGACGGTGAAGTCGCTGGCCTTGTACTGGTCGCCGTGCGCGTGCCGGCCGATGACGATCGGTGTGGTCCAGTGCGGCACGAGCCGGGGGACGTTCGAGCAGACGATCGGCTCACGGAAGATCACGCCGCCGAGGATGTTGCGGATCGTGCCGTTGGGCGAGCGCCACATCTTCTTCAGGCCGAACTCCTCGACCCGCGCCTCGTCGGGGGTGATGGTGGCGCACTTGACGCCGACACCGTGCCTGGCGATCGCGTGTGCGGCGTCGACGGTGACCTGGTCATCGGTGGCGTCGCGATGCTCGATGCCGAGGTCGTAGTAGTCCAGGGTGATGTCGAGATAGGGATGGATCAGCTTGTCCTTGATGAACTGCCAGATGATCCGGGTCATCTCGTCGCCGTCGGCCTCGACGACGGTCCCCACTACTTTGATCTTGCCCACGGCCACGGGCCCTTCCTCTCGCCACTCACGTCTCAACGGGGCCAGCGTACTCGGCAAGATCGGGAAGGGCAGTGCGCCCGCGCACTGCCTCGACGGGCAGCGCCAACCGGCTTAACGTAGTCCGGCGTGCTCGCCTGCTACCTGCGGCTGATCCGCGCCGGGTTCCGGCGGTACTCGACCTACCGGCAGGCGGTGGTCGCGGGGCTGGCCACCAACCTGGTCTTCGGCTTCACGCGGTGCGCGGTGCTGCTCACCGTGTTCGCCGGCAGCGCCCAGGTGGCCGGCTACGACCCGTCGGCCACGGTCACCTTCGTGTGGATCGGCCAGGGGCTGATCGCGGCGGTGCTGATCTGGGGCAGCGCCGAGTTCGGGGAGCGGGTGCGCAGCGGCGACGTCGCCGTCGACCTGCTCCGCCCGCTGGATCTGCAGGCCGCGTTGCTCGCCGAGGATCTGGGCCGGGCGGGCTTCGCGCTGCTGATCCGGTTCACCGTTCCGCTGTTGGTCGGGCTGGCCTTCTTCGACCTCACCCTGCCCAGCTCGGCGCTGCGCTGGGCGGCGTTCGGCCTCAGCGTGCTGCTGGCCATCCTGGTCAGCTTCGCGATCCGGTTCCTGCTGAACCTGGTGGCGTTCTGGCTGCTGGACTGGCGCGGGCTGCTCGCCCTGCACGGCGCGGTCAGCACCGTGGCAGCCGGGCTGGCGATCCCGATCGCGTTCTTCCCCGGCTGGGCCAGGGCGGTGATCTGGGCGACGCCGTTCCCGGCGATCATTCAGGTGCCGATCGACATCGCCCTCGGCGCCGGGGCGGTGCTGCCGCTGCTGGCCCACCAGCTGACCTGGGCGGTCGTGCTGCTCGCGGTCGGCCGCCTGGTGCTGGCCAGGGCGATCCGGACGCTGGTGATCCAGGGTGGGTGAGCGCCTCGCGGTCTACCGCAGCCTGCTGGCCGCGTCGGTGCGCAGCCAGCTGGCCTACCCGGCCTCGTTCGCGCTGCAGTGCGCCGCACTGGCGCTGATCCAGCTGCAGAACATGGTGGTCATCGTGGTGCTGTTCTCCCGGGTCGGTGCGATGGGCGGGTTCACCCGGCAGGAGGCGCTGCTGATCTACAGCCTGGCTGGGATCTCCTTTGGGCTGGCCGAACTGCTGGCCGGCCCGCTGGACAAGCTCAGTCAGCTGGTCCGCACCGGGACGCTGGACGCGCTGCTGCTGCGGCCGCTGCCGGTCATGACCCAGATCTGCGCTGGCGACTTCGCGCTGCGCCAGCTCGGCAGGGTCGCCACCGGGCTCGCCGTGCTCGGCTACGTGCTGGCCACCTCGGAGATCTCCTGGACGCCACTGCGGGTGGCCGTGCTGCTGATCACCCCGCTGACCGGGCTGGTGCTGCTCGGCGCGATCTGGGTGGCGGCCAGCGCCACCACGTTGTGGCTGGTGGAGGGCTCAGAGCTACCCAATGCTGTGACGTATGGCTCCGGGATGTTCACCTCCTACCCGATGTCGATTTTCTCCGGGTGGCTGCTGCGGCTGATGGCGTTCGCGGTGCCCGGCGCGTTCGTCGCCTACTACCCGGCGCTGGCGATCCTCGGCAAGCCGGACCCGCTCGGGCTGGCACCGGTGCTGCAGTACAGCGCGCCGCTGGTGGCGGTGCTCGCGGCCGGCGTGGCCGCCCTGGTCTGGCGGGCCGGCCTGCGCCACTACATCAGCGCGGGGTCGTAAATGGCCGTGATCGAGATGGACGGCCTGCGCCGGGAGTTCCGGCGCAGGCGCGGGGTCCGGCTGGCCGCGGTGGACGGGGTGACGCTGACCGTCGCGCCCGGCGAGGCGGTCGGCCTGCTCGGGCCCAACGGGGCCGGCAAGTCGACAATGATCAAGATGCTGACCGGGATCCTGGTGCCCACCGCCGGCCGGGTGCTGGTCTGCGGCCTGGACCCAGTGCGGCAGCGCCGCGAGCTGGCCCGGCGGATCGGCGTGGTGTTCGGGCAGCGCAGCCAGCTGTGGTGGGACCTGCCGCTGGCCGAGAGCTTCGCACTGCTCCGCACAATCCACCGGGTATCTGAAGCCGACCATGCCCGACGTCTCGACGAGTGCGCCGAGCTGCTGGAGCTGGCCCCGTTCCTGGCGACCCCGGTGCGGCAGCTGTCGCTGGGCCAGCGGATGCGCGGCGAGGTCACCGCGGCGCTGCTGCACGCCCCGCAGCTGCTGGTGCTCGACGAGCCGACGGTCGGCCTTGACCTGATCAGCAAGGAGCGGCTGCGCGGGTTCCTGGCCCGCGCCAACGCCGCCGACGGGGTCACCCTGCTGCTCACCACCCACGACCTGCCCGACGTCGAGCGCCTGTGCCGACGGCTGGTGGTGATCGACCACGGGCGGGTGCTGGTGGACGGCTCGCTGGAGTCGTG
>JBOHFT010000047.1:0-26394 GCA_050699815.1 Pseudonocardiaceae bacterium | reverse complement strand
ATCTCCTCCCGATCGACCTCGGTCAACGGCCTGCGCTCGCAGCTCACTCAGTGCTCCTCGTCGACGGTGTCGCCGACGATCTACACCAAGATCAATTGCTTCGACCGGTTGGGATCAAGCAGTCTTCCTGCAATGTGAAAGCGCGGCTGCAGTAGCTAGGGTTGCGTCCGATAGCTCAGGTGATGCCGACGAGCTTGTAGGCCTCGCGGATCGCCTCGATTTTGCCTTTCTTGTCCACGTTGCCGCCGAAGTAGGTTTGTGCGACGTCCACGACCGCTTGGAGCGCCTCGGAGAAGGTGGCCAGCGGAGCGAGACGTGTCATGCCCAGGTACGTCAGCACCGCGACGTCCTGGACGCTGAACACCCGAGTCTCACCTTTCGTCATCGTGAGCAGGTTGTGGGCAGCCTTGTTGTGGATATTGCTGTTGAAGTGAACCCAGCCTTGATCATTGGCGCTGCTTGGGCGCTCGCCGGGCCTCAGCTGCCGGAAGTTGTCCATGTGCTTGGGGTGTCTGGTGCGCGACGGGTCCGCGAAGTCCCGGAGTGGGCGCCCGTCGTCTCGCAGGCCTGCGCCGATCTCCCAGTTCCAGGTCCCGACGTCCGCCGGGTCCGGTGCCGTGTACCAGTTGTTGATGATGACCCCGGCGATGTCCGCGAAGGACTCGTTCAGCGCGCCGGACTGGGTCGCGTACACCAGGTTCGACGTGGACTCGATCACCCCGTGGGTGAGTTCGTGCCCGATGACGTCCAGGTAGCGAGAAAGGCTGACGAGCCGGCCGCCCCGCATGATCTGGCCGTACCACATCTTGCGCTGCCACCAGAAGGCGTTGAGCAGGCTGGGCGGAGGCTGCATACTCGCGGCCGTGACATTGACCATCGAGATGAGGTCCATGCCCTTGTCGTCGATGCCGTCTCGCTGCAGGACCAGCTTGTAGAAATCCTGCACGCGTGATGCGTTGAGATGGGCGGAGACGGCGGCGCGGTTCGTCGTGCCGTAGTCGCTGCTGGCCGCCTCGACGGGACGATCCGGTGCGGGAGGATTGCGGTCGATGTCCGCGAACTGGAGATCAAAGGTGCGGACCGCGCGGAGTGGGTCGCTCAGCTGGCAGGTGGTGTCGGTGGATGCGGCCAGCTGCCCGAAGAACGTTTGCTTGTTGTCGTCCTCGTCGATTCCCTCGCACCGGGTTGGGGTGGGCAGCGCGGTGGGGACAGCACTGTAGAAGAAGAGGATCTCGCCGTCGTGGGCGTCGACGAGGTAGTTGACGCTGGGTGGGATCGGCCGCGGCCCCAGGCCGTGGCCGAGGAGCGTGTCGGCATCGGCAGGGGTATCTTCGCCAGTGCCGGGCGGCTCGGCGGGTAGCTCGGTGAAAAACCACGCCAGGTGCCAGGCCCCCGGGTCCTCGTCTTTGTAGAAGTTCAGCCTTCCGCTCACACTGGCCTCGGGTGCGATGGCCACACCGGCGTACTGCGCCACCCGCTCCAGTGCCTCGGCGCGGCTGAGGGACTCGACGGGATCGACACCGGAGACCTCGCCGAGTTGTGCGCTCACGCTCACAAGGTCCCGTGTCGCGGTGAGCTCGACCACCGCACTGGCCCCGAAGATCGGGATGTCCTGGTGCGTCTGTGCAAAACGTAATTGGTGGGTTCCCACCGCGCGCAGGTCCTGTTCGCTCTGGACGACCAGGCCAGGCACGCGCTCCGGCCGTGCAGACTCGACCACCGACCGCAGTGCGGGGCGGTCGTCGCGTTGGAGGAGTTGGTCGAGATAGTACCTGGCCGCCGCCTCGTTGCTGGTGAAGAACAGGGTAGGCGCGTCCTCTTCCATCCCGGCGGGTGCCCGGCTGCGGAACGACTCCGGAGAAAGCGCTGTCTCATCGGGACCTAACCCCGCGTCTTCCCCGACATGATAGTGAAACTTTTGCAATGATGTAGACATTCGAACTCACTTTCTGCTCGGCTCTTTGCAACGACAATTCGAAACTCTTATTGCGTGGCGGCAACCCAGGCGGCGGCGGTGACCAGGCGGGCGATGTCCGCCGCATACCCAGCGTTGATCACCGCATCCGTGGGCAGATGGTACTTCGGGTTCATCTCCGCTGGCGGCGCGCCGCTTCCCGGGCCGGCGAACAGGTCCTCTGACGCCAGGCAGGCCGGATAGCCCTGCAGCTGGAAGCTGTAGTGGTCGCTGCGGCGTTCCGCAGGATCGCTCTCGCCGCTGGCGGGATAGATCTGGGGAGCTGGTAGGGCGGGAGATACCTGGGGGACGAGCTCCGCGATCATCTGCGCCAGGGCGAGTGACCGCGCCTCGACCGCGGGCGAGGGCGTGAACCCGGCGTGCAGCTCGAATGTGCGCTCGGGCAGCACGTCGTACCCGATCATGTCCAGCTGGAAGACGGCAACGATCGGCGTGCCGGCAACGGCCTGGTCACGCGCGTAGGCGTGGCTCCCCACCAAGCCGTGCTCCTCGGCGTTGAACAGGACGAATCGCACGGTCCGGCGTGGCACGCGGAGGGTGGCGTCCAGCGCCCCGATCGCGTCGGCCGCGGCGAGTACCCCGGCGACCCCGCTCGCGTCGTCGTCGGCCCCCGGAGCCGGGTCCAGTGCAGGCTGGTACCCGGCCTGCCGGGCCCCGGTGGAGTCCAGGTGGGCCGTGACCAGCACGACGCCGTCGAGCCCGGTGCCGGGCAGCTCGGCCTCGACGTTGTCCAACGGCCGGCCCTCGTGCGTGAACCGGTGCCGGTGGACGGCGAAACGCCCCGCTCCGATCCGTTCCAGATCAGCGACCAGCGTCGTGACAGCCACGGCATTGTCCGCGTGATGAATGTGCCGGCTCTTGATCACGGCACCGTTGGTACCGGCCGGTTGGGCTCCTGCGTACCGTTCGACGTGGCCGGTGAGGTGCTCTGGCTGGATCCTCGAGTCCAGGATCTTCTTCTCCGCTGGGGTGATGGCCACCGCGGTCAACCGCGCCTCCGCGAGCCCCGCGCGGTCGTCGAATTTCTCGATCAATGCGGCAGTCGGCCCGAGCTTCAGGTTGTGCCCGTGCTGCGCACCGCTGAAGTGGTAACTCTCCACCGAGCTGTCGGCCGCAACGGCGACGAACAGACCCTCCTGGGCAGAAGCGAGGACGCTCCGTGCGGCGGGTCCCGCCTCGAAGAAGTCCGTGGAGTTCCCGTCGAAGGTGAGGAAGCCGCTGCCGAGCTGGCGGTCGTCGCGCAGCAGGTACAGGTCGGTCGTGAGCGGCTCGTCCTCGGTGCCGAGGCGGTCCACCCAAAACCCGAGGTCGTCAAGCCGCGCCGCCGCCGCCGGCGTCGCGATCGCGTAGACCGTCGCGCCGGCCTCGCCCGTGACGTGCAAGGGCAGCAGCGGCAGGTTCCGCAGCTCGGCCCGCCAGTCCTTACCGGCCTGGACCTGGGGAACCGTGATGCGGACATAACGGAGGGGGACGTGCTGCTCCAACACCGGCAAGGCCAGCTGTGGGTGCGGCGCCACCACGAAACCCGCGTGCAACGCCTGCGCCCGCTCACCCGGGTCCTCGCCGACGAACAGGATGCCGTCTGGGGTGCCCGCTTGCGCTGCCGCCTGCGCAAAGATGCGCGGTGAGTCCTTCGGGCCGTAGATCACCAGCTCGGGCTCGAAGAAGTTCCAGAGCCCGGCAGCCTCGAGCGCTTGGTTCACGTCTTCGGCGGGTGACGGACCCCGATTCGAGATGACCCCCAGCCGGGCGCCGCGGTCACGGAGCTCACCGAGCACCCCGGGCACGTACGGGTACACCGTGAGTTTCTCGATCCGGTCACCGCTCGATGAGATCGTGACCGACGCAAGCGTGCTGCCGATGTCGAAGAACGCCAGCGCGCCCGTGAGACGATGCATGATCGCTCCTGTGATGCTCGCCCGGGAGCCGCTCGTCGGCTCACTCACTGATGTAGAGGCATCCGCGCCCGGCTTGATACGCGCAGGATGTCTCTTTATACACGGCGCGGCGGTACTTGCTGATCTCGTGCGGCAGGTACGGCTCGCCATGTGGGCCCGCGCGGACCGGCAGGCGCGGCTGCTCGTCGAGGCGCGGCGTCAGGAGGAGGTCGCGCAGTTCCGGCGGGACCGGGTGAGCTGGGAGCAGCGGCTGGCCGGGATCGCCGCCGAGCGCGACCGTGAGCTGGCGGCCTTCGCGGCGAGCTACCGCGATCGGCAGCCGCACCAGTTCCCGGTGGTGGTGGTGGCGGTGGTCTTCGTCGTCCCGAAGCGGGAGGCAACCCGATGAGGCAGTCTCCGAAGCGCCTCGATTCTGCTATGTTGAGTGCCTCAAAAAAAGCTCAGTTGGGATCCCGAAAAATGCTATTCGACGCGCTCGTTCCGCGGCGGGCGCGGCGTGAGCTGGAAGAGACGCTGCAGGTCCTGCGGGTGGCAGTGCTCAACGGTCCTCGGCAGGCCGGGAAGACCACGCTCGCCAAGCAGCTCGTGGCCGCCGCCGGCGGGTCGTTCGTCACGCTGGATGATCCGGCGACCCTGCAAGCCTGCCTCGGGGATCCCCGGACCTTCCTCACCGCGTACCGCAAACCGCTGGTCGTCGACGAGTTCCAGCTCGGCGGGGATGTGCTGCTCAGGTCGGTCAAGAGCATTGTCGACGAGGACCTCAGCCGCGGTCAGTACCTGCTCACTGGATCGACGAGGTTCCTGACCGTGCCGTCGCTCTCGGAGTCGCTGGCCGGCCGGGCCGGAATCGTCGATCTCTGGCCGTACACTCAGGGCGAGATCGAGCGCTGCGGGGAGACCGGTGACGGCTTCCTGGCCCAGCTCCTGAACCCGGACGTGCCGGTCCGGCAGCTCGCCGCCGACTCGCCAGGCCTATCTCGCCCGGATCTGCGCCGGAGGCTTCCCGGAGGTCCAGCAGCTGCGCTCGCCAGCGCAGCGTCGGCGCTGGTTCGACGCCTACATCCGCGCGGTGACCAGCCGGGACGTCCCGGGTATCAGCCGCGTGCAGCACGTCGCGGAGCTGCCCAAGCTGCTGGGTGCGCTCGCTGCGATGACCGGGCAGCAGCTCGTCGTGGCGCGGCTCGCCGAGAAGGTGGCGCTGGCGCGGCAGACGGTCGACAGGACGAGGTGGACGTGGTCGCTGAGACGACTGACGGGCGCGTGGGGGGAGTTGAGGTCAAGGCGTCGGCGACGGTGACGCTCGCGGACTTCCGACACCTCGCCCGGCTCCGTGACCTGCTCGATGCGTCCGGCGGGCACTTCGTCCGGGGGATCGTTCTCTACTCCGGCCACCAGGTCCTGCCCTTTGGTGACCGGCTGGTGGCGATGCCGCTCGCCGGCCTGTGGATGCCGCCCGGATGAGCCAACGAGAGGCGACCCGATGAGCCGCCCCCGCCACCCTCGTGGCGCCGCGGGCGACATCGCCGCGCACCACCGCGACTGGCGCAGCCTGGTCGAGAGCAGTGGGCTGTTCCTGAGTTTGCCGGTGCTGCGCGCTACCTGGCCGACTGGTCTGGATCGGCTGGACAAGCCGGTGCGCGAACGGCTGCGCCGCGAGCACGGTGTCTGGGCCGATGATCCCGCCGCCGGCCAGCATGCCTGGATCGAGTTCCTACTCGGCTGGGCCGACGCGCTGCACACCGCCGGGTTGAATGACAAGAGGAAGGGCGGCACCGCGAAGCGGCGCGATACCTCCGGCCAGGATGGCCTTTTCCAGACGTGAGCCTGGGTCACGTTCGCAGCGGATGGTGGAGGGGTTGCGTCGTGGTTCGGTGTCGATTCAGCCCAGTAGGTGGAATTCGGGATTGCCGTCGCGGATGCGGACCTGCCACTGCGAATGGTGCACGAGCCGGTGATGGCGACCGCACAGAAGTACCAGATTGTCGATTCTGGTCTCACCGCCGTCGGCCCAGTGTCGCACGTGGTGGCATTCGCACCAGGCGGCGACGACGGCGCAGCCGGGGAAGGCACCGCCGCGATCTCTGGCGATCACCGCGCGGCGCATCCCGGCCGGGACCGTGTAGGAGACGCGCCCCACGTCGAGGGGCTCGGACCTCGCTGGCTCCGTCGTAGATGCGTGCCGCCCGCGCATCGGTGTAAGCGGGTGGTCAGGCGACCCGGCGTCCCTGTTCACACAGGGCTGTCACGCCCTGCTCGACGGCCTGCGCCGCCACGTCAAGACGGTCGGCGAGCACCGGCTTCACCTTGTTTCGCGCGTCGGCGAGAGTGTGAAACGACGCCGAGATGATCTCGCCGTCGGGAAAGACCATCCGCTCCACATCGGTCTCGCCGAGAATGCCGCCGTCGAAGACGAAAATCACGCATTCGGGGAGCAAGCCCTGAGGGCGCACGTAATCCACGACCAGCAGCTGTCCCAACGGCCGATCCAGACCCAGCTCCTCGGACAACTCGCGGGCGGCGGCAGCCCATGGGGACTCGTCAGCCTCGACCGCGCCGCCGGGGATGATCCAGTCGGGTTTGTAGGATGGCTCGACCAGCAAGATCCGGCCCACGGCGTCCCGGAACAGCACCCCGGCGCCCATGATCTTGCGGTTCAACCCGGCGATGTACTGCTCAACCGGCATCACTGGTCAGCCGATCGCGACGCGCTCACAGCTGGCACAGTAGCTATTCCGCAGACGATGGCGTCAGAGCCATCGGGGAGGGCTGGTTCGCCGGCGGGGCTGGCCGTCCCATTCCGCCAACGGCGCGGACTGCCACCACCACTCGGGGTCGCTGGGAATGCCCTGCACCACGGCACGCCCGGTCACGGCCAGAATCAGGACCTCGGGTGGGCCCAAGTCCAGCGGCACCCACGGAAAGACCCGGGCGAGGGTGCGCTGGCAGACCCGCTCGGGCAGGGGAAAGTCGATCTCGAGGGCACAGGCGACGTCGTGACCGTGGACGAGTATCTCGGTGACGGCCATCCCGGCCCAGCCACTGGCATCGGCCAGGCCGCTGGGGTGCCAGGCCCGCGCCGGGCCGAGGTCGCGCAGCAGCCCGGCGAGCACATGCGCGGCGGTCACGGCATTGTCCAGGTGCTCGGATGGTGGCCCGGCTCGCCCGTCGCGCAGCACCGGCAGCCGGTGATCGGCTCGGCGGGCGACCTGCCCGGCGTAAAACAGCAACGCGTCGGCAATGTGCGCCAGGGTCTGCGCTGCCGTCCAGGTTGTCGGTGCGGCCCGGCGTGGCCACCGCGGGTCCGCATCGCCAACCGCGACGAGCGCAGCGAGCACGCCGGACGCAGTGGTGACGTCGTGCGGCTGCGGCTCGCTCATCTGCCGAATGTCCGCACTGTTATCGTGATCCCCCCGCACGCCCAGTCTGTAATGTTCTATTATGCCGCATACGATCCGGATTGGTACCCGGTCCAGCCCGATGGCCCTGTACCAGGCCGAGCAGGTCGCCGCTGCGCTCGAAGTTCAAGAACCAATGCGACGGTCCACAACTCATCACGCCGCCGAGGCCGCCGACGTCGATCCCGGCCGGATATCGTTCACCCGCGTCCTGCGCATCGCCCGCCGCACCGCCACCGGCACGGCGGCCTTTCCCCCTGAGCACTGGAACGACGTACTCCCCGAGATCCTGGTCGGCATTAACGCGAAGATCATCCCGGTGCGGCGGGACCGGACCTGTCCGCGCGCAGTCAAACGCGCCCGCCACAACAGCTACCGCGTCAAAAGACCAGGCGAGGCTGCCATCCACCACCCCGGCCCAGCCACCATCCACCTCCACCGGCTCACACCAAGAGCAGCATGATCACCTTAAGCTACGTGGCAGGGTCTGGCCCTGCAAACACTGGCCGCCCCGGCGCGGACCTGCTGCTCCTGGAACCGGCAATGTTCTGCGTGGACGTGCTGATTACGCTCAAGCAGACGTGCCGGGTGCCGATCGTCCCGTTCTCGGTGTCCGGCGAATACCTGAGGCTCCGGTCAGAAGGCGACTCTCGGCTGCTCGTCGAGCTGTTCACCCTGCTCAAGCGGTCCGGGGCGGATCAGATCGTTACGTATGCCGCCGCCGACATCGCCCGGATCCTCCGTTAGACCGTTGCCCGGATCTGTCGCAGGATCGCCTCCGCGCCCCGCTCCAGCATCGCGCGGGCGAGCGTTTCCCCCAGCAGCTGGGCGTCAGCGCCGGTCGCGGAGGAAAACACACGCTGTGTCCCATCCAGCGAAGTGACCTGCGCCGTGAGCTTCAGCCCCGCTCCGGACGGCACCGCGTACGCGCCTACCGGCACTGAGCAGCCGCCGTGCAACTCGGCCAGCAGCGCCCGCTCTGCAACCACTGCGGCGTTCGTGGCGGGGTCGCCGTAGAAATTCAGCATCTCCACCAGCTCGGTGTCAGCGGCACGCAGCTGAATGCCCATGGCCCCCTGCCCCGGAGACGGAGGGAAATCATCAAGCGGGAGCAGCTCGGTGATGCTGGCCTCCAGCCCGAGGCGCCGGAGGCCGGCCGCTGCCAAGACGACCGCGTCCATTCCAGCCTTCAACTTCGCGAGCCTCGGCGGCACGTTCCCCCGAATAGGGACAATATTAAGGTCCGGGCGCAGCGCCTTCAACTGTGCGACCCGCCTCGGCGACCCGGTGCCCACCCGAGCACCGCGCTGAAGCCCAGCAAGCGTCGAACCGCACAGCGCGTCGTGGATGTCTTCACGCGGCGGCGTCACCGCAAGCACCAAGCCCTCAGGCATCGCGGTCGGCAGATCCTTCAGGCTGTGCACCGCGATATCGATCCGGCCCTCCAGCAGCTCCTGCGCCAGCTGGTTGGAGAACGCGCCGCTCCCGTTCCCGCTCGCGCCGCTGACCTCGCGGAGCGAGTTCTTGCGGTCCCGGTCCCCGTCCGTCATCACGACCCGGTTCTTGAACTTCACCACCGGACATGGACCGCCTAGCCGGGCCAGGAACTCAGCCACCATCGCCTGCGCAAGACGACTGCCACGAGCTCCCACGACCACGGTGTCCATGCCGGAAGGCTACTGGCGATCCGATCCTCGGCATCACACCCATCCCCCTGTCCCGGGGCACCACCGAAGACCAAGATATCGATCACATCCCGCGCACCAGCCGTGACCAGCACACATAACGACACCTGATCCGGTGATACCACCACACCCGCATCCACACCAGTGATAAACTTCACAAAGGACAGCTAAGTGGTCAGCTTCGGGAGTTCCGGGCCGGGCCTGGCCGCACCGTCCGCGCCAGCAGCGCCCGGCTCAGGCCTGGCAGCGCCACGGCGAGGCGGCGGTGCTGTGGCACTGCCACCCGGCGGGACAGTACGTGGTAGTCGGCCGCCTCGATCTCGTCCAGGATGCCGCTGTAGAGCCGAAACGCCGTGGCCACGCAGGCCCGGGACACCGGGGCGAGCATCGGGATCCCCGGTGCCGCCCGGCGGTAGATCGCC
This sequence comes from Pseudonocardiaceae bacterium, assembly GCA_050699815.1. Taxonomy (GTDB): domain Bacteria; phylum Actinomycetota; class Actinomycetes; order Mycobacteriales; family Pseudonocardiaceae. The sequence continues at coordinate 17,019 of JBOHFT010000047.1, read as the reverse complement.
CGGGTGTGGGCCACCAGGTGGGCCAGTGCGCGGCACACCCGGGGGTCGGGCCGCCCGGTGTTGCGGCACCTCACCAGCAGCTCCCGGTCGGCCCCGAATGCCGCCAGTTCGTCGGCGGGCAGATAGACCCGCCCGCGATCGAGGTCCTCCCCGACGTCGCGGAGGAAGTTGGTGAGCTGGAAGGCGATGCCCAGCGCGGCGGCGTGCGGCTCGGCCCGCTCCCGCGCGACCACGGTACCCAGCACCGGCAGCACCTGCAGCCCGATCACTGCCGCCGAGCCGTGCACGTAGCGGCCCAGCTCGTCGAAGGTCTGGTAACCGGCCACCCCGCCCTGTTCCACCGGCCGGTCCATCCGCATCGAGACCATGAAATCCGCGAAGTGCTGCGGGTCGATCCGGTAGCGAACCGCGGTGTGCACCGGCGCGGCCAGCACCGGGTGGTCGGAGTGCCCCCGCGCCAGCCCGTCGCGCAGCTGCCGCGCCAGGGTGTCCAGCTCGGCGAGGCGCTGCGGCCAGGGCCGGGTGTCGGACAGATCGTCGACGATCTCGTCGGCGTAGCGGGCCAGCCCGTACAAGGCGTGAATCGCCGGCCGGGCCGCTGGTGGCAGCAGCCGGGTCGCCAGGAAGTAGGTGCGGCCGTGCACCGCGTTGAGTTCCCGGCAGCGGGTGTACGAGGCCCGCAGCGCGGGCTCGGTAATGCCTGCCGTGTCGAGCTCGCGGCTCATGCGGTGCCCGTCGGCCCGGAAGCGGTGCGCTGGGTGCGGCCGTGCACCTGAAGCGGGTCGCGGCGCAGCAGCGCGGTGGCCGCGATCAGCGAGACCGCCGTCACGCCGATCTGGTAAGACCAGGAATTGAACGCAGCCTCCCCGGTGGGGTAGGTGGCCAGCACCAGCCAGGTGGATCCGGCGACCGCCAGCGCCAGCGAGCGTCGTCGCCAGGGCAGGACCGCGGCCAGGACGAGGGCCCAGGTGAGGTACCAGGGCAGGGTCGCCGGCGCGAGTAACGCCGACCACAGCAGCGCGATCGCGGCGCGGCGCACCGCCTCCGGCCCGCTGCCGTCCCTGGCGAGCCACCACTGCCAGGCCACGATAACCAGGAAGACCCCCGAGCCGAGCCAGCGGCAGACCTTGATGAACTGGCCGCTGCTCACGTCATGCACCGGCGACGTCACGGCGTGCACGAGCTCGCCGGCTGCGGTGGGCAGCGACATCCAGTTGACGATCACCGACGGTGCGTTGAGCGCGGGGATCCAGCCGAGACCGACCCCCGACAGCATGGTGACGGCGGTGAACACCGTCGTGAACACAGCCAGGCTGGCCGCGCCGGCCCGCAGCAGCTGCGCTTCCCGGCTGCCAGGGAGCCGGGAGGCCCAGATCCACACCAGGAACGGCAACGCGACCCCGGCCGGGGCCTTCACCGCCATCGCCACGGTGACCAGCGCGATCCCGGCGACGTGCCAGCGCCGCAGCACCAGCAGCGTGCCCGCGGCCAGCAGACCGATCATGAGCAGGTCGTTGTGCGGTCCGCCGACTAGGTGCACGACGGTCATCGGGTTGGCCACCACCAGCCAGAGCGTGACGGTGCGGTTGCCGCCGAGCTGATCGGCCAGCCGCGGCAGCGCGAACACCAGCAGACCCAGGCCGGCCAGCAGCACCAGCCGCATGCCGATCACGCCCGCGATGGCGTCCTCGCCGGTCAGCCAGTTCACGGTCTTGGCGATGGCGATGAACAGCGGGCCGTAAGGCGCTGGGGTGGTTTGCCATGCGTAGTGCACGTTGTCCGCGGTCGGCCCCGGCGGCAGCGCCGAGGGCCCGACCTGGTAGGGATCCAGCCCGTGCAGGGCGAGCGCACCCTGGCCCAGGTAGCTGTAGACATCCCGGGTGAACAGCGGCGGTGACAGCAGCATCGGTGCCATCCACACCGCACCGGCGACCTGAACGCGCTGTGCGGTCACCTGGCCGGCCAGCACGTCGCGCCCCAGGCGCACCCAGGCCCACACGATCATCCCGACACCGAGGTAGAGCGCCGCGGTGGCCAGGTCGCGCCCGTGGCCGTAGCGGATCCACGACAGTGGCCCACCGGTGACCAGCGGATCGGTGACCAGGATGCCACCAGCCCCGACCGCCATGGTGGCCAGCAGGACCGAACCGGCCAACCCAAGCAGCACGGTGCCGGACAGCAGCCGGTGCGGCCGCAGCCGGTCGAGCAGCAGTACCGGTCTTTCGCCCGGCGAGCCGGGACCAGGATCGAGGGGTGGGTGGCCCTGGGTGGCTGTCGGGGACGGGGGGATCGACGTCATGGCGGCCCGTATAATCGCACAGCCCAATGCCGACGATGCCAGCTGTGTCCTTGTCGTGACGCAGTGGTGATTGTCGTGACGCAGTGGTGATTGTCGTGACGCAGTGGTGATTGTCGTGACGCAGTGGTGACCAGCCGGGGATAACCGGTGTGGGATACGACAGCCGGTTCAGCCGCTCACGGCGGTACGCCGGCGGACCCCAGCGGCAGTGATCCGGGCCGCGGCCAGCCGCCCGGAGATGATCGCGGTGGGCACCCCCACCCCGGGGGTGGTACCGCATCCGGCGAGCACGACGTTGGCCCGCCCGCGGACCAGGTTCGCCGGGCGGAACGGCCCGGTCTGGGCGAAGGTATGCGCCGCGGAGAACGGTGTGCCGGCCGCGAGACCCGCAGCCGCCCAGTCCGCGGGGGTGACCAGGTGCTCGACCTCGATGGCGTCGCCGAGGTCGGCCAGCCCCCGGTGCTCCAGCGTGCCGATCAGCTCGTCGCGATAGGCCGGCCCGAGGGTGGCCCAGTCCAGCGGTGCGGTGTGCAGGTTGGGGCAGGGCGCGAGGACGTAGAGCAGCTGGCGGCCAGCTGGTGCCAGGGCAGGGTCGGTGGCGGTGGGACGGGTGATCAGTAGCGACGGGTCGGTCATCAGCTGCCCACGGTAGATGATCTCATCGAAGGTGCGCTCCCACGCCGCACCGAAGATGATTGTGTGGTGCGCCAGCCCGCTCCAGCCTGGCCCGGTGCCCGGCTGGACTCCGGCGTGCAGCACCACCGCCGAGGGCGACCACCGCAGCGGCAGCGGTCGCCGGGGGGCCCGTCCGAGCAGTGTGTGGACCACCGGCAGGTCGGGCGTGAGCACCACCGCGTCAGCGGCCACCCGCTCGCCGTCGGCGGTGCGCACTGCGGTGACCCGGTCCCCGGAGCGTTCCAGGGCAGTCACCGTGGTGTTGTAGCGAAGCTGGGCGCCCGCGTCGGCAGCCGCGTCGGCCATCGCCTGGGGCAGCGCCCGCATCCCCCCGCGGGGGAACCAGACCCCGGCCACGGTGTCCATGTAGGCGATCACCGCGTAGGCACCCAAGGCGTGCCGCGGGGGCACCCCGGCGTAGAGCGCCTGGAAGGAGAAGATCCGTTGCAGCCGCTCGTCGTGCAGGAACCGGCCGACCTGAGTGCCCAGCCGGCCGAACCCGCCCAGCGCGGCCAGGGTGGCCAGATCACGCACGGCGTCGCGGCCGGCCACGAGGTCCAGCGGGGAGTCGAAGTTCCCGCCGATGAACCGGCCGATCTCGACCTGGTAGAGCCGGGTCAGCCAGTGCCGCAGCCGCCGGTAGCCGTCCGCCTCCCGCGGCCCGGCCACCGCGCGGACCTCGGCCTCCATCGCGTCGGCGTCGGTGTGCACGTCGATCACCGACCCGTCCGCGAAGCGGGCCCGGTAGGCGGGGTGCAGCGCCACCAGGTCCAGCCGTGCGGCGAGCGAATCGCCCACCGCGGCCAGCGCCTCGTCGACCAGCTCCGGCATGGTGAGCACGGTGGGGCCGGTATCCAGGCGATAACCCTCGACGTCCATCCGCCCGGCCCGACCGCCCGGATGGGGCTGGGCCTCCAGCAGGGTCACCTGCCGGCCGGCCCCGAGCAGATGCAGCGTCGCCGACAGGCCAGCCAGCCCGGCGCCGACGACTACCACGTGGTCGGTAGGTCCGGGCACGGTGCGCATGGCTGCAGGTTAGCGTGGCCGTGAGTGGGTAACAGTGTTGCCACACTCACTACCACTCACGAGGTTCGGTGGGCCGCCTTCGCCGCCAGCTCGATCAACCGGGTGCGGGCCGGCTCGGCCACGTCGGCGGCCCGCAGGCTGTCCAGCGCGGAGCTGGTCAGCCCGGTGATCCGGCGCTCCACTTCGGCCACCGCGCCGAGCTCGATCAGCAGCTCACGGATCTCGGTGACCGTGTCCAGCTGCACCTGGGGATCCCCGATCGCGCCGCGCAGCAGGTCGGCGGCTGTGGTGTGGCGCTGTTCGTCGGCCGCGCGCAGACCGTAGGCCAGCAGCAGCGTCCGCTTGCCCTCGCGGAGGTCGTCGCCAGCGGGCTTACCGGTGACCAGGGGGTCGCCGAACATGCCCAGCAGGTCGTCGCGGAGCTGGAAGGCGATGCCGATGTCGGCACCGAAGCGGCGGTAGGCGTCCACCAGCGCGGGGGCCGCTCCGGCGATCGCGGCACCTAAGTGCAAGGGGCGCTCCACAGTGTAGGCCGCAGTCTTGTACCGGTCGATCCGCAGCGCGGTCTCGGGTGCCTCGTCCCCGCGGGCCTGGGTCAGCACGTCGAGGTACTGCCCGCCAAGCACCTCGGTGCGCATCGCCTGCCACACGGTATGCGCTCGACCCAGCTGATCAGGCCACAGCTCTGCCCCGCGGAGCATGTCGTCGGCCCAGGCCAGGGCGATATCGCCGACCAAGATGGCGGCTGCCGCGCCGAATCGCTCCGGCGTGCCCAGCCACCCGGCTGCCCGGTGCCGGGCGGCGAAGTCGACGTGCACCGTCGGCGCGCCGCGCCGGGTAGCGGAATCGTCCATCAGGTCGTCGTGCACCAGCGCGCAGGCCTGGATGAGCTCCAGGGAGCTCACCGCCCGCAGCACTGCTTGCGCCTGCGGGCCAGTCGGGCAGCCGCCGGCTCCCCGCCAGCCCCACCAGGCGAAGGTCGGGCGCAGCCGCTTGCCACCGCCGAGGACGAAGTCCCGCAGCGAGTCCACCGCGGCGGCGAACTGCGGGTCGATCTGCGCTGCCTCGTCGCGTTTGACGTCGAGGAAAGCGGCGAGCTCGCGGCGCACCTCGGCGCGGAGGTCCGCATCGAGCGGGTGCACCCGCTGATCTGTCGCCGACTCGCCTGGGGACAGCAGCGGGGCTCTCCGAGTGGCGTTCACCTGCGCCATGGAACCTCCTGGGATCGTGGTGACGGCACTGCGTAGCCGACTCTGCACTCGCCGTGACTGCCGACAATAGGGGTGCGACGTGCCCACATGTGCCCGGGTTCGGCACAGCGGGCGTCCTGGTTCGATGTGCCGGTCAGAGAAACGCTAGGCGAGCCGCCTATGGTGGCGGGTATGACGGCCGTCATCGACCGGCTCGGCGGCGACCGCCCGGTGTTCTCAGTGGAGTTCTTCCCGCCCCGCGACGACGCCGGGGAGCGCCAGTTGTGGCAGGCGGTGCGCGATTTCGAGCCGCTGGACCCGGCCTTCCTCTCGGTGACCTATGGCGCCGGGGGATCCAGCCGGGACCGCACGGTGCGGATTACTGGGCGGATCTTGCAGGAGACCACCCTGGTCCCGATGGCGCACCTCACGGCGGTAAACCACTCGGTGGCTGAACTGCGGCACGTGATCGGCAGCTATGCCGAGGCCGGGATTTACAATGTGCTGGCGCTGCGCGGGGACCCACCGGGCGACCCGCTCGGGGAATGGATCGCACACCCGCACGGCGTGAGCTACGCCGAGGAGCTCGTCCGGCTGGTCTGCTCACTCGGTGACTTCTGCGTCGGCGTGGCGGCCTTCCCCGAGGGCCACCCCCGCTCACCGGACCTCGACTCCGACGTCCGCTACCTGGTGGCCAAGCTACGAGCCGGCGCTCGGTTCGCGGTCACCCAGATGTTCTTCCGCCCGGAGGATTACCTGCGGCTGCGGGACCGGGTGGCCGCGGCGGGTGCGGATATGGCGGCGGTGCCGATCCTGCCCGGGATAATGCCGATCACCTCCCTGCGCGGCGTGCAGAAGATGGCTGAGCTGTCCGGCTGCACGATTCCCGACGCGGTGCGCGACCGGGTGGTCGCGGTCGGCGACGATCCCGCCGCGGTGCGGCAGGTCGGGGTGGACGTCGCAAGCGAGTTGGGTGAGCGGCTGCTCCGCGAAGGTGCGCCGGGGCTGCACTTCTACACCCTCAACCGGTCCGGATCCACGCGGGCCGTACTGGCCCGGCTGGGCATGACGCCCGAACACCGGTTGGTGGCCCTTCAAGTACCGCCAACCCCCACCGCGCATGCCGTCAACAGCCGCCAACCTCCCGCAGCACGCTAGAGCGGCAGCGTGCGGCCCAGCACGGCGAACGCCCGGGAGTCCCCGGTGAAGTGGTAGTGACGAAGCAGGTCGGTGAACCCGACCCGGCGGTAGAGCCGCCATGCCCTGGTAGGGCCCTCGGGGGTGGACAGCAACACGCGCGGCGCGTCCACTCTGGACAGCAACTCGATGAGCAGGGCCTCGCCGATGCCCCTGCCCTGCGCCTTCGGGTGCACATGCAGCTCGGTGAGCTCGAAGTAATCGGTGAGTTCGCGATGTGCCGAAACCGGATCGATTCGCGCAAGTCCGCGGTGCACCTCATCGTGCCACCACTGGCCGGGTGCCCCTCGGTAGCCGTAGGCGATACCGACGAGGTTTTCGGCCTCAAAGGCCGCCGTACACAGCCAGCCCGCTCGCAGCATGTGCTCCAGCCACATCGGGCTGCGATGTCGCACTGTGCCCGGTGGGTAGCGCATCGCGGTCACATAGATCCGTAGCGCCTCGTCGAGCCTGGCTCGCAACTGCGCGGCCGTGAGTGGCGCCAGCCGGACTGGTTCGCGAGCGCGCATCGCTGTCACCGCTGACCTCCACTGTCGGCCGACGCCACTGCGAAGCCGTAGGCGTCGGCGAACCGCACGGGGTCCATCAGACCATGTCCCGACGTCAGCCTGTCGTCTAGCTGCGAGTCGAACTTGACGAGACGGCACTCCGCAGGGCTATCCTAGGCTCACGTTCGAACATATGTTCGAACGTGAGCCCGGTGGCGAGGCGGGGGAAGCGCACCGCCACCGGGCTCCGCCGGCCTTCCCCACGGCGGAGTCGACCCCACGTCGCGTTCATCGCGACTCCCGGCCCAGGAGGCTGACGTGCCCGCAACTACTCCGCTTACCCGACCCATCGTGCCACCGTTACCGCGCAACCGGCGGGCTCACCGGCCGTCGGCCGCAGACGCGCTGCTCGACCAGGCCCGGCAGGGGCTGCTCGACGCGGAGTACGCCGCACATCCAGTGGACCGCTACTCCCACGCGCAGCTCGCGGCCCTGCGGGCGGCGGCCGCCGTAGTGGCGGCCCGGGCCCGGCCGGATCGCCGTGCCCGGCCGGCCAGCGCGTGGGTGCTGCTCGCCAAGGTCGCGCCGGAACTCGCGGAATGGTCGGCGTTCTTCGCCGCCGCTTCGGCCACCCGGACGGCCGCCGAATCCGGCGTGCGTCGCCTGGTGACCACCCGCGACGCCGACGACTTGATCCGGCAGGCGGGCGAGTTCCTCGCCCTCGCGCACCAGGTCGCGGCCAGGACTCCCCGATGACACGCCCGCGCCCTTTGATCGACTACGGCCGGATGCTCGACGTGATCGGGATCGAGGCCGACTTGATGCTCGGCACGGCGGCCACCGCGCTACCCGACGCGGAATACGCCGAGGTGCCCGGCTGCCCCGATTCAACCCTGGGCGAGACCCTGCGGCACGTGGGCAGCGTGCACCGGGTGACCCGGCGGTGGGTCCGCGACGGCCGTCGCCCCGAACAGTGGCAGCAGTCACCGTCGGACGGTGATCTGGTCGGCTTCGTGCGGAGCGGTGTCGATGAGCTACTCGCCGAGCTGCGCCAGCATGATCCGGCGGACTACTGCGACACCTGGTGGCCCGCCGACCGCACCCACGGCTTCTGGCGCCGCCGGATGGCTCACGAGACCACGGTGCACCGAGTCGACGTACAGGCTGCCGCCGGCGGGCCGGTGCACCCCATCGACCCGGAGGTGGCCTTGGACGGCATTGACGAGGTGCTATTCCTGTGGTTCGGTCACCGTCTCGGCGAGCTGCGGATGTTCTCGCCGCGACCGGGAACTGTTGCCCTCTCAGCCGCGGACCGACACTGGTTAGCGATCTCCGAACCAGGCCGCTCGGTCGCTCGGCGGGTGGCGGATGCCGACGCCCGTACGGCGGATGCAACCGTCAGCGGAGACCCCACGGAGGTCTACCTCTGGTCGTGGGGGCGGCTTCCCGACCAGTCAGTCCGGATCTCCGGCGACCAGGACGCCGTGGCCCGCCTGTGGGCGGTGCTGCGCCTGGCAACCCAGTGAGCCGCCGAACCGATGAGCCGCGACCCCATAACCATGGCATCAGGCTCGCAGCCGCAGTCCCCAGGGGGTGGCACGGAACCCCGCGTCCCGGAGCAGCTCCGCGAGCGCTGACCCCACGGCCGCCTCGCCGTCAGCGCGCTGGACAGACAGGGAACCCAGCCAGCCCTGCTGTACGGCACCAGCGAGGGCACGGATGGCCGCACGCAACGCGTCGGTGCTGTCGGTGAAGGACAGCAGCGACCGGCCCCCGCGCTCGACGTAGACCACGGCGGCACCATCCACCAGGACGGCCAACGCTCCCGCTTTTCGCCCAGGTCGGTGCCGCGCGTCACCCACGGTGGGCGGCCACGGCAGGGCAGCCCCGTAGGGCTGGGCGGGGTCTGCCGCAGCGAGGACAACTGTCGCGCCAGCATCGCTGCTGGCCTGGCCCAGTGCACGGAGCCGGTCGATCGCGCCCGGGACGGCGAACTGCGCGGCCCCGAGTCCCTCGACGACGTACCCGCGGCGGCATCGGCCAGAGTCCTCCATCGCCCGCAGCACCTTGTAGACGCTGGCAAAGCCACCGGCGACTCGCTCGGTGTCCAGCGCGCCGCGCGTGAGGACCCCATGCCGGTCGAGGAACACCTCTGCCCGAGCGTGCGCACGCCGCGTCGGGTCGGGATCGGGCACTGGCGACAACGACCAGCGTCCGGCCGCCGTCGGTGGGCCTGCGCGAGACAGCATCGGTGGTCGGCCCACCCGCATCCGGGCGTATCGCCCGCGCGGCGCGGATCGACGTGGCCGGTGGGCGGCCGAGCGCCCGGACACCAACGCTCGCAGCGGCGCCAGCGAATCATTGGTGAGTAACCCGGCCCACACCAGGTCCCACAGGGCCGCAACGAGGTCGGCGTCACCCGATGCTGGCTCCCCCTCGGCGAGCAGCCGCTCGCTGGCCCGGTCCGCGAGCTGCCTGAAGAACAACGCACCACCCCCGGCCGGACCGTCGGCGGGATTCCAGCCCAGTGCGCCCAGGACACACCGGTGGGTCGGGGTGAGCTCAAGCTTCTCCGCAAGGTCCGGCAGCACCAGATCAGCCACGTCGGTGGGGGCCAGCGCGATCCACCCATCGCCGCTGGCCAGGGACCCGCAGCCGGTCCACGTCACCTCGCCGGAGGTGGTGAGCTCGTCGAGCAGGGCAGGGGAGTAGCCCGGAAGCCGGGCCGGGAGCAGCAGCGATTCCAGCGCGCTGGCCGGCACCGGTGCACCGGCCAGTTGCTCCACGGCGCCGAGCACGTCGTCCGGGGTGGGTGCGCTGCGCAGCCGCCGGGCCGGCCCGGAGCCGTCCTGGCCGGTGTCCCAGCACCCGGTATCCCAGCACCCGATGCCGTGCCAGGCCGGCAGGAACCGCCCCAGCACAGCCTGCTCGACCGGCTCGACCTCGGCCCGCAACCGGGCCAATGACACCCGTCGCAGCCGCCGTAGCACCTCGGCGTGGCAGTACTCGGTGCCCCGGCCGCCAACCTCGACCGGGCGCAGCTCGCCGCGGACCAGAGTGCCGGTTCCCGCCATCCGGTCCAGCACCGCGCCCACCACGGCGATCCCCAGCCCGAATCGGTGCGCGGCGACAGCGGCGGTGAACGGCCCGCGGGTGCGGGCGTAGCGCAGCACGAGATCCCCGAGCGGGTCGGCAACCGGCTCGGTGAACGCCTCCGGGACCCCTACCGGCAGGGCCGCGCCCAGCGCGTCACGCACCCGGCCGGCGTCCTCGACGGCGATCCAGCGCTGCTCGCCGGCGATCCGCACCGTGATCGCTCGACGGGTCGCGCCGAGCTCGGCAAGCCACCTCGGGGCTGCTCCGCGCTGTGCGGCTTCGGCCTCGGTGAGATCGCCCAGCGTGCGCAGCAGGTCGGCAGTGCCCTCGACGTCCCGGGCGTGCCGCTCGGGATCGAGGCGCTGCAGCTGCGCCTCCACCTCGACGAGCACCTCGGGGTTGAGCAGTTCGCGGATCGCCTCCGAGCCCAGCAGTTCCGCCAGCAACGTGGAGTCCAGCGCGAGCGCAGCGGCCCTGCGCTCGGCGAGCGGGGCGTCGAGCTCATAGAGGAACATCCCGACGTAACCGAACAGCAGGCTGCGGGCGAACGGGGACGGCGACTGCGTGGTCACCTCCACCACCCGCACCCGCCGGGACCGTACATCCGACATCAGCTCGCGCAGCCCGGTCAGGTCATAGACGTCCTGCAGGCACTCCCGCATCGCCTCCAGCACCACCGGGAACTGCTCGTACTTCGCGGCGACGGCGAGCAGCTGCGCTGAGCGCTGCCGCTGCTGCCACAGCGGGGTACGGCGCCGGGGGTCGCGGCGGGGCAGCAGCAGCGAGCGGGCGGCGCACTCCCGGAACCGGGCGGCGAACAGTGCCGAACCACCCACCTCGGCGACCACGAGCTGCTCCACCTCGTCGGGGTCGAGCAGCACGTCTTCGGCAGTGGGCAGCACCTCGGCCCCGTCGGCGTCCAGTGCATCTGGCAACCGCAGCACGATCCCGTCGTCGGCGCTGGCCACCTGCGCCTCGACGCCACGCCGTTCCCGAAGCCGGGCGCCGATCGCCAGCGCCCAGGGCCCGTTTACCTGAGCCCCGAACGGTGAGTGCACCACCATCCGCCAGTCGCCCAGCTCGTCACGGAACCGCTCCACCAGCACGGTGCGGTCGTCCGGCACATGCCCGGCGGCCTCGCGCTGCTCGCACAGGTAGGACAGCAGGTTGTCGGTCGCCCAGGTGTCGAGCCCAGCCGCCTCGGCGCGCCGGCGCGCTGCGCCAGAACCGGCGCCACTCAGCTCGCGGACGAACGCGCCCAGCGCCCGCCCGAGTTCCAGCGGCCGGCCCGGCGCGTCGCCCTTCCAGAACGGCATCCGGGCCGGCTCGCCGGGCACGGGCACCGCGATGACCCGGTCGTGGGTGATGTCGACGATCTTCCAGGAGGTCGAGCCGAGCAGGAACGTGTCGCCCACCCGGGACTCGTAGACCATCTCCTCATCGAGTTCACCGACCCGCGAGCCCGCCCCGTCGGCACCGCCGGGGGTCATCACGGTGAACAGGCCCCGGTCGGGGATGGTGCCGCCGGAGGTGACCGCCAGCCGCTGCGCTCCTGGCCTGCCGTGCAGCTCGTCAGTGACCCGGTCCCAGACGATCCGCGGGCGCAGCTCACCGAACTCCTCCGACGGGTAGCGCCCGGCGAGCATGTCCAGCACCGCGTGCAGCGCCGAGTCGGGCAGCGCCGAGTACGGCGCGGCGCGGCGGACCAGGGCGGCGAGATCGCCGACCGTCCACGGATCCAGCGCGACCATGGCAACCACCTGCTGGGCGAGCACGTCGAGCGGGTTGCGGGGGTAGCGCAGCGCCTCGATCGCCCCGCTGGCCATCCGCTCCGCGACCACCGCGCACGAGACCAGGTCCCCGCGGAACTTCGGGAAGACCACCCCGCGGGACACCGCACCGACCTGGTGGCCGGCCCGGCCGATCCGCTGCAATCCCGAGGCCACCGTCGGGGGTGCCTCGACCTGCACCACCAGGTCCACCGCCCCCATATCGATGCCCAGCTCCAGCGATGACGTAGCGACCACGCACGGCAACCGCCCGGACTTGAGTTCCTCCTCGACCAGGGTTCGCTGCTCGCGCGACATCGAGCCGTGGTGCGCCTTGGCGATCACTTCGGGAGCGCCGCCGGCGAGCCCGGCCTGGCCCATCAGCTCGGCGGGCATCCGGTCCCGGGGCGTTGCGGGTTGGTCGATGGCCAGCTCGTTGAGCCGGGAGGTGAGCCGCTCGGCCAGCCGCCGGGAGTTGGCGAACACGATCGTCGAGCGATGTGCGCGTACCAGCTCCAGGACTCGCTGCTCCACCGCTGGCCAGATCGAGGCCCGGTGCTCCGCCGATCCGCCGGACTCCCCGGTCAGTTCGCCCCCGACCAGTTCACCCAGTGCCGCCATGTCCGGCACCGGCACCTGCACCGTGACCTCGATCGTCTTGGCCGACGCCGGCTGCACCACGTGCACCGGCCGGCCCCCGGCCAGGAAGGCACTGACCTCGTCGACCGGACGCACGGTGGCGGAGAGGCCGATGCGCTGGGCAGGTCGCTCCAGCAGGGCATCCAGCCGCTCCAAGGACAGCGCCAGGTGCGCGCCGCGCTTACCGGCGGCGACGGCGTGCACCTCGTCGACGATCACGGTAGTGACCCCGCGCAACGCCTCCCTGGCCGCCGAGGTCAGCAGCAGGAACAGCGACTCCGGGGTGGTGACGAGCACGTCGGCCGGGGTGCGGGCGAAGGCGCGGCGCTGCTCGGCTGGGGTATCGCCAGTGCGCATCGCCACCCGGATGTCCGGCTGGGGCAGGCCCAACCGGTGGCTGGCTTGCCGGAGGCCGGCCAGCGGGGAACGCAGATTGCGCTCGACGTCCACCGCCAAGGCTTTGAGCGGGGAGATGTAGAGCACCCGGCAACGCCTCTTCGGCCCGTCCGGGGGCCCGGCCACGGCCAGCCGGTCCAGCGCCCACAGGAACGCGGCGAGGGTCTTGCCCGACCCGGTCGGGGCGACGACCAGCGCATGCTCGCCCGCAGCTGCCGCCCGCCACGCCCCGTCCTGAGCCGGCGTAGGCGCGGCAAACGCCCCCACAAACCAATCCCGGGTGGCCGGTGAGAACAGATCGAGCACATCCACGCCGACCATCTTGCCGCGTCGACGGCGTGCAGGCTCCGCATTGAGCGGGCTCAGCGGTGTTATCGGCAGCTTGTTTACCCCGCTGAGCCCGCTCAATGCGGAGCGCAGGCCGACGCTATCGGCGCAGGGCGGCGTGGGGGTCGACGAGGATCTTGCGTAGTCGGCCTACGTCGGCCATTCGGCGTTCGGCCAGGTGGTCGGCGGCGACGGCGGGCGGCACACCATCCTGTTCGGCCAGCTCGAAGATCTGCCGGGTGGTGTCGAAGATCCGGGTGACCCGGGCTTTGGCCCGCTCGAAGTCGAAGCCCTCGATCTCGTCGGCGACCTGAATGACGCCACCGGAGTTCACGACATAGTCGGGTGCGTAGAGGATGCCCCGCTCGTCGAGCAGTTTCTCCACGCCGGGGTGTTCGAGCTGGTTGTTGGCGCCCCCGCAGACGATCTTGGCCGAGAGCCCGGCGACGGTGGGATCGTCCAGCGCCGAGCCGAGCGCGCATGGGGCGTACACGTCGAGGGGTTCGCCCACCAGCACCGCCGTGGTCGGCGCCACCACGACCTCGGGATGCGCGGCGCGGACCCGCTCGATCGCCCGCTCGCTGACGTCTGTGACGATCACCTCCGCGCCGTCGGTGACCAGGTGGTCGACGAGAAGCCGCCCGACCTTGCCGACTCCGGCGACGCCTACCCGACGTCCAGACAAGGCAGGCGTACCCCAGACGTGCCCGGCGGCCGCGCGCATGCCCTGGAAGACGCCGAACGCGGTCAGGATCGAGGAGTCGCCGGCGCCGCCGTGGGCCGAGGAGCGCCCGGTGACGAATTCGGACTCCCGGGCGACGACATCCATGTCCTCGACGTAAGTGCCGACGTCGCACGCGGTGATGTAGCGCCCGCCCAGCGACTGCACGAAGCGCCCGTAGGCGCGCAGCAGCACCTCGGTCTTGTCCCGGGACGGGTCGGCGAGGATGACGGCCTTGCCGCCGCCGTGGTCCAGCCCGGCGAGCGCGTTCTTGTAGGACATCGCACGGGACAGGTCCAGTACGTCGGCCAGTGCGTCCTCCTCGCTGGGGTAAGGGTGGAACCGGGTTCCGCCGAGTGCTGGCCCCAGCGCGGTGGAGTGGATGGCGATGATGGCGCGGAGCCCGGAAGGCTCGTCGCGGCAGAACACCACCTGCTCGTGGTCGCCGGATCGGAATACGTCGGTCACGGTGGTGACCCCCTTCGGCTCGGTGGCGCGCTTGTGGCGCGGCCTGCTTCGAGCGTAAGGCCCGGCGTGGCCCGCCATCCTCGGTTTCCCCATCGTCTCCATCGGGGCGTCAGATTCTGATCTCCAGGTGCGTCGCGCGGACGTGAGGCACGCCCCCGCGACGACCTGATCGTCTGTCGGCAGGGCAGACGCGGGTCGCCGCCGCGTGCCGTCGCCCTCGCCAACGTTGCAGGAGAGATCAGGTTCATGGAGATATCGCTTCAGCGCGCTTGACGCGCGGCACATCAGCCCGTCCCCCGCTCGGGTATTGACCGACAGATACGCACCGCGCTGCGACACGGTCGCTGGCTGGCATCGTCTACGGACACCCGGTGACCTGGTCACCGACCCGGGCCTGGAGCCGATCATGTACCGGCTGCTGGTCGCCTACGGGGCACGGGTCCACGTCGTCGACAGTCCGCACCCGGCCGGGGGCTGGCAGGAGGCCCGTCGGCAGCGGGTGGGCGAGCTGCTGGCCGAGCATCCGGGTTCGTTCGGCCCGGACCAGTACAACAACCCGGACAACGTGGCCGGGTACGCGCCGCTGGCGTGGGAACTCGTCGCCCAGCTGGGCCGGGCGGTCCGCGCCGCGCGACTGCTCGCCGGCGCGCAGTACGCCAGCGGCGGCTGGAGTGTGGGCGCCGTCGCTCTGGTCGCGGGCTGGCTGGCCAGCATCGAGGAACCGGACGTGCGGATCGCCGCGGTGTTCCCCGACGGCCCGCAACGCTACTTCGACACCGTGTTCAACGACGACTACTGCCACCGGCATGGGCTGCTGACTGGGCCCGCCGCCGCAGTCCCGCCGGAGGCTGTTCGTCGGCTCGTGAGGTGAAGCCGCGTAGCCGCAGGCTGTTGGCGACGACGAACGCTGAGCTGAACGCCATCACGGCGCCGGCACCATCGCCATCGCAACCACCGGCACCGACAACACGAGCGAGACCAGCAGCCGGGCCCGCAAGGCGCGGGTTGGGTCGGGCTCAGCCGGGGCCTCCGGCGTGCCGGCAGCCTCGACCCTGGCTGACCAGCTCCAGTGGGTCCAGCCCTGCCGGGTAGCTGACACGGGCCTTCTGGTTCGTGAGCCTACTGTCCGCAACGGCGGTCATCGGTGCCCTCCCTCGTGGGGTGCGCCGCCGGCGGCGGCTGGACCGGTCGGGACGGTGAACTCGGCGGTGCGCACGACGCCGCCGTGGGCGAAGTCGAGGAACAGCCGGTAGCTACCCGCGCTGGGCACCTCGGCCACGAACTCGATCTCGGGGCCGGCCGCGGTGCGACCGTCGCCGGGCGCTCCATCGGGATGCACGTGCAGGTAGGCCAGGTCGCCCTCGCGCAGCGCGACGAGGTGGCCGTACGCCGCCAGGTAGGGCTGCAGGTCGGTGACCGGCTGCCCGTCCCGGCGCACCGACAGCGTCAGCGGCGAAGCCTGCCCGGCGGCCAGGTCGCCGCCGAGCGTGACCTCGTAGCCGTCCACCACGGCGGTGCGGCTCGGCTGGTGCGCCACCGGCTCGAACGGGCCCGGCACGGACAGGCCGGTTCCCAGCGTCAGCCCCTTACCGCCGGTGGGGGTGAAGTCGGCGAAGGCCCGGTAGCTGCCGGCCGCCGGCAGGGTCAGCGCGACCGTCCAGGTGCCGTCGGGCGCCATCTGGGGGTGGACGTGCTGGAAGCCGGTGGTGTCGCGGCGCACGACGATCAGGTGCATGCGCTTGTCATGCTCGACGTCGAAGGCGGTGACGGCAGCGCCGCTGGGGCCGGTGATGCGGAAGGAGAAGTCCTCGGTGGTTGCGGCAATGAGCGTCGGGTCGGTGGGCGTGAGCGTGTAACCGCCGCTGCTCGACGCCAGCCCGCCGGGCTGATCGATCGCGGTCCCTGCGACGGTGCCGCTGTGTCCGTCCCCGTGCCCGGCGCCCTCAGCGTCGGCCGTCGCCCCGTGCTCGCCGGAGGGGGCGCTCACGGTGGAGAGGGGACCGACAGCGGTTCCGGCCGCAAACGCCCCGGCGACGACCAGGGCGAGTGCCGCACCGTAGGCGGAGAGCTTCGCTGCAGTATTCATGCCAGTCCTTGCTCGCTACTTTTACTCGGTGGATCAGGACCTGACGAGGCGGGCGATCGGCTTGAGGTAGGCGTCCTTGTCCTGTGTGTAACTTTTCATACGTTTCCTCCTGATCGCTTACTGAGCAATATACTATAGGGGGGTACTGTTCAGCAGGAGTGGAGGTCGATCGGCCTGCGGGCTGTTGTGAGCAGGCGTGCTGCGACCTCATCGCGGATCTCGGCCAACGAAACCCTTCGCTGAAATACCCAATGGGGGTATATGGTTGTCAGTGCTGGATGGCGAAGCCGACATCAACACGAGGAGGTCAGGCCATGGTCGACCACGACGCGCACCAGCACGCCGGGCACGGCGCCGCACCGGACACACCGCAGGGTCGGCGCGAGCTCAACCGGCTGGCGGTGACCGCGACGGCGCACTGCCTCACCGGCTGTGCCATCGGCGAGATCCTGGGCCTGGTCATCGGCACCGCCCTGGGCTGGGGCAACGCCGCGACCATCGTCCTGGCGATCGCGCTGGCGATCGCGCTGGCGTTCCTGTTCGGCTACTCCTTCACCATCGTCCCGGTGCTGCGCGCGGGCCTGGCGTTGTCCGCCGCGCTGGGTGTGGCGCTGGCCGCGGACACCGTCTCGATCACAGTGA
>JBOHFT010000046.1:0-26421 GCA_050699815.1 Pseudonocardiaceae bacterium | reverse complement strand
CCGCCGCAGCCCCCACCGCCACCGCCCCCGCCGCAGCCCCCACCGCCGTCGCCCCCGCCCGAGTAGCCTGCCGACGACGTCGGGCGGACGTCGAGTTCCTCGGCCAACGTGGGATCGGCCGCCGACAACGCGCTCGCCCCGAAGACGGCGACTCCCAGGGCGGCACCAGCAGGCCCGTATACCCGACTGTCCGGCCGCAACCGAGGCGAGAGGCTGGCGTACGCGGCGCGAAGGCGGGCTAGCTCGGCATCACCACGGTCGGTGCGCTGCGGCGCGGTGCGGCTGAACACAGCCGCACCCACTGCCACTACGGCCAGCAGAGCGAGCAGGAACCCGATGGGCTTGCCCGCCAGGTAGCCCACGACCGCGCGGATCGCGCCTACCGCCACCACCGCCCACAACATCCACCCGGTACGGCGGATGCGTTTGCGCTGCTCGGCGCCCAGCAGCAGGCCTATGTCAATCAGCCGGCGCTCGATGCGGCCCAGCGCCTCTGCGACCGGTGGCGTGCCGGGGATCTTGGCCCGCGGCACGGGCTGCTGGGTCGAAAGGTGTATCGCCCGTTCCAGTTCCCCCGTGTCCGGGCCTACGGCTCCGATGGCTTGGACGCGTCCTCGGCCGGATGACGTGATACAGCCAGCCGCGTGCATGGCGCTCAGTGTCGTGAGCACGGTCAGCTCGGGCCCGTTATGCAGGTAGGCGATGTTGTCGGGGTTGTCCAGGTGGGGTGCTGGTGCAGGGCTGCGGGCCAGGGCTCGGCGGGTCAGCATCGTGGCGATGACCGCGACGACGGCCAGCGCGGCGTAGAGCCCGAGGAACGTTGGCCCGCTGATCCCCCAGGGGTCGTCGGTGGCGGCGAGAACGTGCATCCCGACCTCCTTCACGCCATGCAGTGAGTTTTTCACCCATGCGGTGAGGTCAGAATGGTCGCAATGACCGTTTCTGTCTACTGGTGGCGAGGGCTGCCCCCATGCCCAAGCCCCGGGGAGTCCTCCTGGGGTAGGAACGGGTTCCGTACCTGTAGCTTGCCGAACCGGCGACCGTGCTGCAGGTCCTCGGTGACCAGCTCGGCGGCGCCGGCGCGCAGCGCGGCTTCGACGATCAGCGCATCCCAGAAGTTGATCGAGTGCTGCTCGGACAGCCGGCTGGCGGAGATGATCAGTAGTGGATCGGTGTCGACCAGGCACCAGTCGCTGTAGTCGTGGAGCACGTGATATTCAGTGCGGTAGCCCGCGCACGGTGTGCTTGATCCGGGCCAGCATCGCGGCCACGCCGCGCAGCCGCAGCGGGCTCACCACCTGCGCCAGGCCGAACTGAAGGTAGAAGTCGTCCAGTGTGCTGAGCACGGTCGCGACTGGCGCGCCGTCCAGCCCGGTGTGCAGGATCGCTGCGAGCCCTCGGGTGGTGGGTGCTTCGGGCGGGGCGTCGAAGTACAGGTGCACTCGCTGGTCGTCGGTCACCTCGACGGCCAGATACAGCGGGGACTGGCACTCGGGTACCCGCTGCATCGAATCGCGTGCCAGGTGCGGTGGCAGCGCGGGCAGCTCCGTCGACAGCTCCAGCAGCAGCTGCAGCCGCTCGGCGGGGGTGACGTCCTCGAACTCCTGCGCCAGCTCGGCCAGCCGCGGCGGCAGGGTGGCCGGAATGCTCATCCGGGCTTCCTCTCCTGGTCGGATTCGTGCACTCCTTGACTGTGCCACGCCGATCACGTCCACAGCGACACCACCGGCACCCCGACCCCGGCGAGCAGCCGCCGGGTCAGTGGCAGGCTGATGCCGATGACGCTGGACGGGTCACCGTCGATCCCGTCGACGAACCAGCCGCCCCGGCCGTCCAGGGTGAACCCGCCGGCCACCTGCAGCGGTTCCCCGGTGCCGACGTAGGCCACGATCTCGGCCGCCGACGGGGTGCTGAAGCGGATCAGCGTGGTCTGTGCGCCGCTGGCGGTCGCGGTGACGGCGCCGCCGTCGAGGCGTACCACGGCGTGCCCGGTGAGCAGCTCGCCGGTGCCGCCCGCCATCGCCTGCCAGTATCGCAGCGCGGTACTGGCGCAGCCGGGCTTACCGGCCAGCTCGCCACCGACGTGCAGCATCGAATCGCACCCGACGACCACCGCATCGGGGTGCTCGGTGGCGACGTCCGCCGCGACCGCGTCGGCCTTCGCCCGGGCCAGCGCGGTGACCAGCTCCGCCGGCGTCGCGCCGGGTAGTGCGGCGGCCAGCGCGTGCTCGTCCACTCCGGACACCCGCACCACCGGGTCGATCCCGGCGGCGCGGAGCACGGCGAGCCGGGCGGGGGATGCCGACGCAAGGACCAGGCGCACGGCGACGCACTGTACGCGGCGTAGGGCAGCTCACCGCCCCTGCTGAGGCTCATCCGGCGCTGGCGGAGGCTGCTCCGCTCCGCCGTTGGGACGGTCCGCAGTCCCGTCCTCGTCTGTGTCTGGAGAACTGCACGAAAGATGGACTGTGCCCGGCTTACTCCGCGGACCTGTGCTGTCGTGTATCCATGCCGTTACGTCCGGCGCATACTCGGATCCGGTGCCGCAGCCCTGATTGAAAGGGTATTCAACCTTTCTGGGAAAGATACGGCCATGGGGCGGGTTCGGCAACGGGTGAGGCTTCTTCCCCTGGCTGGATCCCTTAACTCCGCGGAATTCAAAAACCTCCGTGCCGCCGTTGGTGTCTTTGAAGTGCAACCTCGAGTAAATCAGCTCTTCTTTTCGATACGTGTCTACTCGCATAATCTTGGGCGGGGAAGGCTCGGGTCGCACCGGCTGTGCTGGTCGCACGGGCTGAGCGGTCTGCATGGTCTGCATGGTTTGCGCTGGCTGCAAGTTTTGTGCTGGCTGCGCGGGCTGCACTGGTTGCGCGGGCTGTGCTGAGCGCACGGGTTTCACCGGTTTCACCGGCTGGGTCACCGCAGGACGTTCTGGTGTTGTGGCGGGGGCCGGTGGTGGTGGGGGTTCGGTGGTGCTCGGCGGTGGCGGTGGGGTTCGGGGGCGGTCTTGATCGCCGGTGGTGCCAGCCGGGCGGTAGAAGATCTCGCTGGTGCGCGGGTTGGCGAGGGCGAATTCGGCGACTTCCGCCGCGGCCGGCCTGATGGTGGTGATGGCTGCGGGTGAGAAGCCGGACCAGGTGGGCCCGACGTATCGGGTCGTTGCTGGCGGGTTTGCTGGGGTGAGGGGGTTTCCGGAGGAGCAGCGCGCGCGTGGGACGCCATACTTGTCGATCAGCACGGTTGTGCCCGCTTGCAGGACGGAGTGCCGGGTCGCCGCCTGACCGTCGACGAAGCCGTGGTTGGTGACCGCAGTGTCTGAGCTCAGGAGCACGGGAGTAAGGCCGGACAGGTAGGCGGGAAGGTCGGCGTGGCTGATGCCCTGCACGTGCGCCCAGGCGGTTCCCCTGTCCGGATGAGCTTCCAAGAATTTGATCATCTCTTGGCGGTCGCAGGTGGAGTTGTTCAGGGTTCCGCCATAAAGGCCGGGGGAGTCGCCGGTGAGGTTTCCGCCGGATCCCGGTGGCGGTGTGACGCCGGACAGGTCATAGCCGACTGCGGGCATGAATGAGTTGAGGCCAGAGGTTCGGCCCGGTTCGGTGCGAGTGCCGTCGATGGCTGAAGTTCCGGGGCCCAGAAGCACGAGGAAGCCGCCGATGATGGCGGCTACCAGGGCTGCCGTGATCAGGGCCGGGCGCGGGAGACGACGGCGTTGCGGCTGCACGATGGCCGCGTTGTGAACCGTCGATTCGGCGAGGCGGGGGTTGCGGGCAAGCTCGTCGTCCGGATCCGTCCTGGCGCGATGGCGACCCGAAACGACAGCATGCCCGTGCTCCACGTCGACACCCTCCGCGTTGCCCAGCCTGTCCATCGCATGCTGCGCGACATGTGTTTCAGATTGCCGTCGCGGAGCGGGACGTTTAGGTGAAATTCACCTGTGGATCGCCTTCTGCGCGCGGCCGTGTCACCGGCCGCCGCGATGCGGGTCGAGCCGGCGAAGGAGCACGGCTGTCACCCCGACCATTGTGACTGCGATCACGCCGAGTGAGAATGTGTCGAGGGTCCAGGCAGCGACGGTGTGGTTCCACAGCCGGTCGGCCGCCGACGCCGTCGGGAGCCGGGTGAGGTCCACGGTGGCGGCACCCATGGCAAAGGCCCATCGGGCCGGCACCAGCCAGGACAGCTGCTCCAGGACGGCCCGGCCTTGCACCGGGAACAGCCCACCGCACAGGATCAGCTGCAGCATCACCAGGAGCACCAGCAGTGGCATGCCACGATCGGCGTTGGGGATCAGCGCCGAGATCGCCAGGCCGACGGTCACGGCGACGAGGCTGGCCGCGATCACGGCGAGCACGACTTCGGCGTGGCCGGAGGCGAGCACGAGGGCGCCATCAGGTCCTGGTGGGCCCACCAGGCTCACCGCCGCGAACACCGCCGCCTGCACGCTGGCGATCGAACCGAGCACCGCGAGCTTGGACGCCAGATAGGCGGTCAGCGACAGGCCAACTGCCCGTTCCCGCTGGTAGATCGCGCGTTCCTTGACCAACTCACGCATCGCCGCCGCCGCACCCATCAGGGAGCCGCCGATGATCAAAACCAGCAGCAGCTCACGAGGCTGAGTCACGCCCGGGGAGACCGAAAGGCCGGCGCTGCCGGGCACCGCGCGGGCGAGCAGGCTCAGTGCCAGCGGCAGCCCGGCCAGGAACACGGCATACGGGCGGTCAGCCGCGATGACGGCGAGGTAGCGGCGGCACAGGATGGCGAACTGCGTGAGCGGGGGCTGTTGCCCAGGTCCGATGTGCCCAGCTCCGATGCCCGTGCCGGTCGTTGGCCGGATTCGGCCGCGCCGGCCCGCGCCGGCCTGCCGTCGGTACAACTCTGAGCGCCGGAACTGGTCGGCCCAGTTCGTCTTGCCCGCGCGCAGCAGGTCAAAGAGATCCGCGTAGTCGGCCTGACCGAAGTAGTCCAGCGCCTGCGCCGGTGAACCGTAGTAGGCAAGCTGGCCGCCGGGAGCGAGCACCAGCAGCTGGTGGCACTGGTCGAGGTTGGCCACACTGTGCGTGACCACCACGACCGTCGTGCCATTGTCGGCCAGTGCGCGCAGGGTTTGCATCACCTCTCTGTCGAGTCCCGGGTCGAGACCCGAGGTCGGTTCGTCGAGGAATAGCAGAGACGGGCGGGTCAACAGCTCCAGCGCAATGCTGGTGCGTTTGCGCTGGCCGCCGGAGAGGCTGGAGATGCGTTGGTCGGCTTGCTCCGTCAGCTTCAGCTCAACGAGTACCTCGTCGATCCGCCGCCCCCGCTCGGCGGGCGATGTATCAGGGGGAAAGCGCAGCTGCGCGGCGTAGGACAGCGCCCGCCGCACAGCGAGCTGGGGATGCAGAATATCGTCCTGCGGGACAAACCCGATCCGATGGCGCAATTCGTCGTAGTCCGTGTACAGATCTCGTCCGCCGTAGCATACTGATCCGGCCTCGGCCGGCTTGCCGCCGGTGAGCGCGCCGAGCAGGGTCGACTTGCCGGCGCCGCTGGGCCCGACAATCGCGAGCAGGTTGCTGCTGTCGAGGGTGAACCCCGCGTCATCCAGCAGTCGCCGGCCATCGCTTGTCGTGACCACCAGGCCGCGAGCCTCGAAGCCGGCGTTGCCGGCGTCGGCGGAGGTCACCAGGCGGTTACCGATCAACTCCAGGGTGGCGTGGCCGATGCCGATCACGTCACCCTCGGCGACCATGGTCTGCGATACCCGCTGACCGTTGACGTAGGTGCCGTTGGCGCTGGCCAGATCGACCAGTCGCCAGCCGCCGGCGAACCGGTGCAGCTCGGCGTGGTGGCGCGAGACCAGCAGATCGTCGAGAACGGCGTCGTTGTCCGGAAACCGCCCGATCCGCACGCGAGTGGTCCGGATCTCGTGCACGCCAGATAACTGCCCGTGCGTCGGCGGTCCCGGGCTGCGGCCGTCACGTTGGCCGGGCGACATCAACTCACTACCCAGCGTTGCTCGCCGACCCGTAGCTCCGGTTGGGGTAACACTTTCGCGCTCATCGACACCGATCACACCAGATCGCTGGTGCTCGGCGGCACTCGGACCGGCGTACCTGCACTTGTGAGTGATATCACTCGATCGGGGGTTTATCGTGATGTACTTACCGGGCGTTGCTCGTCCTCCTTGCGGTAGGCGCCGGTGTGGGCCGGGGGAGGGCGTCGACACACGGAGAGGGCAGGTTCATGGCCACGACCGCAATGGCTGAGCGCGGTGACGTGGTGGGCGCGCTGGAGCGGCTGCTCGATGACGCCTGCGCGGGCCGGGGTGGGGCGCTGTTCGTGGTCGGGCCAGCCGGGCTGGGCAAGACCACCGTGCTGGAGCATGCGATCACCATGGCGAAACCGCGGTTTGCGGTCGGTGTTGGCCGCGGGGACCAGGTGGAGAGGGTGTTGCCGTTCGGCCTGATCGGCCAGGCGCTCGATCCGCTGCTCAACGGGAAGTTCCCCGGCGGCGGCGTGGGGCTGGATACCGACGGCGGTGAGGCCGCCGACATCTCCGCGCAGGCCCGCTTCTACGGCATTCTCCGCGGTGTGCGGGCGGCGGCGGTCCGCCCGCTGCTGGTGGCCATCGATGACCTGCACTGGTCGGATCCGGACTCGCTGACCGTGATCCACCTGATCTGCCGCCGCCTGGCCGCCCTGCCGGTGGCGCTGATCGCCACCGCCCGGCCGTGGCCGGCGGCGGCGGCCACCTCGGCGCAGGACCTGGCCGCCCAAGGGTTCGCCGAGATCGGGTCGCTGGCTCCGCTGAGCACCGCTGCCGCTGCGGAGCTGCTGTGTTCCCGGGCGAGCGGGCAGGTCCCGGCCGAGGTCGTGGACCAGGCCATCAACCTGTGCGGTGGCAATCCGTTGCTGCTGGAACAGGTCGCCCTCGAGCTGCGCCGGAGCGGGAGGCTGTTCGAGGGGCAGGTCCGGTTCTCCCGCTTCGTCGGGGTCGGTGCGGCCGGGCGGTGCTACCTGCAGGCGGCGAGCGTGCTCGGTACCCGATTCCGGGCCGCCGTCGCGACGGAGGTGGCCCGGCTGTCCGCCACCGAGGCCGCCACCGAGATCGACGGCCTGTTCCGCGGCGGCCTGCTCTCCGCGGCCGACGACCCGTGGGCACGGTTCACCCACGCGCTGATCCGGCAAGGCGTGTACGACGACATCGCGCCGCCGGTGCGCCGGGAGCTGCACGTGGCCTCCTTCCGCGCGCTGGTCGCCGCCGGGGCCTACCCGGCGGAGGCCGCGGAGCATGCGGTGGCCGCTCACCTGGCCGGCGACCCCGAGGCGGTGGCCACGGTGGCGCGGGCAGGGCGGGCGGCGCTGCGGGCGGGCGCGGTCCGCGCCGCCCGCCAGCACCTGGAAGCAGCGATGCGGCTCGCGGGTGAGGACGTGTCGGCAGAACTGCTCTTCGACCTGGGCGCCGCCCTGGTCGCCAACGGTGCCACCGAGGAGGCGATAGCCGTCTACGAGCGGCTGTTGGGCCTCCCAGAGCTGCCCACCGCGGACCGCATCGCCGTGTTGCGCGAGCTCGGACAGGCCAGCTTCGTCACCGCTGCGGTGGAGCGCGCCGCGGCCTGCTACGAATCGGCGGTGGGCCTGGCCGAACAGGAGGGCCATCCCGAGCTCGCCGTCGGAGCCCTGCTCGACCAGGCATTCCATCACCAGGCGCTGTCCGGTCCCCGGGCCGCACTGCCGTGGGCTCACCGAGCCGCCGAGCTGGCCACGGCCAGCGGGGTGATGCAGACCTCGGCACAGGCGGCCTGGGGCGCGCTCGCCTATCGCTGCGGCGACCCCGACGGCCTGGTGACGGCCGCGGCCGCCGCTGCGACCGGCATGGATCTCATCCCCACCTCGCGGTCCATGGACCGGCACAGATACCGGCATCCCGCGCTCAGCTACGCCACCGTGGCCGTCAACGCGGAGCGGTTCACCGACGCCGAGCGGCTCCTCACCGAGATCCTGGGCTCAGCCGAACGCCGATGCGAACCGGTCACTCTGGTCCAGGCGACGATGGCGTCGATCGACGGCCTGTGCCGGCTGGGCCGGCTGAAGGAGGCGCTCACCCTTGCTGATCGCCTCATCGAGCTCGCCGAGTTGCTGCCTCATGTGTCCCCGCTCGCCAGCAGCTACCGGGCGTTGGTCCTCCTTGAGCAAGGACAGCTAGCGCGCTGCGGCGCGGAGCTGACGACCATCACTTACCACGATCGCTACCGCCTGCACAGCGCCGATGGGTTGGAGCTGCACGTGCGTGCCGTCCTTGCCCACCGGCAAGGCGATGCCCAGGCCGCATGCTCGATGTTCGCCCAGCTCGAGCAGTGGGCTGACCGCACCGGCGAGGTCGACCCGTCGCACCTGCCCTGGGCGGCCGATGCGGTCGCCGCGTACCTCACCTGTGGCCGGCCCGCCGATGCGCGGCGGGTCATCGACTGGGTCGCACCGCGTGCCGTCGCACTTCCCAGCCGGTGGCCGAGAATCGTCGTTGCCACCGGGCAGGCCGCCCTCGCTGAGCATGCCGGGGACCGAGCGCTCGCGGAGGACTGCTTCACCCAGGCGGTCAGTCTCTTCGACGAGCTGCCCATGCCGCTGGCCCGGGCCCAGACCCTGACCGACTACGGCGCCTTCCTCACCCGTGGCGGTGACATCGCCCAGGCGCGCGTGCTGCTCGCCGAGGCGCTGGCGGTCGCTGAGGCATGCGGAGCCGGTTGGCACGCTGACCGCGCGCGGGTCGAGTGGCGGCGAGCTGGCGGGCGCACCCGCGCCCGGAAACCCGGCGAGCTCAGCCCAGTGGAGGCCGCGGTCGCCCAGCTCGCCCAGGCCGGCCGGACTAACCAGGAGATCGCCCAGCAGCTCCATCTCTCCGTCAAGACAGTGGAGACCCACCTCGGCCACGTCTATCAGAAACTCGGCATCCGCAGCCGCTGGCAGCTCCGTGGGCGCATTAACCCGGACACCGATGAGCGTGAGAATTCCGTGATCCGGTAGCCCGGGAGGGTGCCTGCCCACGGCCGTTTCACGATCGCAGGTGGGACTCGGTGCGGTCAGCTCTGCCCTCCCGCGTCCCCTGCTCCTGGGTTCCCGAACTCAACAGCCAGAGTCGGTCAAGACTGCTGTGACAGCTCTGCTGATGAGTTCGGGAGCCCAGGAGCGGCTTGCTTAGGCTGGCGAAGCCGGGAAGATCGAGTGCTCGTGGGTCGGCTCTGGTGAGCGTGGCCTCAGTGGTGCTCGGCGACGCGCTGGACGTCGAGATGTGTTGCGGCGGGACGAGGAATCGGCCAGGGCGCAGCAGAGAAATCGGGTCCGTGATAATGGGCTACGAACCAGTTCAACCGAACCCGTGAGTGGACGTCAATGTGCGATCAACTCGATCGTACTAGAAGAAGCCTTTCCTCAGGGTTGCGACGGAAATGTGCGGCCAGCCCACGTTGACATTTACCGGAAGTCGTTTAAAGACCTGGAAGTCCAGTATGACCATCTGCGCGTACTGAAGTTGCAGGAAGGGCGGGAAAGGCCTGCGGCTGACCTTTTCGATCCAAAATGTCGCGTAGACCAGCGAGGCATCGGCATTCGGCCCGACTTTCCCAACCGGATCGCCACCCTGCAGGAAAAGAATATTCTCGATACCGCCGGCGCCATCCACAGGTTTCACCACGATCTTCGGATCGCGAACAGGATCTTTGCTGTTAGCGTTCTTAAAAAACGTGATCTCTGACTGGGTTGCAATATTGAGGGCAACTCCCTCAAAGGTGTTCCCGTCGGCAACTTGCTTAGTGATAACAGCTTGGAGGAGTTTGATCGGGTCGTTAACCACGTCCTGCATGGGTACGCCGTTGATTGCCGAGGGGAGGGGCGGCTCGGGGGGATTGGTGTTGAAGGGGGTCCGGGGATTTTTCATGGATTCGCGGATGGTGAGGTCGTACTCCGTAAATGGTTGAGGCGCGGTCGTGGACAGCTTCTCCGAGGTTCCCGCGGCGTGGATGATCGGCGCCGCCACCGTAGGCTTTGTAACGAACGGAGTGCTATTGAATGAGGGGAACTGGGAGTGCGCGTACTCTGCGGCGGGAGTCTTGAGGGTCGGCGGACCGGTAAACGGTTTGGCCGTGCCTTGGGCGAGCAGGGAGTTGCCGTGGGGGATTGTTCCCAGCCGGCTTACAAGCTGTGCGGGCGGGGGAACTGACTCCGGGGGGTAAGTCGTTGACGGCTGCGTGATCCAGAGCCCGGGCTCGATGTGCAGCAGGCCTCTGGTGGAGGCGTCGGAGATCTGTTGATGATAGGTCAGGCCGAATAGGTCAATGTCATCCTGCCCAAACCCCCGGTTCGGGACCGTCGCGTTGATCGGATCGAACCTCAGTGTCTCGCGTGTTTGATTGAGCTGAAGATACAGGTTGGCCTTATCTTCGAAGTCCGGCCGCGCGATGAGGTTGAATCCAGTGCCTTGCCAGGTTCCGGCGAGCTCCCGAAGAAGCCCCAGCTTGTCGAGGATGGCGGCGTTGTCCATAGGGAGCCGAACCGAAGGCACTCTTGCGCCAACCGAGGCTATGCTTTCCTCTGACATTGTTGTTCTCCATTCGTTGAGGTCACGCGGAGGAGCGCGGACCTGATCGTGGTGGTGACGCAGGGAGGAGCGGAGAGCCGGCGTCGGTGATACATCAGGGTCGGAAAATTTTCCGTGCGGCGTTCCTGACGGCCTGACACGCCGCTGATGAGGCAGGAGCGGTACGGACACGGCACAGCCGGTGATCAGGACAGGTCCTACGCCAGCACGATCACCAAAGCGGCTGATCATAGATCTTGAATGGAGCATCTATGCTGGTAGATGAGGGTGGGGCGGGTGGGAGTCGAACCCACGACCTGACGGATTATTGAGTAGCCGCAGCGACACTGAGCGTACCACTCTGGGGCGGTCCCCGGATAGGGAAGCGGTCAGAGCCCGGGACCCCGGTGCCCCTGCAGCGGAGCGAAAGTGGCCACCCGAGTGGCATAGTTAGGTAACTCGGTGCTCATCCTCCAGATACCGGGGCCGCCCTACCGAGAGACCGGCGACGGTCTGGAGCACCACCGTCACCAAAAGGAAGATCACCACTGCCTGCCAGCTGATGGTGGTGTCATGGAGCAGCCCGACCACCAGCAGGCCCAGCGCGGCGATCAGGTACCCGGTGCTCTGCACGAATCCAGACAGCGCCGCCGTGCCAGCGGCGGTCCGCGCTCGCAGGCCGAGCATGGTGAGCAGGAGGGGAAAGATCCCCCCACCGAGCCCTAGCAGGATGGTCGCCGGCCAGGCGCCGGCCCGGGGCGCCAGCCCGAGAATGATGTACCCGGCGCAATAACACGCCGCGAACGCCAGCACAAAGCCGCGCTGGTCGGTGCAGCGCGCGGCGATCACTGGCATCGCCAGCGCCATGGGAATGCCCAGAATCACCGCCACGGCGACCAGCACTCCCGCTGTCTCCGCGGAGAAACCGGAATCGCGAAACCACTGTGGCAGCCAGCTGAGAACCACGTAAGTGTGGATGCCCTGCATTCCGAAGTAGATCGCGAAGACCCAGCCGAGCCGGGTGCGGGCCGGCCGGACCGGGTTGGGCTGGGTGTGCGCCGCACTGTGCACCGGTCGGTCTGCCCAGGCCAACCTCAGCCACGGCAGCAGCTGCAATGGCACGGCCAACGCCCAGATTCCCAGGCCCATACGCCAACCGCCCCACGCGTGCGCGATCGGAACGGTGATCGCAGCGGCAAAGGACGCACCAGCGACCATCACCGTGGCGTAGAGTCCGGTGACGATCCCGATGTGGCCGGGAAAATGTCGCTTGACCAGCACCGGCAGGAGCACATTCTGCACGGCGATGCCGACGAGAGCCAGCGTGCTGGCGACCACGAACACCACCGCCGAACCGCAAGCCGCCCGCATCACCAGTCCAAGGGCAAGCGCGATCCCCGCTGCCACCAGGACGCGGTGCACTCCGCATCGACTCGCCAGCCGGGGGGTGAGTGCACCGAAGACGGCAAAGCAGATCAGCGGCAAAGTGGTCACCACTCCGGCAACGCTGCCGGACAAACGGAGACCTCCACGCACCTCATCGAGCACCGGGCCGAGGCTGCTCACCGCTAGGCGAAGATTCGCCGCGACCAGCACAACTCCGGCGAAAGCGAGCCAGGCGTCCCGTAGTCGCTCCCCAGCATTCGGCGCATCCGTTTCGACTATCGTCATCTCACACCTCAAGAACTGGAAGATTTTCGCCGGCCGCTACCGAGGACTGCCTAACGCCGTCGGATCTCCGGGCCGGTCGAGATGGTGCGGTGCCGGTTGAATTCGGCGAACCACGCGTGCGGGCTGCTCGCCTGCAGCAGGGCGGTGCCGATCAGCAGCCCGGCGTACCCCGAGTTGATCAGGTGGGCGGCGGCGTCGGGCTGGTGGATACCGCTGGCGCTGACCGGGCAGGGGGTACCGCTGCCCGCCACCGCCGCGAGCAGCTGCAGGCTGCGCTCGGGGTCACCGCGATCACGCTCACGGTCGCGGATGTCCTTGTTGTTCACCGCGACCACGCAGTCCGGGCCGTGAGTCACCGCGTCGATCTCCTGCTCGTCGCAGACCTCGACGAACGGGGTCAGCCCGATCCGCAGCGCATGCTCGATCAAGTGGCCCAGCACCGCGGCGGGCAGCAGCTTCGCGGTGAGCAGGACGGCCGAGGCCCCCAGCTCCCTGGCGTGGTGCAGCTGGGACTCCCGGGTGAGGAAGTCCTTCTGCAGTAAGGGGACATCGGTCAGTGCCGCCACCTCGCGCAGCAGCGCGATGTTCCCGCCGAACCAGCGGCCGGTGACCACGGACATGCACCGGGCTCCGGCGTCGTGGTAGGCGTCGACGACCTCGCCTACGGTGCGGGCCCCGAGGAGGTCGGCGCCGGTCCCGTCGGTGATCTTCACCTCGGTGATCACCGGGGTGGGTGCGGACAGCAGCGCTTCGACGAAGGGTGAGGTCATCGCCTGGCTCCTACCGTGGGGGCCGCCGGCCACGCCCGGCGGATATCCGTGATGCGCGTCCGGTCGAGACGCCGGTTGCCGCCCCGGGCGCCGGTGTCGACATCGACACCCAGGAAGCGGGGATGGCCGCTGACCTCCCGCAGCTGCCCGGCCCGGTCCGCCGCGATCCCACCGGCCAGCAGGAACGGCCTGCTGATGACGTCGGCCAGCGCCAGCACCACTGCCACGTCGAGGACCTGGCCGGTGCTGCCGAGCCGGCCGTCCTTGGTCACCGAGTCCAGCAGGAAGTAGTCGGTGCCGGCGCGCTCGTATGCCCCGATGAGGGGCTGCTCCAGGCAGCTGCCGTCGCGCACGTGCAGCACCTTGATCACGCGCAGGTCACCGTCCGCGGTTTTCAGGGCGCGCACGGTGCCCGGCGGCTGGTATCCGTGCAGCTGGACCCAGCTCAGCCCGGCCGCCGACAGCACCTGGGCGATGGCCGCCGCAGTGGCCTGCAATGTGACCAGGACCGGCCGCAACCGGGTGGCCCCCGCCGCCTGCGCCAGGGCGGTCAGCCGGCCGGTGGTGAGCTCGGCGTGGCCGCCTGGCATGCCGTGCCACAGACCCACCAGGTCGACGCCGGCCCCGGCCAGCAGGTCGATGTCCGCCGGCTGGGTCGCCCCGCAGATCTTCACCAAGGGGCGGTGCCGGGGTGTCATGATCGGGCCCCGACGGTGACCGCGTCAGTGATAAGCGACCCCTCGACCAGGTGATCGGTGCCGCGGAAGAGCCGCGGGTGCGCCGCGCGCAGACCGTTGACGACAAAGTCATAGGGCAGGTCGGAGAATTCACCGTGGGTGCGCAGGAACTCCATGTTCCTGCGGCCCTGGAGGTCGAATGGGTGGTGCAGGCTGTCGGTGACCCCGTCGAACTCCAGCGGCGCGATTCCGTAGAGCCTGCACAGTATCTTGGGGAACACCGGTGTCGCCTTGACCCAGCGGCCTTCCAGGTAGACCGACGTGAGGCAGTGATAGTGGAAGACGTCGCCTCCCAACAGCGCCTGGAGGCGGTCGGACGTCAGATGGTTGCGCACGTCGGTGAGCACCAGCCTGCTCGGCACCGCAACGGCCCGCAGGGCCGCCGTGTAGAGCACTGACTTGTGGATGCACATGCCCGATCGAGCGCGCAGCACCTGACTCGCCCGAAGTCCCGAGCGGGAGAAATCGGCACCGTATATCTCGTACCGCACCTTGTCGCGCACTGCGTAGTAGAGCGACACCGCGCGCTCGGTGTCCGTGCTCGCGGCCGCGGGCACCCAGCGCTCGACGAAGTCTTGGACTTCGTCGCAGCGGTAGTCGATGAATTCCGTCGGCTGAAGATCAGGGGTGCGAAGAGCTTGCGTGATCATGACTGTTGCCTCCTGTCGGCCTACAGGCCGAGCATCGAAGAGATTCGGTTGCGTTGGATCTCCGAGGTGCCGGAGTAGATAGTTCCGGCGACGGCGTTGCGCAGGTCTTTCTCCAGGCCGTATTCGGCCATGTAGCCGTTGCCCCCGAAGATCTGCACAGCGGCGGCCGCGGATGCGAGATTGTGCTCACTGGCCACCAGCTTGGCGATGGCGAGGTCGAGCGTCACGTTCTTGTTTTCAGCCATCGCCTCGGCGGTGTCGTACAGGCATTTCCTGGTGACCTCGACCCCGACCTTCATATCAGCGATCTTGTGTGCGATCGCCTGGAACGAGCCGATAGGGGCGCCGAACTGGTGGCGGGTGCGGGCGTAGTCTATGCACCGCTCCAGGCGCTGCTCCATCTCGCCGAGATTGATCACGAATGAGCACAGGATCTCCCATTTCATGACGTGATCTAAGACGATGAACCCGCCGCCCGGCCGGCCGACGACGTTGGCCGCCGGAACGCGGCATTCGTGGAAGAACAGCTCGGTCAGCGGCGACGTCCGCAGCCCCATCTTGGCGATCGGGTTGCTGATCTCGAATCCGGGTGTGCCGCGCTCGACCACAAACGGGGTGAGGCCCAGCGGACCTGCGTCGGGATGGGTTCTGGCGTACACCACGAACAGGTCGGCCACCGCGCCGTTGCTCACGAAGGTCTTGTTCCCGTCGAGCACGTAGTGGTCGCCGTCGCGGCGGGCGCGGGTGCGCATGGCCAGCGCGTCGGAGCCGCCGTCCGGCTCGGAGATCGCGTGGGCCCCGATCGTGTCACCGGCGCAGATTCCTGGCAGGTAGCGTGCCTTGAGATCGGCCGAGCCGAAGGCCTGGACAGGTATCCCGGTGCTGACAATATGCGTGGAGACCGAGAAGTTCAGGCCACCGTCGCGGCATCCGTAGCCGAGGCCCTCCAGGACATGCATAGTGGTGCGCAGATCCTGGCCGAGCCCGCCCCAGCACTCGTCGAAGGGCAGCTGCAGGATCCCGCACTCCTTGATGAGCTTCCACTTGTCCCACGGGAAAACACCCTGTGCGTCCTGCTCGACGTGGTCTGCGCTGAGCGCCTCGCACCATGTGGCCAGGCCGGCGCGCAGCGCGCGCTGGTCGGCGTTCCAACTGATCACTTTCGTGCTCCTGATCTGATAGTGGATCTTATGTCCGAGACCGCGCTCAGTAGTGTGAGGACTTTGTCGGGTCGAGGCTGTGGCGCTCGTTGCCATGCAGCGCGGGAGAGAACACGCACACGAGCCGGAGGTCGGCATCCGGTGCCGCGATGAGGAAATGCGCATCGTTGCGGTCGAGCGCGTACATCGTTCCCGGCCGTATCGGGTGCGAGTTCCCGTCCATATCGACCACCTCGCCCTTCCCTTCGATGCAGTAGCACGCCTCGAGGTGGTTGCGGTACTCCAGCCGTGACGTGGTGCCCGCGCGGACGATTGTGTCCGTGAGCGTGTATCCCATGCTGTCTGAGTGCAGCAGGAATCTGCGGCTCAGGCCGTTGCCCCATTCAATTGACGGCACAGCTTCGAGCGTGCGGATGATCATCTTTCTTTCCTTTCCTCTCAGGTTCCTGGTGCCGGGCGCAGTGCCCGGACGAATTCGGCGAGTTCTCGCACGGGGTCGGTGTGGTTGGTCAGCGCGTGCTCGATCCGCTCGACGCCGGCGCTCCCGATGACGGCCGCATCGGCGCCGATCTCGGCCAGCGCCTGGGCATCGCGGCGGTCCCGCACGCCGAATCCGACGGCGATTGGTGCCGTTGCGTGCGCGCGGAGCGCGCCGACCACGGGCGTGAGCTCACCGAATCCGGCCGCCGGCCGGCTTCCGCTGCGGCCGTAGTGCGCGACCAGATACAGGTATGCGCTGGCGTTGGCGGCCGCCTCGGCCTGCACGTCGGCGGTGGAGCTGGCATAGCAGGTGGTGACGATCGGTAGCTGGTGCTCGCGGGCAGCAGTGTAGTAACCGCAACGCAGCCGGGGTGGCAGGCCGTGAACGAGCAGCCCATCCGCGGCTGAATCGGCGATTCTGGCGAGGAAGTCCGGCATCGACGCTGGCTTGACGGTGTGGCTCCAGTCGGTGAGCAGGGCGATCCGCAGGTGGCTGAGGTCACCGCGGACGGTGTCCAGCGCCGTGAGCACGGCATCGAGGTCGACTCCGGCGCGCAGTGCCCGGGTGGCTGAACGCCGGATCACGGGTCCGTCGGTGCACGAGTCGGGGAACGGCACCGCGAGCTCGAGGCAGTCCACCCGCAGCTCGTCGAGCATCGAGACGATGTCGCCGAGCGCTCCCAGTGGAGGGTCTCCGGCGTTGAGGAACAGCGCCAGGCCAGGCTCCCCCGGGCGACGCTGGGAGAAGAAGCCAGTGCTGGTCATCGGGATTCGGCTGGTCATGGGGTGCGCACCGCCTCGGGTGTGCTGGCCGCGGGCAGCGCTGCGGCCCGGTCTCGTCGAATGCGGTGCACCAGCTCGACGGCGGCGCCACCGTCGAGGGCGTCGCGCGCCATGCTCACCGCGCTCGCCCAGTCCTCGACGGCGCCCGCGGCCACCGCCAGCGCGGCCGCATTGAGGCACACCGTGGCGACTGCCGCGGGTGGTCCCGTGCCGCCGAGCACGTCCAGGAAGTACCCGGCCGTGGTGTCTGCTGGGGCGGCGAGCAGGTCCGCCATCGTGCCCCCGCCCAGGCCGAGGGCGCCGGGCCGGACCTGGAACTGCCCGGCGCCGACGTCGTGCACCAGGTTGTCCGCCACGCTGATCAGCTCATCGGCGCCGAGGTCGTTGGTGCACAGCCAGACCCGCTTCGGCGCCTGCTGGGCGGCCAGGTGCTGCCGCGTTGCCAGGTGCCGCAGGGTTGCCAGGTGGCGGTGCTCGGAGACGCCGGTGAGCTGGGCCGACACCGGCATGGCCGCCAGGAACGGACCCACCGTGTTGACAAAGCGGCCCAGCGTGCGCATCTGCAGCGGCGCCACCGCCCTGGCCAGCGCAGCGAGCTCGACGGGGTAGACGAAGTAGCCTGCGCAGGCGATGTTGTACCGGTCCAGCAGCTCGCCGGTCTGCTGGTAGCTCGTGGTCAGGGGAATGCCGAGGCCCTCCAGCAGGTCGAGGGACCCGGTCCGGCTGGTGTATCCGCGGGATCCTGTCTTCACCACCGGCACCCCCATCGCGGCGGCGATGAACGCCGCCGCGGTGGAGATGTTGAACGTGCGTGGCCCGCCGCCGGTGCCGACGATATTGACCGCACCGGGAAACCGGTGGCTCGGTTGCGGTCGCCGCTCGTCAAGCGACTGGACGAGGATCTCCACCGTGTGCGGGGACGGCATCCCGGTGGACAGGCTGGCCAGCAGCGCGGCCGCCTCCCCCGGGTGGAGTTTCCTGGTGCCAAGGCGGTCCCAGAACGCCCGGCACATGTCCAGGTCGACCGGGTGCCGGCGATTGATCAGCGCATCGAGTAGCTCGGACATTATGCTGCTCGCTCAGCGGTCCGGCTGGCCCGCCGCACGAATTCATTCATGTCGGCGACAGTGCGGAAGTTGTCCGGTGCGATTTCAAGGTCTTCCACCACGACGCCGAGCCGGTCCTCCAGCCAGGCGATGACCTTCAACAGCCCGAGGCTGTCGATGACTCCGCCGGCCAGGAGATCGTAGTCGGCCGCAAGTGACTCGGCCGGGACGTCCGGGAGGAACTCCTCGACGAGGAACTCTGTGATGATCTGGGTGTGGTTCATGTCAGCCTTCTTTCATTCCTGTGCAGGTGGGCGACCACCAGGTGACGGTCGATTTTTCCGGTTGAAGTCCTGGGTGTCTTTGGCGAGCGTGTCTGGACGTACCGGCGATACCTTTTCGCCGGGATAGGCTTTGGTCGACATGCTCATCATCCTTGTCAACGAGATTGAGCGATGGGCCCGAGGTGGTCGTCTATGGGATGTCAGTATGGGCGTGACGCCGGGTCGATGTCGTCGGGAGGCACCCTGAAAATAAGCGGCTTCCGCCAGCGGCGATGGCGCTAGCGCTGTCAGGGTCTCCCGGAGAACAGGAATATCCCTGACGCTATTGCGATCGTGCGGAGCCCTTGGCCCCGGGCCGAGTGCGAGCCTGTCCCGGGCATGGGGTGCGGCAGGTGGCCGTGCCCTGGGCGCGCCCGGGGTCAGGATTCACGCTGTTGTCCGGGGCGCTGGTGCTCAGCGGGGCGACCGCGACGACTGGCTCATCGCCTCACTGCGGCAGGCCGTCGACCTCGCCCTCGCGGAGGTCGCAAGGGGCGTTATCCTGTTCTCCGCGCTGGTCGTCGACCCCCGAGATGGCGTAACTGGCTCCGGGGCCAACCGGGTAGATGCGGATTCGTGGCGCGCTTGAACAGATCCTCGTGCACGGTGGGATCGTCCTCGTCGATCACTTGGGAAGCCCACGCCGAATCCGCCGTTGACCCAGCGTGCCGACACCCCCGGGTTGGCCAGGTTCGTGCCGTCGTGCAGGAATAGATGCGGGCCGCCATTGCCCCTGCCTGCACGGGCCGCCTTCTTCTTTGTGGTCGTCGATGAAACGGACTACCGTGGAAGTCGCGGGCCGGGCTCCCGCGCAAAGAAAGCCGACGCAGCTTTCAAGATCTCATTCGAACCGAACGTTCACGAAGCTCGTTGGGGTACTTCCTGGGAGCGGGCGCGGCTGCAAGTGATTCGGCCGGGATGTCCGGGAGGAACTTATCGACGAGGAGCTTCGTGATCGTATCTGTGTGATTCATGTCAGTTTTCACTCCTGTGCAGGCGGGCGACCAGGTGGCGGTCGATCTTTCCGGTTGAAGTCCTGGGTAGCGGATCGTCTGCGATGCGGAAGGTCGAGGGGACCGCAGTAAGGGAAAGGTGGTCGGCGCAGAATCTCCGGAGCAGCAGGCTGTTGATCGTTGAACCCGGGACCCGCCTTGTCTCGGCATGCAGGAGATGCCCGGCGACCGGGTCCGGCACAGCCACGACAGCGACCTCGGAGATATCGGGGTGCCGGTGCAGAACCTGCTCGACCTGTTCGATACTGGTCCGTACTCCGCGCACCTTCACCTGGAAGTCTTTGCGCCCTTCCAGGGTGAGGGAGCCGTCCTCGTGGCGGCGGACCAGATCACCGGTGCGGAAGTAGCGCAGGTCATCAACCCCGGTTGGATGCGCGACGAATCGGCTCTCGTTGTTCGGGAGACCGAGGTAGCCGTAGGTCTGGAACGGCGTCCACACGTACAGCTCGCCTATTCCCGGCCCGTTCTGGATCGTGCCGTCCTCGTCGACCAGCAGTGCCCGCACACCGGGCAGCGGGTCACCCAATGGCATCGCACCGGTGGGCAGGTCCGTGGGATCGATCTCGTGTAGCAGGCTGTCGTTGGTTTCCGTGCAGCCGTACAGGTTGTACAGCCGGGCCTGGGGGAACATCCCGGGGACCTGAGCCAGGCACCGTGGTGCGATGCTGTCCCCGGTGATGACGGCATGGCGCACGCTGCCGAACGCGGCGGCGTTCAGCTGGGCAAGCAGCTGGTAGAACATCGGGACGGCTTGCACCAGCTCGACCTCATGGCGGATGAGCAGGTCACGGAGGTACTCGCCACTGGTTGCCCGAGAGGGCTCCACCAGCACGACACATCCGCCGTGCTTGAGGGTGGCCCAGATGTCCAGCAGGCAGAGGTCGAAGTTCAGCGGGCTGAAGTTGAGCACCGACCGGCCGGGGCGCAGGTCGAACTGCGCGCCCGCCCAGTCGGTGAACCGGTCCACCGCGCCCTCGCTCAATGGCACGATTTTCGGTAGGCCGGTGGAGCCGGATGTGGTGAGCATGAACGTGACCGCTTCGGGATCGGGCGAGAATTCCTGGGCCCGGTCGGCGACCCCGCGGTTGCGCCCGGTGCGAGCAGCACCAGGCAGAGCTGCCCAGGAATACGAGTGCGGCGATGGTCCTGGCGCGGTCAGCACACCCGTGCATCCGGCGTGCAGAAAGAGCTCCTGGAGCGTGTGCTCGGGAAGCGTGGTGGAGGGCAGCAGGAAGGAACGCTGATCCATGAGGCACGCGAGAACGAGAGCGATCGAGTCCGGGGACTTCGGGCACCGCAAGCCGACCGGCGCCGCGCCGATGGCCGCTGCGGTCAGTTGTGCTCTGGCGTGCAGCGCCCGGTCATTCAGCTCGCGGTAGCTGACCGGATCACCCCGCCAGGCCAGGGCCGGGGCGTCCGGGAAGCGTCGCACGTTCGCGGAAAACGATTCCACGAAGGACCGTGAGGACAGCTGCGTCCTGGTGGCCTGGGCCGTCGTAGTCACTGCTGACCTACCTTCTTGTCAGTTCCGTCGCCGGAGTTGTGAAATGCACTGTCAGTGGTGGTGGCGCCGCACCGTGGTGGCGATCACCATGGCCGCGGTGAGCAGGATCACGTCTTTAAGGACGTACTGGCCTTCCAGGGTGGGCATGTGGTGCGGCCCGGCAAACAGCCGCCCGCTGAGCAGCACGATCGGGGACAAGATGCCGCTCAATTGAACCGCCAGCAGAGCGATGGTCAGGCGCATCCACCACCCAGTGATCAGCAACAGTCCGACAGTGCACTCCAGCGTCGCGATCAACGCCATCGCCACGGTGCCGGGTACCACGGCGGGCACCAGCCCGAGGCTCAGCAGGTGTGTGGTCGCCAGGGCGAGGTCTTGGGCCGGGCTTATCCCGGGGAAGTACTTCAGGATGCCGAACCCGAGTAGCACCGCACCAAAGCTGATGCGCAATGCGGTGATGCTGTGGCTCGTCAGCCAGCGGTGAATGACGATCTCTCGGGCGATGGCCGCGTCGAGCAACCTGCGCGCGACCCGGTCTCCTCGACGCATAATGCCAGGACGGGTTTCTTCGACGAGCGTCTCCGAACGTGCCGGCGATGCCGTTTCGCCAGGATATGCCTTGGTCGGCATGCTTATCCTCCTTGTCAAACGAGATTGTGAGATTGACCCGAGGTGGTGGATGGCACGGTGTCTTAGGTGGTCGTCCATTGGGTCTTAGTGTGGGCGGGGCGCCCGGTCGGTGTCGTCGGGAGCCACCCTGAAAACAGGTGGCCGCCCGTGATGTGCTGTCGATGGCGTAGTCAGGGTCTCCCGGAGAACAGCAATGTCTCGTGGTGCGGGGGTCGTGGGAGTCCGGGTCGCCGACGGTGCTGCCCGTTGCCGCTGTGGGCTGCGGCGTGCTGCGGGCCCGGGCTCCCGTCCGGGGTGTGCTCGTCGCGGAAGACCGGCGGGTCGGCGAGCAGGCCCAGTGTGACGAGTGACAACGCACGAGATTCTCCAGGGCTATCGGAAGCCGTCGTCCAGCACGCTATGTTCAGGATCCCGCCGGTAAAGGTCCTTGCTGAAGTGTTGATCTGTCCTTTGTCCCCTGTTAACTCGTTTCCGTGCGCGAGTTCTTCCCAGCAGTCGATCGGTGGGGAAAGAAATAGTTCAGCAATCCCATTTGCAGTAAGCGATACGGCTGGCAAGCGGGCCGGGGAAGGGCCCGCGTGGGTGTATGCAGTGAGTTCGACTTAGCCGATCACGTTGGCGGGGGCACGTCCTGCACCCTGGGTCGACGGCAGCACCGAGGTGCGCCAGGTGTCGGGTGCAGGGGGCTGCGCAGCCGGTGTGCGGGGTCGGACCAGGCCGAATGCGGCGTCGGTGGCCCGGCGGCCGCGGCACTCGCCAGCCCCGCGAGCACCGCGATCAGGGCGGCGAGCTCCTCGTCGGAGGGCTCACCCCGCACCTGCACCCGTGAGTGGCGTTGCGGGTCAGAACACTGTTTCGCACTCACAAGGGGATGTTCCCGTGCTTCTTGGGGGGCAGGGTCTGGCGCTTGTTTATCAGCATCCGCAGTGCGCGGGCTACGGAGGAACGGGTGTGGGACGGTGGGATCACCGAGTCGACGTAGCCCCGGTCGGCCGCGAGGTAGGGGTTGAGCAGGGTGTCCTCGTACTCCTGCTGGCGCCGGGCGCGCAGCGCGTCCACCTCAGCGCTGTTGTCGGTGGTGGCGAGTTCCTTGCGGTGCAGGATGTTCACCGCGCCGGACGCGCCCATCACCGCGATCTGCGCCGAGGGCCAGGCCAGGTTGATGTCCGCGCCGAGGTGCTTGGAGCCCATCACGTCATAGGCGCCGCCGTAGGCCTTGCGGATGATCACCGTGACCTTGGGCACCGTCGCCTCGGCGTAGGCGTAGATCAGTTTGGCGCCGCGCCGGATGATGCCGTTCCACTCCTGGCCGGTGCCGGGAAGGAAGCCGGGCACGTCGACGAAGGTGAGCACCGGCACGTTGAATGCGTCGCAGGTCCGCACGAACCGGGCGGCCTTCTCGGCGGCGTCGATGTCCAGGCAGCCCGCCAGCTGGGTGGGCTGGTTGGCCACGATGCCGACGCTGCGGCCCTGCACCCGGCCGAAGCCGACGACGATGTTGCGCGCGAACAGCCCGTGCACCTCCAGGAACTCCCCGTCGTCGACGACCCGGGTGAGCACCTCGTGGATGTCGTAGGGTTGGCTCGCCGAGTCCGGGATCAGCGTGTCCAGCTCCCGGTCGGAGTCGGTGAGCGGGTCGGCCACCGGCCCGCCGGTGAGGTCGGGTGCGTCGAACACCGGCGGCTCGGAGAGGTTGTTCGACGGCAGGAACGACAGCAGCTCCTGGACGTAGGACAGCGCGTCCTCCTCGTCGGTGCCGAGGTAGTGCGCGTTGCCTGACTTGGTGTTGTGCGTCCGCCCGCCGCCGAGCTCCTCGAAGCCGACCTCCTCGCCGGTCACCGTCTTGATCACGTCCGGGCCGGTGATGAACATGTTCGAGGTCTGGTCGACCATCACCGTGAAGTCGGTCAGCGCCGGGGAGTAGACGTGCCCGCCCGCGCACGGACCCATGATCAGCGAGATCTGCGGGATCACCCCGGAGGCGTGCGTGTTGCGCCGGAAGATCTCGCCGTAGAGGCCCAGCGAGACCACGCCCTCCTGGATCCGGGCGCCGCCCCCCTCGTTGATCCCGACGATCGGGCAGCCGGTCCGCATCGCCAGGTCCATCACCTTGACGATCTTCTCGCCGTACACCTCGCCGAGGCTGCCACCGAAGACCGTGGCGTCCTGGCTGAACACGCACACCGGGCGACTGTCGACGGTGCCGTAACCGGTGACCACGCCGTCGCCGTAGGGGCGGTTGGCCTGCTGGCCGAAGTCGGTGCAGCGGTGCCGAGCCAGCTCGTCGAGCTCGACGAACGATCCGGGGTCCAGCAGCAGGTCGATGCGCTCGCGGGCGGTCCTGCGCCCCCTGGCGTGCTGGCGTGCCACCGCGCGGGCTGACCCCGCGCGCACCGCCTCGTCGGAGCGGCGCCGCAGGTCGGCCAGCTTGCCCGCGGTGGTGTGGATGTCCGGCTTGTCGCTCATGGCTGCCGACCCTAGCCACCGCAGGCACTGCGGCACCCGCACGCCGGAGTAGCGTTCGTGATCGTGTGGTCCGATCTTGCGCGGCCTCCCCTGCGCGAGGATGCGCTGCGCCAGGCACTGGTGGCGCCGGCCGGGCCATATGCGGCGCTGGACGTCGTCGCCACGGTGGCGTCGACGAACACTGCGCTGGCCGCCGCGGCCCGGCACGGGGCGCCGGATCGCACCGTGCTGGTCGCCGAGCACCAGACCGCCGGACGGGGACGGGGCGCGCGCAGCTGGGTCGCCCCCGCCCGGTCCGGGCTGATGCTGTCGGTGCTGCTGCGGCCCACCGAGGTGCCGCAGGCCCGCTGGAGCTGGCTACCGCTGCTGACCGGGGTGGCGCTGTGCCGGACCGTCAGCACACTGGGTGCGCTGCCCGCGGCGTTGAAGTGGCCCAACGACCTGCTGCTGGGTGCCCACCAGCGCAAGGCGGCCGGGATCCTCGCCGAGGCAGTGCCCGGCCCCGCCGTGGTGGTGGGCATCGGGCTCAACGTGACGCTGCAACCGGACGAGTTGCCCGTGCCCGGTGCGACCTCATTGGCCATCGAGCACGCTGCCTGCACCGACCGTGACCCGCTGCTGCGAGGCTTGCTGCGCGCCCTGGACAGCGAGCTGCGGGCATGGTGCGAACACCAGGGTGATCCGGTTGCCGGGGGCCTTCGGGAGGCATACCGGCAGCGCTGCGCGACCCTGGGCGAGCAGGTCCGGGTGGAGTTGCCGGGGCAGCCCGCGCTGACTGGCAGCGCGGTGGACCTGGACGTCGAGGGCCGGCTGGTGGTGCTGTCAGATGGGCAGCGGCGTACGTTGTCGGCCGGTGACGTGATGCACGTCCGGATACCATGGGAGAATGATGCCGTAGAGTCTTCATAATGCTGTCTGCTGCGCCCAGTGCGGCTGCAGGATACGAGCCGCTCTGCGAGGAAACGGTCACGCTTTTCCTGGCAACGTCTGATGCGCGGATTTGCTCCGGCCGCTCGGACACTGCGCCACTGTGATCGTGAACCCGCACAATCGCTGCTTGGCGGCGGTATCGTGATCGCGTCGGCAGCCCGGCGCATTGGACGGATGAGGAGGAGCCGTGCCCTACCCGGAGGACCTGCTCATGAGCGACGAGCGGGTGATGTTCCACAAGCACCCGCACTGGAAGATGCTGGTGCTGCCGGTGCTGGCCTTCCTGCTCATCGTGGCAGTGTGCGTCTTCCTCGCCGCGGTGGTCGCCGGGCAGTCCTGGGAGTTCTACGGGTGGATCGCGCTGGGCGCGTTCGGCGTTCTCAGCGTGGTGTGGCTGGCTGTGGTGCCACTGCTGCGCTGGCGCACCACGCATTTCGTGCTCACCACCAGGCGGGTGCTGATCCGCGAAGGAATCCTGACCCGCAGCGGCATCGACATCCCGATCAGCCGGATCAACAGCGTGCAGTTCCGGCACACCGTCATCGAGCGGATCCTGGGCTGCGGCACGCTGATTATCGAGTCAGCTTCCGACGAACCGCTGGAGTTCGACGATATCCCCCAGATCGAGCGGGTGCACTCGCTGCTCTACTACGACATGAACCCCAGGGATATCAACCCCGGACCTACCCGGGGATGAGCGCCAGAGAGATCGGCTTGCCCGACCGTCACCCTGGCGATGGACTGCCGCAGCGGGTCACGATCTGGGAGGTCGGGGCGCGCGACGGCCTGCAGAACGAGTCCGCGGTGGTGCCCGTCGAGGTCAAGGTCGAGTTCCTGGACCGGCTGGCCGGGGCCGGGCTGAGGATCCTGGAGGCGACTAGTTTCGCGCACCCGCGCTGGGTGCCGCAGCTAGCCGACGCCGCGGAGCTGCTCAGGGTGCTCACCCGCCGCGACGGGGTGCGCTATCCCGTACTGGTGCCCAACGAGCGGGGGCTGGATCGGGCCCTGGCGGCGGGTGCCACCGAGATCGCCGTCTTCGCCTCGGCAACCGAGAGCTTCGCCCGGCGTAATCTGAACCAGAGCCTCGACGGACAGCTCGCGATGTGCTCGCCCGTCGTGAACCGGGCTAGGGCTGAGGGACTGCGGGTGCGCGGGTATGTGTCGATGTGCTTCGGGGACCCATGGGAGGGCGCCGTGGCGGTGGAGCAGGTCGCCGGCGTCGGACGCAGGCTGCTGGATCTGGGCTGCGATCAACTCTCCCTGGGCGACACCATCGGGGTGGCCACCCCGGGCCACGTCGTCGCGGTGCTGGACGCGTTCACCGGCGCGGGCGCCGGGATCGACGCGATCGCGGTGCACTTCCATGACACCTACGGCCAGGCCCTGGCCAACACGCTGGCTGCCCTGCGCGCCGGGGTGACCTGCGTGGACGCCTCGGCCGGTGGGCTGGGCGGCTGCCCCTACGCCGAGTCGGCCACCGGCAACCTGGCCACTGAGGACCTGGTCTGGATGCTGGACGGGCTCGGTATCGAGCACGGGGTCGACCTCGACGCCCTGGCGTGCACCAGCGTGTGGCTTGCCGGAGTGCTCGGCAGGCCCTCCCCATCCCGGGTGGTCGCCGCGGTTGGCGGCTCTTCAAGGACCACCAACCCCCCAGGACACTGCTCGTAACGACGGCCAACCCCCGCTGGCATGCCAGCGGGGGT
>JBOHFT010000045.1:0-26962 GCA_050699815.1 Pseudonocardiaceae bacterium | reverse complement strand
CCGCCGTTGCCGGCGACGCATGCCAGGAGCAGGGACGAGCGTTGAGCACTCGCTCGGAGCTAACCGTCGATCATTCGACCCTCCATTTCGGTTATCTCACTCACACAGTGCGACATCACGTCGCACCGCGATCATCCAGTGGCCGCTGGAGACCGACCCCGAGGCGGTGTACGTGGACGGCCAGACCTCGTGGATGGTGCACGAGGGCAACCGCGAGATCCGGCAGTACAATTACGCGTTCACCTCGGTCCAGAGCCAGGCGCTGTCGACACCGGACTCCATCGAACTGATCGGCGACCTGATCAAGGAGTTACCCACGTGAGGACACCAGACGCGGCAGTGCGGATGGCGCTGGCGCACGCCCCCTACCGCAAGTCCAGCCGCTCCAGCGCTACCGGAAGCTGCGTGCTGATGGGGTCAGCCGGCGGCTGGGTCGGCATCCAGGACAG
Organism: Pseudonocardiaceae bacterium; assembly: GCA_050699815.1. Taxonomy (GTDB): domain Bacteria; phylum Actinomycetota; class Actinomycetes; order Mycobacteriales; family Pseudonocardiaceae. Next base: position 26,513 of record JBOHFT010000045.1, on the reverse strand, counting down.
CAAAGAGCACCCCGACAGCACCACCCTCGCCACCCCCCACCACCAGTGGGCCGCCTTCCTGCACGCCGTCAACGACAACCAGCTGCACCCCTGACCCAACTGGAGGCCTTTGAGCAGGGCCAGGAGCTGCACGGGTGGGCGATCATGAGGTGGACCAAGCGTTCCGGGCCGACGGTGTACGGGGTTCTGGAGCGGCTGGAGGACCGAGGCTGGATCGTGGGCAGCTGGGAGGAACAGCCCACGGACGCGAACACGCCCCGCCGTCGCTACTACCGGCTCACGCCACACGGCAAGGCGTTCGCCGAGCAGACGATCGCCCAACGCCGCCCGCAGCCCTGCCGGCGCCCCCGTCTCCAGTTCGACCTCGTGCGGGGCCTGCTGCGCGCCGTCGTCGTCGGGGGTGCCAGATGATCGGCGGATGGTGGGGGCTGGTCGCAGCCGTCGTGCTCGGCCTGGTCATCAACGAGTGCGGCGAGTGTCGCCGTGGCTGGCCCAGAAGCTCGTTCGCTGGGCGGCGCGGGTTCGCTACCCGACCCGCGTGGAGGAGCTGAGCGCGCTCATCGCTGAGCGGCCCGGCAAGTTGTTCAAGCTCGTGACCGCCGCCGGCTTCGCCTGTGCGGCCCTGGCGTACCGCGTCACGCACCGCAAGACAGCCCCGGTCCACTCAGTGACGAGTCGACTCTGGATCGGACTCGGCTCCGCGCTCGCGGCCTGGGTCTTGCTGACCGGCGAGATTCTGCTGGGGGGTGTGATCACCGGCTACATGATCCCACTCCTCCTCCTCATCGCCCTGGGCGTGATCGCGGTCCTCATCACGGCTGCCGAGCTCCTGGTCTCGACTCGCCTCCCGGCCGGATGGGCCACCGCGGTCGTGAGTTTCGCGCCGTTCCTGATCTACAAAGTCGTTCTGGGTTGCGATCTGTCGGTCGGTGAGTTACTGCCTCTGGGAGGGCTGTCCGTGGCGGCCAGTGTCAGCGCCGCCTGCGCGATCCGGCTGGGGAGCCGACTGCGACTTCCGGTCATGGCAGCATCGTCGACCATTCTGGGGAGCGGCCTCCTTGCCTGTACCGTCATCTGGAATACGTCGACGGGTACATCGGACGCGATATGGATGCTTATCGCGCTTGGAGCGGGCTTGAAAACAGCGACAAGCATCCATGTCGCAGCGGGGGCGGGGGGCCGGGGGGCGGTCAGCTCTTGGATAGTAGGTGCTGGTACTTGGCTTCCAGGTCTTCCAGGCCACCGCACAGGTAGAAGGCCTGCTCGGGCATGTGGTCGAAGTCACCCTTGCTGAGCTTGCCGAACGCTTCGATGGTCTCCTTGAGCGGCACCGTCGAGCCCTCCTGGCCGGTGAACTGCTCGGCCGAGTACATGTTCTGGCTCAGGAACCGCTCGATCCGCCGCGCCCGGCCGACCAGCACCTTGTCCTCTTCGGACAGCTCGTCGATGCCGAGGATGGCGATGATCTCCTGCAGGTCCTTGTACTTCTGCAGGATCCGCTTGACCTCCTGGGCCACCCGGTAGTGCTCCTCGCCGACGTACTGCGGGTCGAGGATGGTCGACGACGACGCCAGCGGGTCCACCGCGGGGAAGATGCCCTTGGCGAACACGCCCCGGTTCAGCTCCGTGGTGGCGTCCAGGTGGGCGAAGGTGGTCGCCGGTGCCGGGTCGGTGTAGTCGTCGGCGGGCACGTAGATCGCCTGCATCGAGGTGATCGAGCGGCCCCGGGTGGAGGTGATGCGCTCCTGCAGCTCACCCATCTCATCAGCCAGGGTCGGCTGGTAGCCCACCGCGGAGGGCAGCCGGCCCAGCAGGGTGGAGACCTCCGAGCCGGCCTGGGTGAACCGGAAGATGTTGTCGATGAACAGCAGCACGTCGGTGTTCAGCTCGTCGCGGAAGTACTCCGCCATGGTCAGCGCGGACAGCGCGACGCGCATCCGGGTGCCGGGCGGCTCGTCCATCTGGCCGAAGACCAGCGCGGTGTCCTTGAGCACCCCGGCCTCCTGCATCTCCAGGAACAGGTCGTTGCCCTCCCGGGTGCGCTCGCCCACCCCGGCGAACACCGACGTGCCACCGAAGTTCCGGGCCACCCGGATGATCATTTCCTGGATGAGCACCGTCTTGCCCACCCCCGCACCACCGAACAGGCCGATCTTGCCGCCCTGCACGTACGGGGTGAGCAGGTCGATGACCTTCAGCCCGGTCTCGAGCATCTCGGTCTTGCCCTCGAGCTGGTCGAACGGCGGCGGCTTGCGGTGGATCGCCCAGCGGTCCCCACTGAACGTGGTGTCCGGGGCATCCAGGCACTGGCCCAGCATGTTGAACACATGGCCCTTGACCTGATCGCCGACCGGCACCGAGATCGCCGACCCGGTATCGGTCACCGGGGCACCCCGGACCAGGCCGTCGGCCGGCTGCATGGCGATCGCGCGCACGGTGTTGTCACCGAGGTGCTGCGCGATCTCCAGCGTGACCGTCTTGCGCAGCGCTTCGAGCTCAACTTCCACCGTCAACGCGGTGAACAGCGGCGGCACCTGATCGGGGAACTCCACATCCACCACGGGCCCGGCCACCCGCACCACGCGGCCGATCCGGGCCCCGGCGGTGGAGTCAGCGGCGATCGGCTTCTGGGCTGTACTCATGTCAGTCATCGCTTCCTACGGCGGACAGCGCTTCGGCTCCGCCGACGATCTCGCTGATCTCCTGGGTGATCTGGCCCTGGCGGGCCTGATTTGCCTCACGGGTGAGGTCTTGGATCAGGTCGGTGGCGTTGTCGGTGGCGGCCTTCATCGCCTGGCGGCGGGCGGCCTGCTCGGATGCTGCGGCCTCCAGCAGCGCCGCGTAGATCCTGGTGTTGATGTACTTCGGCAGCAGGTGGCCGAGTAGCTCGTCGGCGTCCGGCTCGAACTCATACAGCGGCGCCGGGGCACGCTGCCCGTCCCGGGCCGAGTCATTCTCAACGTATTCGACCTCCAGTGGCGCGATCCGGCGCGCCCGGGGCGTCTGGGTGAGCATCGACCGGAACTCGGTGTAAACAATGTGCAGCTCGTCCACACCCGGTATCCCGTCCGGTCCGGGATCGCCATCCTCGTCGTCGGCGCCGGACAGGAACGCGCGCACCAGCACGTCACCGGCCTTAGCCGCGTCGGCATAGGAGGGTTGCTCGGAGAACCCGGTCCAGGACTGCGCGATCGCCCGCTGACGGAAGGTGTAGTAACTGACCGCCTTGCGGCCGATCAGGTACACCGTCACCGACTTGCCCTCGTCGCGCAGCAGTGCGTGCAGCTCTTCGGCGGCCCGCAGCAGGTTGGCGTTGTAGCCACCGCACAGGCCCCGGTCGCTGGTCACCACCAGCATCGCCGCCCGGGTCGGGTTCTCCCGCTCGACGAGCAGCGGGTTGTCCAGGGTGCCGACGGCGCTGGCCAGCGCGGAGAGCACCTTGGTGATCTCCAGGGCGTAGGGCCGGGACGCCTCGACCCGGGCCTGGGCCCGGGCGATCCGGGAGGTGGCGATGAGCTCCATCGCCTTGGTGATCTTCTTCGTGGACTGGACGGCACGGATTCGGCGACGGAGGATTCTCAGCTGCGCTGCCATGGTTTATATCACTTCTTCGGGGCGCGTTTGGTGACCTTGACCGACTCGCGCTCGACCTCGTCGGCGTCCATCGCGTCCGCCTCGGCCTCGCGGCCCAGTGGGGTGCCGTCCGCCGTGGTGAACTGTTTCTTGAACACCGTCACCGCATCCACGACCTGCTGTTCGGTCTCGTCGCTGAACTGCTTGCTCTCCCGGATCGTGTCCAGGATGCCTGGATGGTGCCTGCGGATATCGGCAAGGAAGTCCGACTCGAAGCGCCGGATGTCGTCCACCGCCACATCGTCCAGATGCCCCCGGGTACCGAGGAAGATAGATACGATCTGCTCCTCGACGGGGAACGGCGCGTACTGGCCCTGTTTGAGCAGCTCGGTCAGCCGGGCACCGCGCTCCAGCTGGCGCCGCGAGGTCGCGTCCAGGTTCTCCGCGCCGAACGCGGCGAACGCCTCCAGTTCGCGGTACTGCGACAGCTCCAGCCGCAGCGTGCCGCCGACCGACTTCATGGCCTTGATCTGCGCATTACCGGCAACCCGGGAGACCGACACACCGACGTTGATGGCCGGCCGGACGCCCTGGTTGAACAGATCGGACTCGAAGAAGCACTGACCATCGGTGATGGAGATGACGTTGGTCGGGATGTAGGCCGAGATGTCGTTGGCCTTGGTCTCGATGATCGGCAGCCCGGTCAGCGAGCCCCCGCCCAGCTCGTCGGACAGCTTCGCGCAGCGCTCCAGCAACCGCGAATGCAGGTAGAACACATCCCCGGGGTAGGCCTCCCGGCCCGGTGGGCGGCGCAGCAGCAGCGAGATGGCCCGGTATGCCTCGGCCTGCTTGGACAGGTCGTCGAAGACGATCAGCACGTGCTTGCCCTGGTACATCCAATGCTGGCCCAGCGCCGAACCGGTGTAGGGCGCAATCCACTTATACCCGGCCGAATCGGAGGCCGGCGCCGCGACGATGGTGGTGTACTCCAGCGCGCCGTTGTCCTCCAAAGTCTGGCGGACCGCGGCGATTGTGGTGCCTTTCTGGCCGACTGCCACGTAGATGCAGCGCACCTGCTTGGCCGGGTCGCCAGTCGTCCAATTCGCCTTCTGGTTAATGATCGTGTCGATACACACCGCGGTCTTGCCGGTCTTGCGGTCACCGATGATCAGCTGGCGCTGGCCGCGACCGATCGCGGTCAGCGAGTCGATCGCCTTGATGCCCGTCTGCAGCGGCTCCTTCACCGGCTGCCGGTCGATCACCGAGGGTGCCTGCAGCTCCAGGACCCGCTGCTCGTCGGCAGCGATGTCGCCCTGGCCGTCCAGCGGCAGGCCCAGCGGGTCCACCACCCGCCCGAGGAAGTTGTCCCCGACCGGCACCGACAGGACCTTGCCGGTCCGCCGGACCTCCTGGCCCTCCTCAATGGTCCCGAAGTTGCCCAGGATGACCACGCCGATCTCCCGCACGTCCAGGTTCTGCGCCACACCCAGCACGCCACCAGGGAACTGCAGCAGCTCGCTGGTCATCGCCGAGGGCAGGCCCTCGACCCGGGCGATGCCGTCACCGGCGTAGACGACAACGCCCACCTCCTCACGCGAGGTCTCGGTCGAGAAGGACGTGACGTAGTTCTCGACCGCGCTCCGGATCTCGGCCGAGGAGATCGTCAGCTCCGCCATGGCTATCGGCCCCTGCTCTCGTCGTCTCGATTGGTCATCATGCGGTCCGCCTCACCGGGACATCCATTGGCGTGCCTGGGCCAGCCGGGCCGCCACGCTGCCGTCGATCACCTCGTCGCCCACCCGGATCACCAGCCCGCCGAGCAGCTCGGGGTCGAGATCGACCTTGAGCGAGATCGGCCGCCGGTAGATCCGGTTGAGCACGTCGAGCAGCCGCTGTTGCTGCTGCTGCGACAGCGGGCCCGCGGCACTGACGTGGGCCACCGACCGTTCCCGCCGGGCCGCCGCCCGGTCCACCAGCGCGTCGATGATCTCATCGATCCGGCGCCGGCGGGGCGCCCGGACGGCCTGCTCCACCAGCTGGCGGGTCACCGGCCGGGTGCGATCGGCCAGCACCGTGCCCAGCAGCTCCACCCGCCGCGCGGCGGGTGCGCTCTCGTCACCCAGCAACGCCGCCAGGCGAGGCTGCGCCGCCAGGATGCGGCCGAACCGGAACAGCTCGTCCTCGACGTCATCGAGGCTTCCGTCCCGCTCGGCGACGGTGAGCAGCGCCTGCCTGGCCAGCTCCTCGATCCCGTCGACCAGGTCCAGCGGGCGCGACCAGCGCGAGGCCACCACGTCGCCCAGCGTCTGGAGGGCGAGCCGACTCACCTTGCCGCCGAATAGGGCCTCGACCAGTTTCCGGCGGGCCTGCTCGGGTGCGGCGGGATCGGCGAGGTGCCGGCGGATCGCCGTTTGCTCGCCGAGCGCAGCCGCGACGGCGGCCAGGTCGTCGCCCAGGCGGGTACAGTCCCCGGCGGCGGCACCGGCGATCTGGTTCTCGAGCTGCTGGCGGGCGGTGGCCAGGGCCGCCCTGCTGGCCGGCTGCATCAGCGCTTCCGCCGTCGGCCGGGAACCGGGGCAGCCCCGTCGGTGACGCTGTCGGGGGCGGCCATAGCGTGCAGCTCGTCGAGGAAGCGGTCCACCGTGCCGGCCCGCCGCGCGTCGTCGGCGACTGACTCACCGACGATGCGCCCGGCCAGCGTCACCGCCAGCTTGCCCAGCTCGCCACGCAGCTCACGGACCACCTGCTCGCGCTGGGTGGCCAGCTGTTCCGCGCCGCGCTGGCGGATCCGGGCGACCTCCTGCTCGGCCTGCTGGCGCATCTCGTCCTTGATCTCCTGCGCGTCGGCCCGGGCTGACTCGCGGATCTTGGCCGCCTCGACGCGCGCCTCGGCGAGCGCCTCGGAGTACCGGGCCTGCGCCTCGTCCAGGCGGGTGCGGGCCTGCTGGCTCTCCTCGATCTGCCGGCGGATCATCTCCTGGCGCTCGGTCATCGCGCGCTTCACCGGGGGCACCACGTAGCGCCAGACCACGCCGAGCACGACCAGGAAGATCACCAGCTCGACGAAGAACGTCGCGTTGGGAATGAGGAAGATGTCGCCGCCGCCTTCGGCGGCCAGGTTGTGCGAAATCATGAATACCGTCCCTGCCACATCAGCCGGCGAGCGCGAAGACGAACACCGCCATGAAGGCGAGGTTAATGAAGTACATCGCCTCGACCAGCCCCACCGTCAGGAAGAAAATGGTGAACAGCCGGCCCTGTGCTTCCGGCTGGCGGGCGACGCCTTGGATGGTCGCGCCACCGGCCAGACCGTCGCCGATCGCGGCGCCGATCGCGCCACCGGCCAGTGCGATACCGCCGCCGATGAAGGCACCCGCGAGCTGGACATTGCCCGTGGTCCCCTGGGCAAGGACCAGTTCAGAAAAAATCATATCTTTACCCTCTTTGTCCTCGAAAGTTCGCAGATGATGCCTGAAAATGACCTCACGGAGGTGCGCGGGGAACCGTTAGCGGGCCCCCTCCTCGGCATGACCGCCCGTGGCCATGCCGAAGTAGATGATCGTCAGCAGCGCGAAGATCAGCGCCTGGAGTATGCCGATGAACAGGTCAAACAACTTCCAGGCCGTGGTCGGCGCCCACAAGATCGCCGCCGGCAGCAGCCCGATGACGCCCACCATCACGGTGCCCGCAAGGATGTTGCCGAACAGCCGCAGCGAGAGGGTGATCGGCTTGACCAGCTCCTCGATGATATTCAGCGGGAGCAGGACCGGGTAGGGCTCGACGAAATGCTTGAAGTAGTGCTTGCCCTGGACCCGGATTCCCGTCGCCCACACCGAGATCATCACGAAGAGGCCCATCGCGAAGGTGAGGTTCACGTCTGACGTCGGCGGCCGGACGTAGTGCTCCCAGGCGTGTGGCAGGATCGCCAGCCAGTTCGAGATGAGGATGAAAAAGAACAGCGCGAGCGCCAGTGGCACGACAAAGGGCGCGGTGCGGATGCCGAGGTTGCTCTCCACCTGGCGCTCGACCTGATCGGTCACCGTCTCGAAGGTCAGCTGTAAGCCACTGGGCACCTTGGCGGTCGCCTTGGCGGCCAGGTAGAGACCGAACCCGATCACAATCACCGCGGCGATCACGGTGGAGATCACGGTGTCGGCGTTGATCGTCAGGCCCGGCAGATGCCACTGGAGGTGCTCGCCGACCTGCACGCCGCCACCTTCGGCCAGCACCGGCCCGCTCATACCGGCTCGTCCTTGAGTCCAGAGGGGCCCTCGACTCCGGAGCGGCGCAGCTCCTTGACCAGCGGAACCGATGCCATAAAGATCATCAACAGCTGGAGGGCGGCGAGCCCGGCGAACACCCCGAGCCCGTCGGGCTGCAGCACCAGCGCCAAGCCGACCGCGAGCACGGTGATCAGCGCGAGCCGGGCGAGGACCGCCACCGCGAACCGCCGCTTGCTCGGGTCGCCGCTGGCCGCGAAGCGCGCCGCGGAACGCTGCACCAGCCTCGTGTTGAGCAGCCCCAGCCCCAGACCGCCGCAGAAGAACGCGGCGGCCAGCGGGTAGCCCATCGGCGTCAGCACCACGAAACTGGCGACACCGAGGCCTGCCGCGATGAGCGCTGCCCGGCGCAGGTTGACGACCGTTGCGGTCGATGTGATGACGTCAGGGGTCACAACGGGCCCTCCGATGGGCTGATGCATGTTTGACACCATGGGTGCGGCGCTTACTCCTTCAGGAACTTCGTGAACTGGGTATAGATGTAGACGCCAGCACCGGCGATGCCGAGCGCCAAGCCAGTCAGAGTGCACACCGGAAGGGTGTCCACTGCCTTGTCGACCAACCATCCGAGGCCCAGGCCGACCAGGAGGATCGCTGCGGTCGAGGCACCCAGGCCAAGTAGTGTCGCGAGGTCCGGGCCGCTGCGCCGTTCCACGACCACCTACCTCAGCGGGCGCATGGCGTCACCCGCCGCCATCGCTCAAAGGCACTCCTTGCAGTCCAGGGACAGCGCACAAATTTCATGATCATGGGCGCTGTCGATGGGCCGACCCGACCCCAAGTCCCACCCCCGGTGGGACAAGCCAGACGTTATCACACTGTGTTTCGCCGCCCCTGCTGGCCCCGGCTGGGTGGAGACATCAGCGCACGGGCAGCCGGGGAACCATCGAGCCGACCACGGCGATCAGCAGCCCGAGCGCGATCGCCCACACCACCACGTAGACGTCGAACACCGTCAGCGCAACCGCGCCAAAGGCGAGCAGGGCAGCCCAAAGGTAGATCAATAACACCGCCCGGCGGTGCGAATGCCCGATCTCCAGGAGCCGGTGGTGCAGGTGGTGCTTGTCGGCGGCGAACGGGCTGCGGCCGGCCCGGGTGCGGCGCACCACCGCGAGCAGCAGGTCCAGCAGCGGCACGAACAGCACCGCGGCCACCACCAGCAGCGGCGAGAACAGCGCCAGCACGTCGGTGGCGCCGTAACTGCGGTGCTCGACCCGGCCGGACGCGCTGGTGGAGGCGGCGGCCAGCATCAGGCCGATGAGCATCGCCCCCGAATCCCCCATGAAGATCCGGGCCGGCTGGAAATTATGCGGCAGGAAGCCCAGGCACGCACCGGCGATCAGGGCGGCGATCAGCGTCGGCGGATACGCCGACACACTGCCGCCGGACTTGTCGAGCAGCTGCAGGGCGAACCCCCCGATGGCCACCGCGGCGATGAACCCGATGCCGGCGGCCAGCCCGTCGAGCCCGTCGACGAAGTTCATCGCGTTCATCAGCACCACGGCCAGCGCGACCGTGACCAGCACCGCCTGGTCCTGCCCCAGGACGAGCACCGAGCCGGTCGAGTCGGCGTCGCCGTTCCAGGGCACCCAGAAGATGAACCACTGCACGCCGAACAGCACCAGCACCCCGGCCGCCGTGACCTGCCCGGCGAACTTGGTGAGCGAGTCCAGCTCGAACCGGTCGTCCAGCGCGCCGATCAGCATGATGATGCCGCCTGCGACCAGCACCCCCACGACGTCCCCGGAGAACTCGAAAGACCTGCGCAGCACCGGCAGCTGGTGAGACAGCAGGACGCCGGCGAGGATCCCGCCGTACATCGCCACCCCGCCCAGCCGCGGGATCGGGGCGCGGTGCACGTCACGCTCGCGGGGCGTCGCCACCGCGCCAGTGCGGACCGCCAGCTGCCGCACCAGCCCGGTGAGCAGAAAAGTCACCACCGCGGTGGTGAGACCGACCAGCAGGTACTCCCGCAGCGGCAGCCCGGCGGGAACGGGGACAGGGCCCACCGGGGCAGGTTAGCGGGCGACCTGGATGGTCAGGCCGAGCACCTCGCTGAGCTGGTCGACGGTCACCGCGCCCTGGCGGAGCACCACCGGATCGTCACCGGTGAGGTCGATGATGGTGGAGGCCAGCGGCTCGCCGGAGGGCCCGCCGTCGAGATACACCGGTACCCACTCCGCGAGCTGCTCGCGGGCCTGCTCCACGGTGGCGGCTGGCGGCAGGCCAGAGCGGTTCGCGCTCGACACGGCCATCGGGCCCACGTCGCGGAGCAGCTCGAGGGCGACCGGGTGCAGCGGCATCCGCAGCATGACGGTGCCCCGGGTGTCGCCCAGGTCCCACGCCAGCGATGACGCGTGCGGCAGCACCAGCGACAGGCTGCCCGGCCAGAACGCCTCGATCAGCGTGCGCGCCCGCGGCGGCACGCCCAGCACCAGGCCGTCCACCGTGGACCAGGAACCGACCAGGACCGGGACCGGCATATCCCGCCCCCGCCCCTTGGCGTCCAGCAACCCCTGCACCGCGGCCGAAGAGAAGGCGTCGCAGCCCAGCCCGTAGACGGTGTCCGTGGGTAGCACCACGAGCTGGCCGGCCCGGACCGCGGCCGCGGCCGCGGCCAGCCCGGCAGCCCGGCTGCCGGGCAGCGCGCAATCGTAGACAGTGCTCACGGATCCGCACCCTACGGCGGGCGCGAGGTTGGCGGACTTCAGGGGCGTTGACACCGCGTGATCAGGAAGGCACGATCCGCATGGTCGGGGACAAGGGTTTCTTTCGCTTCCGGAGGCTCATGTGCCCGTACCTCGCCGTGCCGTGGTCACCGTGCTCGCGCTGCTGGGGCTCGCCGCCACCGGAGCTGCCCAGACGACCCCAGCCGCACAGGCCGCCAGTTCACCACGGCATTATGTGGCGCTCGGCGACTCCCATACGGCAGGCCCGGGGATCCCGGTGCAGCGAGCCGATCCGGTCGGCTGCGGGCGCTCCACCCGCAACTACCCGGCGCTGGTGGCCGAGGCACTCGGCGTCGCCGACTACACCGACGTGAGTTGCAGCGGCGCGACGACCGACAACATGACGGCTGCCCAGCCGTTGCTGCTGGGCAGCAACCCGCCACAGTTCGACGCACTGCGCCCGGACACCGACCTGGTCACCGTGAGCATCAGCGGCAACGACATCGGCTTCACCGACATCATCAGCACCTGCTTTCGGCTCAGCGCCACCGACCCGCTGGGCAATCCCTGCCAGCGCCACGCCACCGCTGGTGGTGTCGACCGCTACGCGCAGCGCATCGCCGCCGCGGCGCCGAGGGTCGCCGGGGTGCTGGCGGGCATCCGGCAGCGCTCCCCGCACGCACAGCTGCTGCTGGTCGGCTACCTGCGGATCGTGCCGCCCGCGGGCGGGTGCTACCTGGTCGCACCAATCTCCCGCGGCGATGTGCCCTACCTGGACAGCCTGCAGCGGCAGCTCACCGCTGGGCTTGCCGAGCAGGCCGGTACCTATGGCGCAGCGTTCGTGGACTCCTATGCCGCTTCGCTGGGCCACGACGTGTGCCAGCCACCCGGGGTGAGGTGGGTGGAGGGGGTCGTCCCCACCAGCCCGGCCTCCCCGGTGCACCCCAACGCCACCGGCATGCACGCGGTGGCCGTCCTCACCCTGGACACGCTCGGCGCCCGCCGGACCGGCGGGGCGAGCGGTGTTGACATGGCGTGATCGCGGACGGCACGATCTGTACCCGGGGAGGTTCGCTGGCTTCGGGGGACTCGGGTGTCGGTGTGTCGGGTGTCGGTGTGTCGCCGTGTCGTGACCGTGCTCGCGCTGCTCGGGCTCGCCGCGCCCGGAGCTGCCCAGACGACCGCAGCCGCGCAGACCGCCGGTGCACCGCAGCACTACGTGGCGCTCGGCGACTCCTACGCGGCGGGCCCGGGGATCCCTGAGCAGCGAACCCATCCGATCGGCTGCGGGCGCTCTACCCACAACTACCCAGCGCTGGTCGCCCGGGCGCTGGGCATCCGCGATTACACCGACGTCAGTTGCAGCGGCGCGAGGACCACCGACATGACGGCTCCCCAGCTAGCGCCGCTGGACGGCGGCGGCACCAACCAGCCGCAGTTCGACGCACTGCGCCCGGACACCGACCTGGTCACCGTGACCATCGGCGCCAACGACATCGACATCGCCGACATCATCGACACCTGCACCAGGCTCAGCGCCACCGACCCGATGAGCGACCCGTGCCGGCGCCAGGCCACCGCCGACGGCACCGGCCGCTACGCACAGCGCATCCCCGACGCGGCGCTGAAGGTCGCCGGGGTGCTGAGGGGCATCCGGGAGCGCTCCCCGGCAGCGACGGTGCTGCTGGTGGGCTACCTGCGGATCCTGCCGCCCGCGGTCGGCTGCTACTCGGTGTTCCCGATCGCCCGCGGCGATGTGCCCTATGTGGACGGTGTGCAGCAGCAGCTCACCACCATGCTGGCCGACCAGGCCGACCAACACGGCGCGATCTTCGTCGATGCCTACGCCGCCGCACTGAACCGCGACCTGTGCCAGCCAGCCGAGGTGAAGTGGGTGGAGGGCAGCAACCCCACCAGCCCGGCTTATCCGATGCACCCCAACGCCTGTGGCATGCAAGCAGTGGCCGCCCTCACGCTGGACACCCTCAGAGCCTGGGGCTGACGGGCAGTGCCCGGCGCCGGGCGGTGGCGAACCGCGGCCGTCCGGTGAGGTCGAGGTGGCCGGCCACCTCGGTGAGCACCCGCCGGGCGGCCAGCAACGCGGGGACGGCCTCGGCGTGCGATTCGTCGTGCTCGATGGCGATGCTCCCGCCCTCGCACAGCAACCGGGTTCCGGTGCGCACCACGTCGGGGATCACGGCGAGGCCGTCCGGACCAGCGAAGACGGCGGCAGGCGGGTCGTGCAAGGCGACTTCGGGTGGCACCGCGGCGCCCAGCGGCACATAGGGCGGGTTGCACAGCACCAGATGGACCATCCCGTCCAGCGCGCCGAGCAGCCCGGGCTCGGTGATGTCGCCGGCATACAGCGCCACCGGGGTGTCCCCGGCCGCGGCGCGGGCATCGGCGTTGCGCCGCGCCCAGCTCAGCGCCGTCGGCTGCAGCTCCACGGCGTGGACCTGCGCATCGGGCCTGGCGTGTGCCACCGCCAGCGCCAGCGCGCCGGATCCCGTGCAGAGATCGACCACCAGCGGCCGCACCACGCCCTGAAGCGCGGCCAGGCCCCAGGCCAGCAGCGCTTCGGTCTCCGGGCGTGGGATGAACACGCCGGGCCCCACGGCGATCTCGATGTCCCCCAGTGCCGCGGTCCCGGTGAGGTGCTGCAACGGCACCCGCGCGGCGCGCCGGGTCACCAGCTTGCGCAGCTCCTCGACCACTGGTGGGTCGACCAGCGGGACCAGCGGCAACCGCCCTCGTGGCACGCCGAGCACGTGTGCGGCGAGCAGCTCGGCGTCCACCCGGGGGGAGGCGACACCGGCATCGGTGAGGACCCGTTGCGCCTCGAGCACGGCAAGGCGCAGCGGTCGTCTGCTCACGAGCGACCCCAGCTCACGGTTGCCGCAGCCGCATCTCACGGTCGGCGCCGACCAGCGCGTCGAGCACCGCGTCGAGGTCGCCGTCCAGCACCGCGTCGAGGTTGTGGGCCTTGTAGTTGACCCGGTGGTCGGAGATCCGGTTCTCCGGGAAGTTGTAGGTGCGCACCCGCTCGGAGCGGTCCACGGTGCGGACCTGCGAGCGGCGCTGCTCGGAGGCCTCCTGCTGGGCCTTCTCCTCGGCCAGCGCCTGCAGCCGGGCGCGCAGCACCGCCGTGGCCCGGATCCGGTTCTGGATCTGCGACTTCTCGTTCTGGCACGACACCACGACCCCGGTCGGCAGGTGGGTGATGCGCACCGCGGAGTCGGTGGTGTTCACACTCTGCCCACCGGGACCAGACGACCGGTAGACGTCGATGCGCAGGTCCTTCTCCTCGAGATCGATCTCGACTTCGTCGGGTTCGGGGTAGACCAGCACGCCCGCCGCCGAGGTGTGGATCCGCCCGGCCGACTCGGTGATCGGGACCCGCTGCACCCGGTGCACCCCGCCCTCGAACTTCAACCGCTCCCAGACACCAGCCTGCGCCGGGGCCGATTTCACCGCGACCGTGACATCCTTGTAGCCACCCAGCTCGGCCTCGGTGGCGTCGAGCACCTCGGCGCGCCAGCCGTGCCGCTCGGCGTAGCGCAGGTACATCCGCAGCAGATCCCCGGCGAACAGCGCGGACTCCGCGCCGCCCTCCCCTGATTTAATCTCCATGACCACGTCGGCGTCGTCGTGCGGGTCGCGGGGCAGCAGCAAGTCGGCCAGCTCGGTCTCCAGCTGCGGGATCCGGCTGGCAAGGGTGTCGGCCTCGGCGGCGAAGGCCGGGTCCTCGACGGCCAGCTCGTGGGCCGCCACCACGTCGCTGCGAGCCTGGTCCAGCTCGCGGACCACCCGCACGATGCGGGACAGCTCCCCGTAACGCCGCCCCACCTTGCGGGCCGCGTCCTGGTCGGCATGCAGCGCGGGATCGGCGAGCTGGCGCTCCAGCTCGGCGTGCTGGCCCAGCAGCGCCTCCACTGCCGCGGTGTCCACGGGTCTCACCGATTCCTTTGTCGATATGGCGGCCTACTTCTGCCGTCTGCCGTAGCGCTTCTCAAAGCGCGCCACCCGGCCACCGGCGTCCAGGATCTTCTGCTTGCCGGTGTAGAAGGGGTGGCAGTTGGAGCACACGTCGACGTGGATCTGGCCGTCACGCTTGGTGCTGCGGGTGGCGAAGGTGTTGCCGCAGCTGCAGGTGACCTGCGTATCGACGTACTCCGGGTGGATGCCCTGCTTCATGGATGTCCTCTCCTCGTGGCCGCCGGGTCCCCAGATTGCGTGGACGGGGTGAACCGGAGCCGGACTGCGTGGGCAGCAGTCAGCCAGATCAGTCTGCCAGATGGCCCAACTCCCCCTGAAACCGTCAGCGCCAACGTGGTGTTCCCGCCGCTGCGCTGGCGGCAAGGGCGTCGTGGAAGGCCCGGGTATCGGGCTCATCGGGCTCATCGGGCCACCGGGCCCTGAGCGCCACATCGAGAGTGTTCGAGTCGTAGTGCTGGAGGTAGACGGGTCCGGCCAAGTCTGGCTCGCCGGAGTCCACGCGCAGCAACTCGGCTGCAGTGTCGAGCTGGCGGCGACAGTGGTCGACGTCGCCGATCATGGCCCAACCGCGGGCCTCCTGCTGAGCCGCCAGGGCACCGATCCTCGGTTCGAGCCCGCCGAGGACGCACTGAGCATCCTGAAACATCCGGCGCTAGCTGCGCAGCGGTGGTGCTGACTCGACGCCACCGACGCGGGCAGTGCTTGGAGATGTCGGTACCGTCGAGTTCACGACCCCCGACGGATTTCCGGCGCCGACCACTGAGGCCAGATCGACGGCGGTCCGCCAGCAGTCGCTGGAAGTACTCGATGACCTGCTGACGACCCGGCGGGGTGGGCGATGCCTGGGTGAGCCGGTCGGCGTCGTCAACGCTGAGCACGCCCGCTGGCGGGATGCCGCGCAGCGCTTCCGCAGTCAGCATCTGGCCGAGCTGCCACCGAGACGCGCACGTTCCTTCGTCCGGCATGCGGTGTCAGAAGCTCACCTTGATCAACGACACGGTGAACGAAGCACACACTCTACGCATCCTCGGGCAGGTCTATCTCGATCTCCGTCGATTCGATGAGGCCGCCGATCATTTCCAGCAGGCCGTGACCATGCTTCGTGAACTTAGCGACCGACACCGAGCCGCTCAAACCCTCCATTACCTAGGCGAGGCTCTGCGGGGCATGGGGCAGCTAGCTGAAGCGCGTGAAGCCTGGCTTGAAGCCCTGAGTATTTTCGACGATCTGGGCGCCCCGGAAGCAACCCAGGTTCGTGTGTGCCTAGAGACCCTCGATGCCCACAGTGCTGGTCAGCATCGGTAACCTGCGTCGACTACAGCAACCTCACCATGCCGCAATGTGACATAACGAGACCCCGCCCTCTCAGGTGTTGAAGGCGGGGCTTCCTGACCTCTGGTACTACTGCGGCTACAGTCGGCTGAACTCTCCGTCCCTCGCCTCGGCGAGGAACGCGTTCCACTCGCCGGGGTTGACGATGAGGATGGCGCCGTTGCCCTTGTCCTTGGAGTCGCGGAGCCCCACCGCCGTACTCAGGAACGCTACTTCCACACACGAGCCGAAATTGTCCCCGCTGTGGGTGCTCTTCCGCCACACCACGTGGGTGAAGTCTGGGGTGGTCATGATCGTACTTCCTTCTCGTCAGCCAGACGGATGATCAGGTTTCGGGACTCCACCTGACCCATCGCCGCTGCGCTCAGGTGGCTCCATAGCGAACTGTACGCCTCGACCGCGCCCGGAGCATCCAGGTAGTCAGCGTCGGTGAAGGTCTCCAGATAGACCACGTCTGAGGTGGCGTCGTGGTCGAACCGGAGGGTGACGAAGCCCATCCAAGCAGCCCCGAAGGTCTGGGCGTCGAAGGGCAGGACCTGCAGCTCGACGTTCGGCCGCTCGGCTACCTTGGCCAAGTGGATGAGCTGCTGGTGCATGATCGTGGCGTCGCCGATGTTGCGCCGCAGTGCTGACTCGCTCAAGATGAAGTGCAGCGTGGTGTCCGGCTGGTCGAGGATGGCTTGCCGTTCCAGGCGCACCTTGACGTGCCGACTCACCTCCTCGTCGGTGACCCGCGGGTGGGCCGAGGCGTTCATCGCGTGGATGTACGCCTCGGTCTGGAGGATGCCGGGGACGATCTCGGGCTGGTACCAGCGGATCTCGCTGGCATCGGCTTCGAGGTCGACGTAGGCGCGGAACCAGTCCGGGACGACGTTGCGGAAGCCCGTCCAGCGGCCACGCTGCCGCCCGGCCCGGGCAAGATCGCGCATCCACCCGGTGTGCTCGCCGGTCACACCATAGAAGTCGAGCAGCAGCATCAGGTCGGGCAGCTTGATCCCGCTCTGGCCCAGCTCCAGCCGGCTGATCTTGCTGGCCCTCGCATCGATGACGGCCGCTGCCTCCTCCTGCGTCTTGCCCGCGTGATCACGAGCGTATTTCAGCGCTTTGCCCAGCCTGCGGCGCTGGATCGTCGGGGTTGCCATCGGTTCAGTGCCTCCTCCCCCATCGGCTAAGGCGCTCATCCTGCACCACCGGGCGGTGAGCGCGCGGGGCACAGGGTAGACCATCTAGACCAGGTTCCTAAAGTAGTCGCCTCGGTGTACACTCGGGTCTCCAACACGATAGTTCATCTTAGGAGTTTATTTCAGTAGTTCGACGAGGCAGTGCCCGTGGGAGCGGGTCGCTTCGGAGAACGCTTTCCCCAAGCCGGCCGGACCGGCGACGCCCGCCCCCCACCCGTCGCCGGTCTGGCCTTCCACGCAGTACGGAGGAACCAGCCGTGAAGCCTCTGATCTACGGCTACCTGCGGATCACCGATGATCTTGACGATGACGAGGTCCGGCAGATGGAGCGTGGCCTAAAGAAGCTTGCCGAGGCGGAAGGCTTCCGCCTCGGCACGATCTACTACGAGGACGTGCCGAGCTGTCAGGATGCCTTCAACGACCTGCGGCGGGAGCTGAAGCGGGCACAGGCACACCACGTGGTCACGCCGTCACTGGACCACCTCTCCCATCACCGGATCCTCCAAGACCGGATGGTGATTCTCCTGGAGTGTGGAGCCAACGCACGGATCTCGGTTGTTGAGCAGTGAACGAGGAAGACCGCGAACTCCTGATGCTGCTCGGCAGCGTCGGCCTCCGCGTTGCCGAGATCATCACGGGTCTGTTCGAAGACAGCTTGAGCCATGACGAACAGATCGCCTTCGGGCACCAGCTGGTGTACCTTGCCGAAGGCTTCCGTCAGCGGGCGCTGAGGACTCCCCTCGTCATCGATGGAGACCTCGCATGAGCCGCAGTCGGGGCGGAGCTACACCCAGCACATCGCCGGTCGGGTGGGTGTTCCTTCATCACCGCCGTGCAGACGGGTTCACGATCCGGTGGCGGCGGGGTGATCGGGTGGCTTACGTGCTGGATGGTCAGCGGATAGGCGATCACGGGATGGCCGACATACTGGACACCATTCCAGTGTTGCCGGCTGGTTGGACTGACCTTGCTGAGATTCGGTTGCTAGGACAGCGGTGGGGGCGGTGAGTTCGGGCGGGCCGCCGCACACCCCCGGTGCGCCTTGGCTAGCCCCGCGCCGCTGCCCCCCGCGCAGTACTACGCCAGCCTGCCCAAACAGATCACCGGCGCCGACGTGATCCTGCACGACGGCCCCGAGCGAATCCTGCTGGTCCGCCCGTCGATCATAGATCACAACATCACCACATTCGGCCAGGACGGCCAGATTTACCCATATTAAATACTTTGCATGACCAATGGTGAACAGTGGACCTCGCCCATCCCCGGGGAGGTATCCCGTGAGCACACTCCCGCCAGCGCTGGCCGACGCGCTCGGCCTGCTGGGACTCCAGCCCGGTCAGCACCCGCCGCAGCCTGTGATGGATGGCCAGCTCGTCCGGGGACAGCAGCAGCTCCTCCTGCGGGTACCGGACGGGTTAATGCCGATGGCGGGGAAGACCCGCTTGTCGGCGATCTTGCGGTTGAGCACGCCCGGCCGCCACCGCCGCGCTGATCCAGGAAGCCGACGAGGAGATCGGCGTACGGGGGGATACATCGAATCTGTGCGTATCAGGCCGCGTGGCAGCTGCCTCAGTTAGACATGCACAGCCGGGTTGGCCTGTCCCCGGTGACTGCGGAGGGATGCTCTGTGGGACTGAAAAACCACCCGCTCGGTTCCAACGTGGACCTCCGCGACACCGAGCAACTGCGCGACGACGTGGCGCCCCGGCGCCAGGTGTCGGCCTGCCCCAAAGGTCACCCGCTGCCGACGCTGCCCACCAAGTGGTTCGACGGTGTCACCTGGCATGATGGTAGTGCGGCATGCCGACACTGCTACGAGGCGGGTACCGCGATGGACCAGACGAAGGCGGCGGTCTCATGACGCTGCGTCCACACAGCGAGCTGGTGGCTGGGTAGCGGGCTCGCCGCACGGCCTTTGCTGGTAGTCGATCGCCGAGCTGACCGCGCCCTGCACCGAAAGCTGCATCCGGCATCGTCAGCCGATCGTGATCGTTTCCACGCCCCAGCCGGTGTAGGCCTCCGGCGTAGTGGTCACCACGGGTCGTCCCGTCGGCCAGTCAGCCGTGGGCCGGCCCGCGTCGATCGCATGAGCGCATCGCCAGTCGGCTCCGGTGGCGATGAAGCCGCCCACATCGGCGGCAGCGGGATAGTCGAGCTCGATGACCCGCACCGCGGGCAGCACGCCGATGTGATCAGCCAACCCCGGTCGCGCCGCGACGGCCGCGACCACGCACAAGGCGGGGGCGTAGACGTAACGACCAGGCTGCGCATGGGCCTGCGCGACCAACCCGGACAGCAACCGGTTCCCCGCGCCCAGCGTGAGCAGGGCGGTGTGGTCGAATACCACAGCGGCCAGCGGCGCGGTCACCGCCGAGGACGAGGAACCTGCGCCGCCTCGCTGATCGAGGATGGCGACCGACCGGCCTCCAGCTCTCGCCACAACCGCTCACCCGCCTGGACATCGCCCGCAGCGAGATCGGGGCACACCTGCTCACGCAGATACGCCAGAGCCGCCGCGTGACGTGCCTCAAGATCCTTTTGTGTCGGGGTGGCCCGGGCCAGCTCCTCAACCAGATCCCGGATCGTCCCGCCACGCTCCGCGGCGAGGACTGCAAGCCTGTCCCGCACCGCACTATCCACCTTGATCGTGGTATCCGCCATCAAGCGAGTATACCGCTGGAATACTCGCTCCTACGCCCCGCGACTCGCGGGCGCGCCCGGATGGCGCCGCGGCAGGGCAGCCGGACCGTCTCACTGCTGGATGACCAATCGGTGGCGTGCGGCTTCGCGTCGGGGGCTAGCTCGAGATGAGGGGGGTCCAGGCGCTGTCGGGGGTGCGGTGCCAGACGTATTGCCCGGTGGGTGTGACAGTGAGCCCGAGATCGGCCGGCTCGGGCCGTTTGAGATCGTTCCAGAGGTGGTGCGCCTGTTCCACGGTCTCCCAGGGGTTGTGGGTGCCGTCGTAACGCACCAGATGGTCACCAGCGGTGACCTCGGCCCAGGAACCGTCGTCGGCGACCACGCTGGCGCAGTCGCGGCCACCGCTGCGGTAGTGATCGCTGCGACCGGTGCCGAGGTGGAGGTGGAGGAAGAAACGGAACGCCGGATCGGTGAGCGCAGTCGGGCCGAGGTCGGTGGTGGTCTCACGCACACCGAAAAGCTGGTCGGGGGTGAGCTCGGGCAGGCGGCTGAGGTGGTCGGCGCTACGGCGGGCGGCCATGAACAGACCCGGGTAGCTCAAGAAGCGCCCGGTGGCGGTGCGATCGGCGTCGACGTGCAGCCGGACCAGGGCGCTCGCCCCACCGAGTTGCAGGTCACTGAGGATGGCGCCGCCGGGGCGGACCTGGTCAACCCACGCGATCGGGATGGTGGGAACGCTGCAGGTGGCGATGATCCGGTCGTAAGGGGCATGGTCGGGCCAGCCGACGGCGCCATCGACGGTGGCGAGCCGTGGGTGGTAACCGAGGCCGGCGAGCCGGTCGCGGGCGGTGGCGATGAGCCCGGGGTGGATGTCGACGGAGTGCACGTGCTGAGCGCCGAGGCGGTGCGACAGCAGGGCAGCGTTGTAGCCAGTACCCGTTCCGATCTCGAGTACCCGCATACCATCGGCGAGCCCCAGGTCCTCGAGCATGCGGGCCATCAGGCTGGGGCGGGTGGACGAGCTGGCCGGCACAGTGCAGGGACGCAGCGCGTAGCCGGGCCGGACCTGGGCAAGCTGGGTGATCAGGCTGTCATCTGAGTACACCTCAGTCAGCCAGGTTTCCCGCTGGGCGGGGTCGTGACCATCGACCGCACGAAGATCGCCGCGCTGATCGCGGCGGTAGATCAGCGGGACGAACAGGCGCCGGGGCACCGCGGCGAACGCGGCTTGCCACCCGGGTGTGCGCAGTGCTGCCTCGGCAGTCAGCTCAGCGACCAGCTCACACGCTCGCGGTCGCCAATCGTTGTCGGGGACCGCCGCTGTGCTCATCGCGCGGATTCTCCCAGCAGCAGCTCAGCGAGTGCGTCGGCGATGGGAACGTCGATGCACTCAGTCAGCCATCCCCACTCGCCGTTAGGGTTGCACTCCATCCACCACAGCGTTGCGGCCCGGTCCATCACGAAGTCGAACGCGCCGAAGGCCAGGCCCGCCGCCGCGAGATAGCGGTGGATACCGGCGGCGACGCCCGCCGACAGCTCGACGTGCTGGTAGGTCAAGGTGTCGTAGTCGGCACGCCAGTCAAGCTGTTCGGGATCAGCGGTACGGATCGCGATGGGGAATAGCCGGTCACCGACGGCGGTGACTCGCAGGTCGTAGGCCTTGTCTGTGACGCACTCCTGGAACTGGTGCGGTGCCAGCCGGATCGCATCGGGTTTCGCCTCCGCGTCGGCGATCCGAGCTGGGTGCGAGACCCACCGTGTCGGCAACGCGGCCAGCAGTCCGCCCAGGCCGCGATGCGCCTCCGCCGCAGCGAAGCGCCGGTCGGCTGGGCTGAGATGGTCGGGCAGCCGGAAATGAGTGGGACGGCGGTAGTAGACCGCGCCGATCGATTCAAGGTCGAGGACTGTGCTGTCGGCAGCAACGATCTCACCGCGCCAGATCCCGTCGTCGCCAATGGTGCCGGTGACCGACAGGTTGATCGGGAAATCACCCACGTCAATGAGTACCGCCTTACCGCCCCGGGAGACCAGGGCGGCGGCGACAAGATCCGCGGTAGTGTCGTCGTTCGCGGTGACGATCAGCGTTGTCGCATCCGTCATGGTGCTACTCGTCCACCTCATCCTCGTAGGGCTCGTCGATGCTGTCCGTGTGCTCCTTTCCGTCGTCGATGTACTTCGTTTCCTTCTTGATGACACCGTGGGTGCGCCGCTTGCGGTGTTTAGCCTCGACGACTGCTGGCATCGCGAACCGGGTACCCCACGGATGCGGACCGGCCTTGTGCACGATCGGTTCCTCCAGGTGGCCAGCCGGCGCCGCTGGCGGCGTGCCGAGTGGCAGCCGCGACAGCGCCAACGGGCCTGCGCTGGCAGGGTGCTCGGGAATTCCATGCCAAACCATGACAGTGGCTCCTCCTGTGGCGACGTCCATTCGTCTGTCAGCTTGACGGGTGGGCCACGGCACGGCCGTGGCTGGCTCTGGGCGAGTGGTACGAACGCGTACGTGCTGATCGTTGCTACGCGCGGGAAGAGACGTGTACCAGCTTGGGATCATCGTGGGCACTCTAGTCGGTGTGGCGGAGGCCAGCGAGGGATGCCGGTGGCGACGGGTTGATGTCGATGGCCGGGGAGATTCGCTTGTCAGCGATCTTGCGGTCCAGCTTTGGCATCGGCTTAGCTGGCGGCAAGGGCGTCGTGGAAGGCCCGGGTATCGGGCTGATCCGGCCACCGGGCCCTGAGCGCCACATTGAGGGTGTGCAATTCCTTGCTGATGCGCACTGATCCCGTGTGGCGGGCGAGGTCCAGACACGCCAACCCGAGCCCGGCTGCCCTGTCCGGTTCGGGTTGCTTGGTGGCGATGACAGCGTTGGCCAGTTTGGCCATCTGGTGTCCACGGTCGCGGTGCAGGGTGGCGGGCAGGGCAGCGATCTTGCGTTCGAAGAGGGGGATGGCGTCTTGGGGCCGCCCGACGTTGCGGTAGCACGTGGCCGCCTGCTCTCCGAGAATGTCCAGGTCGTAGTGCTGGAGGTAGACAGGTCCGGCCGGGTCAGCCTCACCGGAGTCCACGCGCAGCAACTCGGCCGCCGTGTCGAGCTGGCGGCGGCAGTGGTCGACGTCACCGATCATGGCCCAGCCACGGGCCTCCTGCTGAGCCGCCAGGGCACAGATCCTCGGTTCAATCCCGCCGGGGACGTGCTGAGCGGCTGAGGCCAGATCAACGGCGGTCGTGGCATCGTCGGCGTGCATCCCCGCCGGAAGCGCCCCCGCGAGAAGGTCGGTGGGGATCGATGGTGGTTGCGCCGCACAGCGCAGAGCTTTCAGCAGTCCTCCAGCGTGCAGTATCTGGTCGATGGTGCCGACCAGGACCTCGTCGCTTGCCGTTCTCCATGCGTGAGAGCCGGCTGTAGTCGTAGTGGCAGCGCTTGCCGAGCTCGCGCAGCGACAGATCCGCCAGAGTGCGGAAGTGACGTAGCACGATGCCGAACATCCGCATGGCGACAGCGTGTGGGCCCCTAACCGGGCACCAGGGCACGACACACCGGGCACCAGGGCACGGCGCGCCGGGCATGGGGCACGGCGCGCCGGGCGCGGGGGTCAGTCGGAGCCGTTGCCGGCGGTGGACTTCGAGACTTGCATGAGGAACTCGATGTTGGTCCGGGTCTTGCGCAGGCGGTCCAGCACCAGATCGATGGCCTGCTGGGACTCCAGACCGGTCAGCACCCGCCGCAGCTTGTGGTGGATGGCCAGCTCGTCCGGCGACAGCAGCAGCTCCTCCTTGCGGGTACCGGACGGGTTGATGTCGATGGCGGGGAAGATCCGCTTGTCAGCGATCTTGCGGTCCAGCTTGAGCTCGGCGTTGCCAGTGCCCTTGAACTCTTCGAAGATCACGGTGTCCATCGTCGACCCGGTCTCCACCAGCGCGGTCGCGAAGATAGTCAGCGAGCCGCCATCCTCGATGTTGCGGGCCGCGCCCAGGAACCGCTTCGGCGGGTAGAGCGCGGTGGAGTCCACCCCACCGGACAGGATCCGGCCGGAGGCCGGCGCCGCCAGGTTGTAGGCCCGGCCCAGCCGGGTGATCGAGTCCAGCAGCACGACGACGTCGTGACCCATCTCCACCAGCCGCTTGGCCCGTTCGATGGCCAGTTCGGAGATGGAGGTGTGATCCGACGGCGGGCGGTCGAAGGTCGAGGCGATGACCTCGCCCTTCACCGAACGCTGCATGTCGGTGACCTCCTCGGGCCGCTCGTCGACGAGCACGACCATGAGGTGGCATTCCGGGTTGTTGATGGTGATCGCGTTGGCGATGGCCTGCAGGATCATCGTCTTGCCTGCTTTGGGCGGCGAGACGATCAGCGCCCGCTGGCCCTTACCGATCGGCATGATCAGGTCGATGACCCTGGTGGTCATCTGGTTCTGCTCGGTCTCCAGGCGCAATCGATCATTGGGGTACAGCGGAGTCAGCTTGGTGAACTCCGGGCGCTGCTTGGCCAGCTCGGCGTCCAGGCCGTTGATGGTGTCGACCCGGACGAGGGGGTTGAACTTCTGCCGCTGCTGCTCGCCGTCACGAGGCTGGCGCACCGCTCCGGTGATCGCGTCACCACGGCGCAGCCAGTGCTTGCGGACCAGCGACAGTGACACGTACACGTCGTTAGGCCCGGAGAGATAACCCGAGGTGCGGACGAACGCGTAGTTGTCCAGCACATCAAGGATCCCGGCGACGGGCAACAGCACGTCGTCCTCGCGGACCTCCAGCTCACCGCCGTCCCGGCGGTCGCTGCTGCCGCGTTCATTTCGACTTCCGCGGCGGTTGCGGTCGCGGAAGCGCCGGCCGCGGCGACGACCGTTCTCGTCGTCATCGTCGTCGCGCGCGCCATTCTGACTACCTGAGCTCTGGACGCCGTTCTGACTGCCCGCGTTCTGGCTGCCCTGGGTCTGGCCGCTCGGCGTCGGATCGCTCTGGGAGCGAGGCGCGTCACCGCCCCGAAGGGGTCGCCGCCGCCGATTACGCGACCGGTCCACCCCGTCGGTGTCCCGCTCCTGCTGGTCCCGGTCCTGCTGGTCACCGGGCGGGGCGACCGGCTGCTCCCCGGTCTGGGTTTCTGATTGGACCGCCGTGTGAGGCGCGGCGCTCTCCGGCTGAGGCCGGGTGCTCTCTGGCTGAGGCGCCGTGCTCTCCCGTTGAGATCCAGCGCTCTCTGGCTGAGATCCAGCGCTCTCCGGCTGAGATCCAGCGCTCTCCGGCTGAGGCCGGGTGCTTTCTGGCTGAGACACAGTGCCCTCCAGCGGGAGCTGGTCGGCGTCGGCATGGCGCTGCCGGGGGACGGTGCTCTGCTGCTGCTTGATCGCGGCAATCAGATCGTTCTTGCGGAGACCGGCGATGTTGGAGATACCCAGCTGACGGGCCAGCTTGCGCAGGTCAGCCATCACCATCGCGGGCAGTCCAGCCTGGCGGCGTGGAGCCGCCCCGTTACCCGACAACGTGACAGCAGTCACAGCTTGCTCAGCTGGCTGCTGGTCCGGAGATGCCGCAGCATCAACGTCGTTGCCCAACAGAGTGATGTCGCTCACACAGGTCCTTCCTAACCGACCTGAGACGCAGCTCAGGCCAGCCTGCTCGCCGTCCGTCGGTATGCGGACGGCGCCTGATCCGGTGCGGGAGGCTCGCGTACCAAAGCATCGGTGTCGAGCCGACCGGCACGGGACATGTTCAACTGCGGCCAGGGTGTGGGTGCCAGCCTTCCCCGCTACGGTGGAACCGGAGGGCGGAAGTTGATTGTCCGGGTGAGAGGCCCCGAACTCGGCACCGGCGCCCGTGCACGCGGTGTCTGAACTCTACTGAGACTATCGGTCCAGCGCCGCCGCGGCAACACTGGGCCCCCACGGATAGACCGGGCCGCGCGGATAGCTGGGTCATCCCTGCCTGACGGTGGCGCCGTCGCGGGCCACGTCGAGCCGGTATCGGGTGAAGCCGGCGGTGTCCACGGTGGCCGGCAGCTCGCCTCCGGCGGGCAGCGCGAGCACCGTGGGCCCCGCGCCGGAGACCGCGGCGGGCACCCCGGCCGTGCGCAAGACGTCCACCAACCGCCCCGTCGCCGGGTAGGCCACGCGGCGGTAGGGCTGGTGCAGCCGGTCCTCGGTCGCGGCCAGCAGCAGCTGCGGGGCCGCGGTCAACGCGTGCACGGCGAGCGCGGCGCGTCCGGCGGTGAACGCCGCATCGGCATGGGGCACCTGGGCGGGCAGCAGCCCTCGGGTGACCTCGGTCGAGGACGTCATCTCCGGCACGAGCAGCACGGGTGCGAGATCTGCATGGGGCTCCAGCCGAGCCGCCCGAAAGGACTGCCCGGCCTTCCAGCAGATCACCAGGCCGCCAAGCAGGCTGGCGCCCACATTGTCGGCATGACCATCAAACCCAGCCGCCAGGTCCAACGCCTTATTGTCCGGTTCCATTCCCGCGAGCGCGTAACCGGCCAGCACGCCGGCGACGGCTGCCGCAGCTGACGAGCCCAGCCCCCGGGAGTGCGGGATGCTGTTTCGGCAGCGCAGCACCAGACCGTCGGGCCGGAGGCCGCACTGCGCACACGCCGCCTGCAGCGCGCGCACGACCAGATTCCGCTCGTCGGTCGGCACCTGCCCGGCGCCCTCGCCCTGCACCTCGACCCGCAAGCCGGACGGCGCCAGCGCCACGTCGATCTCGTCATACAGCGCCAGCGCCAGCCCGAGCGCATCGAAACCCGGCCCAAGATTGGCCGCAGAAGCCGGTACCCGAACAGCCACCCTCACCGCACACCGCCGCCCGTTACCGCGTTCTGGATGCAGAACGCGGTAAAACGGACTCGATTCACCGC
>JBOHFT010000044.1:0-27162 GCA_050699815.1 Pseudonocardiaceae bacterium | reverse complement strand
GAACGGACTGGTCGCCCGCGACCCGATGGGTGTCAAGCCGCTGTACTGGATCGACGGGGCAGACGGCACGGTATTCGCCAGCGAGCTGCGGGCCTTCGACCCCGAGGACCGGCCCCGAGTGGCCTCCTTCCCGCCCGGCTGTCTGTGGACCCCGGCCGGCGGCATCGTGCGCTACGCCAACTCGGTTCCGGTGGGAGTCCGCCCAGCCCGGCGGGCGCAGCACCCAGTCTGGGACAGCGGGACGCTCGAGAAGGTCAGGGACTCCGTGGTGCTGTCCGTGCGGCGGCGGATGATGAGCGACGTCGGGGTAGGCGTATTCCTCTCCGGCGGGCTGGACTCATCAATCGTCGCCGCGATCGCCGCGGAGCACACCCGCCGCCGCGGCGACGTGTTACCCACCTTCGCGGTCGGCACCAAGGACAGCAACGACCTGCTGGCGGCCCGGCGAGTCGCCGAGTTCATCGGCAGCGATCACCACGAGGTCGTCGCCACCGCCGAGTCCATCGGCGAGGCGCTGGACAACGCAGTCGAAGTGATCGAGCACTACGACCCGGCCCTGGTCCGCAGCGCGGTCCCGAACCTGCTGCTGGCGCGCGAGGCGGCCAAGAAGGTCAAGGTGGTGCTCACCGGTGAGGGCGCTGACGAGCTCTACGGCGGCTACAGCTACATGCACAGCCCGGAGTTCGCGGACCCGGACGCACTGCACGCCGAGCTGGTGCGCAGCCTCGAGCAGCTGCACCACCTGAACCTGCAGCGCTGCGACCGGACGACGATGAACTTCGGGCTGGAGGCCCGCGAGCCGTTCCTGGACACCAACGTGGTGCGCACGGCGCTGACCCTGCCGCCGGAGTGGAAGCAGACCACCGACGGCCGGCCGGAGAAGGCGGTGCTGCGCGAGGCCTTCACCGACTGGCTGCCCGAGGAGCTGCTCTGGCGCGGTAAGGAACAGTTCGGCGACGGCTCAGGTGCCGGCGAGGTGCTCGCCGCGCTAGCCAGGGACAATACTGCCAACGCCAAGGTCGGCAACGCCGAAGGCGCCGGGACGCAGCCACCGGACAGCTGGGCACTGCGCAGCGACGAGGAGATCCTCTATCACCGGATCTGGCAGCGCTACTTCTCCGGGGTGCGACCCAACTCGACGCTGGGCTGCTTCGCGACCCCGTGAGTGGCGATTTGTGCTATAACGCCGATCGGCGCTCACGAACTACAAGTCGCCGCCCTCTTCAAGGAGACGGTTGATCTCCCGGCGCAGCAGCCCCAACCGCCCCTCCCGCACCAGCGGGATTTCCCGACGGCGGCGGCGCACCAGCGAGAGGTCGACGTTGACGGTGAGCAGGTTCTCCCGGTCCTCGTCGGCCTCGGCGATCACCTGGCCCCACGGGTCGACGATGTGTGAGCCGCCCCAGAAGCGCAACGACCCCTCGGTCCCGACGCGGTTGACGAAGACCACGTACAGCTGGAACATCCGCCCGTAGAAGCGGGTGATGTCGCGCCAGTAGGACCGCGAGTCGTACCGCTCGGGGAACATGCTACGCGCGCTGCAGGCGGGCACCAGCAGGATTATCGCCCCGTCCTGCGCGGCCACGTAGGCAAGCTGCGGCTGCCACGCGTCGTTGCAGACCAGGGTGGCCGCGCGGTGCCGTCCACCCAGGATCGGGAAGGCCCGGGACGACTGACCGGGCAGGAAGTGCTTGCGCTCCTCAAAGGTCGCGTAGTTGGGCAGGAACAGCTTGCGATGCACGTGCACCAGGAGGCCGTTCTCGTAGTAGGCCGCGCTGTTGTAGATGTGCAGACCGTGTGGCTGCGCCTCGGGAAACCCGAGCAGCAAGCCCGCGCCCTTGGTCGCCCTGGCCAGCTTCGCCATCCGCTCGTCGTCCGGCAAGATCGAGATGTCCTCCTTGAGGTCCCCGATCGAGTAGCCACTGAGCGACAGCTCGGGGAAAACCACCAGGTCGGTGCCCCCGCTGACCGCATCGGCGATCACCTGCTCGGCACGCGCGACGTTGGCCTCGAACTCGCCGGGCCGGGCATCGACCTGTGCGAGTGTAATGCGCACGCTACCTCCCAGAAACCGGCGACGGGGGCGGGGAAGCGCTCACCGTATCGAGCAGCTGTCACTAACCGGGCCGGGGCCGGGAACGGAGCCGGGGCGATTCTCGTTGCCCGGTAGTGACGCCGAGCGTAGGAGGATTCCGTGGCAGAGGAGCAGGCGCAGCGGGTTCTGGTGGTGGCACATCCGGACGACGTCGACGTCGGGTCTGGTGGCACGATCGCGACCTGGACCGACGCGACGCCACGCTGGGTGTCACCGACGTCGAGTTCTCGGCTACCCCGACGGCAGGCTCACGGTGAGCGTCGAGCTGCGGCGCGACATCACTCGCGCCATCCGCCGGATCCGCCCCGGATCGGGTGGTGATCCAGTCCCTGAGGTGGTCAGCTACGGCAGACAACGCGGATGGCTCGTCGGCATGCAGCGACAACACGATCAAGAAAGGGAACTTTATGTCAGAAATTTCCACGCACGCCCAGAGTGGGAAGGCCCAGTTTGGCCACGTCTACAACCAAGCCGATCCCCGAGGATACTTCCAGGCGCTGCGCGATTTTGAGTACAAGACACCAGAACACGGCGAGCCAGTCTTCACCCACCTCGCGCAACGGCGGCGCGAGCACCTCGGCCGGGAAGATGTCGTGGTGCTCGATCTGTGTTGTTCCTACGGCATCAACGCAGCATTGCTCAACCACGACCTCACCCTTGATGCGCTCTACGCCCGCTACGGCTCGCCCGAGCTGGCCACGCTGTCGACTGACGAGCTAATCGTAGCCGACCACGCGTTCTATGGCGAACACCGCCGCTCCCATCCCGTACAGGTGGTGGGTATCGATGTGGCCGATCAGGCCGTGGCCTACGCTCAACGCATTGGCCTGCACTGCTCGGGCAGCAGTGAAAACCTCGAAATGGAGGACCCCAGCGCGGCGCTGGCCCACCTCCTCACCGGTGTGGATCTGATCACCGTCACCGGGGGAATTGGTTACATCACCGAACACACCTTCGATCGCGTGCTCCAGCACGCAAGCGCCAAGGATGGGTGTTGGGTCGCGGCTTTTGCGCTTCGATGGATCCCCTATGCGCGCATCGCCGAGGTTATGGCCCGATACGGCCTGGCCACCGAACAACTAAGCGGACACACGTTTCCCCAACGCCGCTTCACCGACGATACCGAGCGGGACTACGTGCTCGGCGAGCTTGAGAGCAGAGGAATCGACCCCGCCGGGAAGGAGACCGAGGGATGGTATCACTCGAATTTCTACCTCTCCTGCCCCGTCGAGCACAATCCTCCGTCCCTGCGTGAGCTGCTGTCCGGATGGGTGGACTGACGTGCCGCCGCAAGAACCACGTGGTGTACCGCCAGCCGTGATAGTCGCTTCATCGAACATCGGCACGCCACCCCCCAGCCAGGCGAACACCGCGTGGGGCCAGCGCCGACGGCATCGAGTGCTTCACAGACGACGTCCGGTCGGCGTTTCCACGGAGGAGCCGTTGTGGCCTCGACTCGGTGACCGTAGTTCTGACCGCAACGAGCACCACCAACCAGTCGGCCGGTCCCAATTCGTGCAACCATCAAGCGCAGATCCGCCGCGTCGGCGCAGCGCCGCCCGCACCCGTTAATCG
Source organism: Pseudonocardiaceae bacterium (assembly GCA_050699815.1). GTDB lineage: Bacteria > Actinomycetota > Actinomycetes > Mycobacteriales > Pseudonocardiaceae. Next base: position 23,492 of record JBOHFT010000044.1, on the reverse strand, counting down.
CAGGCATCGTCCGGACGGCGGACCCGTGTTCGGGACGAAAAGTGCGGTTGGGGACCACACGCCCTGCACGCGGGCGGACGACCCGCACGGACTGGTCGCGCGCACGGCGCTGACACCACCACTGACCAACGCAGATGCCTACTCCCACGTCCTGGGGGTCAAGGGGGTCGCAGGCTTGGGATCCGCCGCATCACGTGGCCATGCCGAGAGCGAGGCGGGTGGTTAGTGCGCAAGTCCCCCTCGGACACGTGCATTACTCACCCGTCCGCGTGGCGAGGCGGAATCTACCGTATCGACTACACGGGAGGAGCTGTCGATTCGTGCAGCATCATGAACAGCCGTGTGTGGGCCTCTGACAGGGTCTCCAGGCTCACCGATCCCACACGCTGCACGCAGACCCGTTTCGGGGTGCTGTCAAGGTGGGCGGGCCACACGTGCCAGCCCCGCTCACCGGGAATCGGGAAACTGTAGGGGCCGGGTTCGTCCCGCACTTCCATCGCCAGCAGGTGAGCGAGCCCGCTGTCCAGGTTGAACATGTCGCTGGAGATCACGAGCACGCGGTAGCGGTCCCTGCCGACCGCGACGTCCCAGACCTCGCCCTTGCGGAACACGGTCACGCGGAGCCGCTGTCGCGCCGGCTGGCCCGGCGTGCCGCGTGGCGGGCGGCGCCGTGGTCGGCGTGCTCGGGATGCGCTGCGCACCACGCCGCGGACTCGGCCGTGAGCTGCCGGAACACCTCGCGAGACACCGCGGCCAGAACCCAGGAATGCACGGACCGGCCAGCGCGCCCGGCCGCGTCGGTGACCTGACGGTGGAGCGCGTCATCAAACTGAACAGTCATCCTCTTGGACATGCCACAATTTTACACCACCATCTTGCAGTGTCTTCATGCACCACCAAGCCCTGAGATCGGGTGGCTCACGCCCGCGCCTTCGCCGCCCACTACTACCGTCGGCGAGGTGATGAGCAGCTCCCCACTGACTCTGAACCCGGAGACTGACCCGGCCGACCATCACGTCGCCCTCGTGCTGGCGCAAGCCGTCCCCGGGGTAGTGCACGCCGAGGTCGTGCACTCGACGCCGCAGCGAGCCTGACCGACAGCGTCATGGGCACCGAGCTGGCGCGGGTCTGGCGGGTGCAGCAGCCCGGGCCGATGAGCACCCGTCCGCTGCGGCCAGTGCAGGAGCCACTTCCCCGGCCGGCCGGGGATGAGCTGCTGGTGCGGGTGCTGGCCTGCGGGGTGTGCCGCACCGACCTGCACGTCACCGAGGGTGACCTACCAGTGCACCGGCCCAATGTTGTTCCCGGCCACGAGGTCGTCGGTGAGGTCATCGAATCGCCCCACGGCGAGTTCGAGGTGGGACAGCGGGTCGGCATCGCCTGGCTGCGCCGCACCTGCGGGCAGTGCCGGTACTGCACCCGCGGTTCGGAGAACCTGTGCGCACACTCGGAGTACACCGGCTGGGACGCCGACGGCGGCTACGCCGACTACACCACGGTGCCCACCGACTACGCCTACCCGCTGCCCGACGGCTACCCCGACACCGAGCTCGCGCCGCTGCTGTGCGCGGGCATCATCGGGTGGCGAGCGCTGGCCCGGGCGAACCTGCCGCCAGGCGGCCGCCTCGCCCTGTACGGCTTCGGCGCCAGCGCCCACCTCACCGCCCAGATCGCGCTGGCCCAAGGCGCCACCGTGCACGTGCTGACCCGTAGCTCGCAGGCCCGCAAGCTCGCCCTGGAACTGGGCGCCACCTCGGTAGGCGGGGCCGCCGACGCGCCACCGGAGCCGGTCGACTCCGCGATCCTGTTCGCCCCCGCCGGGGAGCTGGTGCCACCCGCGCTGGCCGCACTCGACCGGGGTGGCACCCTGGCAGTGGCCGGCATCCACCTCACCGATATCCCGGTCCTGCGCTATCAGCAGCACCTGTTCCAGGAACGGCAGATCCGCAGCGTCACCGCCAACACCCGCCAGGACGGTCACGACTTCCTGCGCTTCGCCGCCGAGCACCGGCTGCACGTGGTCACGAGCCGTTACCCACTGGACCAGGCCGACACGGCACTGACCGATCTCGCAGCCGACCGCGTGCACGGTGCCGCCGTCCTCATCCCCTGACTGCACCGACTGCGCGCGTGTCAGGCGGACACGCGCCGTAATTGCGCGAGCACGATGGAACGCCGGGTGTCGGTGGGCGGCAGGAGTTCCACGAGGGTCTCCAGCACGTCGACGTCGTCGGCTCCCGTCGCGGTTCGCGCGAAAGTCCACAATGCACCGACGTCGCGGCGGTGCATTGTGGCGTCGCGCAAGGCGACGACGAGGTCGTCGCGTTCCTCGCGGACGCCGGGTGCATCGGAACGGGGTAGCAGCGGGCCCCGCCACGCGGCCAGCGCTTGCGCCAGGTTGCCCGCGTGCAGCAGCCGCGGGACGGCGAGGAAGTCCGCATCGACGTCCCCGCCCAGCCGGTAGGGACGGGTGCGCACGACGAGTTCGCCGAGCTGGGCACGCAGCCGGTGCATCTCTGCCCGCACGGTCACCGGATTGCCTGCCTCGCCGTAGAGGGCGATCGCCAGCGCCTCAGCGCTCAGGCCTTTCGGGTGCAGGCACAGCAGCGTGAGGATCTCGGCGCGGCGCAGGCTCAGCGGCAGGGTGTGGCCGTCGAGCAGGGCGACCGGGTGCGTCGCACCGAGAAACGCCAGGGAGAGCGTCGGTGCACGGGTGTGCTGCCGGCCCGCCATCCGCAGCAGGAACCCCTCGGCCAGCGGCTCGACTCTCGCCTCCCGCCCATCGGGCAAGACGAGCACGCCGTCGGGCGCCGCGATGTCCACCCGGGACGGGAGCCCGGCACAGGACTCCGCCGCGATCACTCGCCCGCTGGCGCTCAGCAGCGCACCGGGGCCCCGCAGGTGAGGCATGTTCTTGCGCCGCAACACGTCGTCGCGGGCCGTCATCCGCGCCCGGAGCTGGCCCTGCGCCACCTGCGCGGCCGCTGTGACCAGGGCGAGCTTCGCCGGGTGGCGGGTGTGCTGCGGCCCGGTCACGTCGATCACGCCGACCACCGCGCCGCTGTCCGGGTCGACCACCGGCGCCGCGGCGCAGGTCCACGCGTGATAGGCGCGCACGAGGTGCTCCGCGGAGTGGATCTGCACCGGCTTGCCGAGCGCGAGCGCGGTGCCTATCGCGTTGGTGCCGATGGCCGACTCGCTCCACTTCGTGCCCTCGGTGAGCAGCACCCGGTCGGCCCGCAGGCACACGTCGGCCCTGCCTTCGCGCCACAGGATGTGGCCGTCGGCGTCGGTCACGATCATCATGTGCTCGGCCTCGTCGGCGATGCTGACCAGGATGGCCCGCAGCACCCCCAGCACCTCGCCGAGCGGGTGCGCCGAGCGGACCGCCTTGAGGGTATCCTGGTCGTAGACCACCGGCGGCTCGTCGTGGTCAGGGTCGATGCGCACGGCCAGCGACCGCTGCCACGAATCGGAGACCAGCGTCCGCGGGCCGACCAGGGACCGCCCGCCAGCCAGCACGGTGTCATGGACGCGGCCGAGTAGCACCGCGTCCACCGTCGGCCCACCGATCGGGTCCATTCCCCCGATGATGCGCGCGAGCAAACAGCCGGAGCAAGGGCTCCCATTCGGAAGAGCGTGCCGACCATTCGGAAGAGCGCGCCGACTGCAACGTGACTGCAACGTGACTGCAACGTCGACCTCCATAGCATGAATCCTGCTTCACCGAGGAGGGATGGAGGGCTTCACCGATGACCAGGCATGCAGCACCCGGCACCGACGGCAGCGTGGTGTCCTACGAATCCCGGTACGATCACTACATTGGCGGCGAGTACGTGCCACCGGCCACTGGTCAATACTTCGAGAACCTAACGCCGGTCACCGGGCAGGCGTTTACCGATATCGCCCGCGGCACGGCCGCCGACGTCGAACGGGCCCTCGACGCCGCCCACGGCGCAGCACCCGTGTGGGGCCGCACGCCGGTCGCCGAGCGCGCCGTCATCCTCAACCAGATCGCCGACCGGATGCAGGCCAACCTGGAGGTCCTCGCGGTTGCCGAGACCTGGGACAACGGCAAGCCGATCCGGGAGAGCCTGGCCGCGGACATCCCACTGGCCATCGATCACTTCCGGTACTTCGCGGGCGCGATCAGGGCACAGGAGGGCGGCATCTCCGAGATCGGGGACGGCCTGGTCGCCTACCACTACCACGAGCCGCTCGGCGTGGTCGGCCAGATCATCCCGTGGAACTTCCCGATCCTGATGGCGGTGTGGAAGCTCGCGCCCGCGCTCGCCGCGGGCAACGCGGTGGTGCTCAAGCCCGCCGAGCAGACGCCCGCCTCGATCCACGTGCTGCTCTCGATCATCGGCGATCTGCTGCCCCCGGGCGTGCTCAACGTCGTCAACGGCTTCGGCGTCGAGGCGGGCAAGCCGCTGGCCTCCAGCAGCCGCATCCGCAAGATCGCGTTCACCGGCGAGACCACCACCGGCCGCCTGATCATGCAGTACGCCAGCGAGAACCTCATCCCGGTCACGCTGGAACTGGGCGGCAAGAGCCCCAACATCTTCTTCGCGGACGTGGCCGCGGCCAGCGACGCCTTCTACGACAAGGCGCTGGAAGGTTTCACCATGTTCGCGCTCAACCAGGGCCAGGTGTGCACCTGCCCGTCGCGCGCGCTGATCCAGGCCAGCATCTACGACCAGTTCCTGGGTGACGCCACCAAGCGGACCGAGGCCATCGTGCAGGGCCATCCGCTGGACACCGAGACCACCCTCGGCGCGCAGGCCAGCAACGACCAGCTCGAGAAGACCCTGTCCTACATCGACATCGGCAAGCAGGAAGGCGCGCGCGTGATCACCGGCGGCGGCCGGGTCGAACTCGATGGTGACCTTGCGGGCGGCTACTACGTGCAGCCCACGATCTTCGAGGGCCACAACAAGATGCGGATCTTCCAGGAGGAGATCTTCGGCCCGGTAGTGTCAGTGACGAGGTTCGACGACTACGCCGACGCCATGAAGATCGCCAACGACACGCTCTACGGCCTCGGCGCGGGCGTGTGGTCGCGCAACGGCAACATCGCCTACCAGGCGGGCCGCGAGATCCAGGCCGGGCGCGTGTGGGTGAACAACTACCACGCCTACCCCGCGCACGCGGCGTTCGGCGGCTACAAGCAGTCCGGCATCGGCCGGGAGAGCCACCGGATGATGCTCGACCACTACCAGCAGACCAAGAATCTGCTGGTGAGCTACTCGGACAACGCGCTCGGCTTCTGATGGAGCGTGTCTGTACCCGCCGGAGGCGGCGGAGCTGCTCCGTCGCCTCCGGGATACCCACGGCCCGGACCATCGACGTCGTGCCTGGTCGCGGCAGCGGGTTCGCCCTGGAGGCGCCCGAGGGCGTGCGGTTCCTGATCCGGTCGCGGCTGCTCACCGAGGACGAGCTGGAATCCCTGGACCGTTCCGCACAGTGAACAGCGTCGACACACCTATGCTGCCGGGAGCGTAAGAGATCTGCTAACGGCAGCGTTCGAACCTGCTAATGGTATCGTTGCGTCATGCTCCAATACCTGCCGCGAATCGTGGACATCGAACTCGACGAGCTGGCACAGGGCCTGCCGGCAATCAGTCTGGAGGGACCCAAGGGCGTCGGCAAGACCGCGACCGCCCAACGCCGAGCGCGCACCACTTTTGCGCTCTCCGAAGGGCCCGCCCGACCGTCCTGATCGGCACGTCCGCAACCCCCGGGCGTTCAGCGAGGACGTGATCCGGGAGATGGCACGACACGTCGAGCGACCAGTCATCCTGCCGCTGTCCAACCCGACGAGCCTGGCCGAGGCGGGGCCGGCCGACCTGATCACATGGACCGACGGCCGGGCGCTCATCGCCACCGGCAGCCCCTTTCCGCCGCTGACCCACAAACGCACCACCTACGTCACCGCCCAGGCCAACAACGCGCTGGTGTTCCCGGGTCTGGGCCTTGGCACCATCGTCAGCGGCGCCCGGCTCGTCACCGATGGCATGCTCGCCGCATCGGCACACGCCGTGGCCGCCCTCGTCGACGCGCGCACACCCGGCGCCCCGCTGCTGCCGGAGGTCAACAACCTACGAGCGGTCTCAGCCGTCGTCGCGGAGCGGGTCGCCGCGGCCGCGGCACAGGAGGGCGTGGCACGGGTCAAGCGGCGCGACTGGGCGACCGCGGTCAAGGCGGCGATGTGGACCCCGGAGTACCGACCGCTGCGGCCAGCACCAGCCCGAGGCCGCGCTGACAACTAGACAGCACCGACAAGTTCCCGCATACGCACCATAGTACGGTTTGCCATGGAGCCGTCCATGCTGGCGAGGCCGCAGGTGAACGCCACGCCCACCTCCTCTCTTTCCACTCTCTCTTGGAGATGACGAAGCAATGCAAACTGGTCCGAACACCCCAGCCCACCAAGGGAACGGAAGGAGAATCAGGTCAAGAACCACGCGTGCCCTTGCCTGCCATTAGCAGGGGTCATCAGCCTCGTGGTGACAACAGCAAGCTGTTCATCTGCTTGGCGGCCGACACCACGGACCGGTGATCGCGAACATGGTGCCCGGTTTCTGCAGGTTGGCGAAGAGAATCCGCCGGTCCAGCGAGTAGACCGGCCCGGTGAACTCGTCGTCGATGTCGTTGCGGGCCAGCGGGAACGTCCGGCCACCGCCGGTGACCCCGACGAGGTGCTGGATACCGTCCCCGTCCTCGGCCAGGATCAGACCGCCGCAGGGCGAGACGGTGATGTTGTCCGGGCCGTCGAACGCGCCGTCGACGGCCGGGGCCGGGTTGACCCCGAACCGCAGCCGCAGGGTCAGCGTCGAGCGCCTGGGGTTGTAGAACCACACCTGCCCGTCATGGGGGACCGGGCTCTCGTCCCGGGCGAAGCTGGTGACGATGTACGCGCCGCCGTCGAATAACCCCCACCAGGCACCCTCCAGTTTGCGCGCCCGGGTGACATCGGTGTCGGTGAACTGCATGCGGGTGGGGATCTCGGTGGCGTCCCGGTCCTCGACCGGAACCCAGGTGATCGAGTAGACGGTGCCGACCTCGACTGCCCGGGACAGGTCGTCGACGTGCGCGCCCACAGCGTCGGTGGCCTTCATCGCGGCGAGCGTGCCGGCGGTGGGCCTCAGCGCGCGCAGCCGACCTCTGCCGCGCGGGAGGTCCTGCGGGGCCTCCCAGCGGTAGAGCAGGCCGTTCGGGCGGCGGGCGTCCTCGGTGAGGTAGATGTCACCGGTGCTCGGGTCCACCGCGGCGGCCTTGTGTTCGAACCGGCCCAGGGCCCTGATCGGCTGTGGGTCACGGTTGGCGGACCGGAGGTAGGGGTCGACCTCGAAGACGTACCCGTGGTCCTTGGTGGCGCCCTGTTCGCCGGCCCTCGTTTCGGTTTCCTCGCAGGTCAGCCAGGTTCCCCACGGCGTGACGCCACCGGCGCAGTTATTCGAGGTACCCGCTATGCCGACGTATTCGCGGATCCGGCTGCCATCGCGGCGGGTCTGCACGATGGTGCAGCCGCCGGCCATCCCTGGGTCATAGACCAGCCCGTCCAGGTGCGGCACCGGGAACTCGACGTCGGTGAACGGGCCGTCGATCTCGTGGTTGTTCACCAGCATGGTGCCGCCACCGGGCAGCCAGAAGGCGCCGGTGCCATCGTGCTCGCCCGGTGTGGGTTCGCCGGACTCGAGCCTGGTCCCCGCCACCCCAGCCTGGGTCCCGGTCTGGGTCACAATCGAGTAGCTGAAGCCCTCGGGCAGCGCGAGCCGCCCGGCCGGGTCGTCGATCAGCGGGCCATAGCCGGGCTCAGCGGGAGCGCCGAGGTCGCCCGGAGCGGTGACCAGCATGTCGGTGCTTCCGATCAGCATCACCCCGGTACCAGCGAGAGCGGACTGGTTCACGAAATCGCAACGAGATGGCGCCATGTGGGTTTCCCCAATCAGGTGAATTTTTCGGCGCAGATTACGTTGAGCGACAAACATTACAGAAGCATGAACGGCGGGAGAGCAGTAGTTAGCGCTCCGGCGAGCGAGGTATCAACACCGGCCCTGGGCCAGGACAGCGAGCTCGGCCGCGTCAGCGCACGTGGGAGGGCACGAACGGGGGTTTGACGACCTCGCAGGGCAGCGCCCGGCCACGGACGTCCACCTCAACGGCGTCCCCCAGTCGCACAGCCGGATCGAGCAGAGCCAGCGCGATGCCGGTGCGCAGCGTCGGGGAAAAGGTGCCGGAGGTGGTCTCCCCCAGCGGCGCACCGCCGCCAGACCGCACCGCCATCTGCGGCCGCGGCACCCCGCGCCCGGTGGCCCGCAGGCCGCGCAATCGCCGGGACGGGCCGCGCTCGCGCTCGGCAAGCAGCGCGTCGCGCCCCCAGAAGACCGGCTTGTGCCAGCCGACCGCCCAGGAAACACCGCCCTGCACCGGGGTGATATCCGGTCCGAGGTCCTGGCCATGCAGTGCATAGCCCATCTCGGTGCGCAGGGTGTCCCGGGCACCAAGGCCGCACACCCGGCCACCGAGCGGGCCGATGGCCCCCAGCAGCGCCTCCCATAGTGCGGGCGCGTACCCCCACGGCACCACCAGCTCGTAACCATGCTCGCCGGTGTAGCCGGTGCGGCTCACCCGCACCGGCACGCCGTCGTGATCAACGTCTGCGAAGGCCATGTAGTCCATGTCGCCGGGCAGCCCGACGGCGGTGAGCACCCCGCCGCAGCGGGGTCCCTGCACGGCGAGCACCGCGTACTCGTCGTGCCGGTCGGTCACCCGCACTCCCCGGGGCGCCGCGGCGGCCAGCCGGCCAACGACCTCCCCGGCGTTCGCCGCGTTGGGCACGCAGAACACCTCGTCCGGGCCGACCAGGTAGGCGATCAGGTCGTCCACCACACCACCGTCCTCAGCGCAGCACTGGGTGTACTGGGCCTTTCCCGGGCCGATCTTGGCGAGGTCGGCGGTGAGGCAGGAGTTGACGAACTCCGCGGCTCCCGGACCGGTGACGCCGACCTTGCCCAGATGCGTGACATCGAACACGCCGACCGCCTCCCGCACCGCGGTGTGCTCAGCGACGACGCCGGTGTAGTGGATCGGCATCTCCCAGCCGCCGAAGGGCCCGAGGGTGGCCCCGGCCCCGACGTGGAAGGCGTGCAGTGGCCCGCGGCGCGGAGGTGTACTCACGACTGGAGAACGTTACCTCGCGACGGCACTGGTCACTCATCCGGGCCAGCCGCGCACCGCTAACGTTGGCATCTCGGACAACTCAAGATTATCTGGCCAGATCAGCGAGGAGATCACCGTGAAGCTGAGCCTCACCGATGCCTCGGTGACCACCACGACGGTCGACGCCCTCGTCGTGGGCACCGTGCCAGGCGAAGGAGGTCCCCGGCTCGCCGAGGGCGGCGAGGAGGTCGACGGGGCATTCGGCGGAGCGCTCACCGACCTGCTGGCCGTGCTGGGCGCCCGCGGCAAGGCCGACGAGGTGATCAAGGTGCCGACCCGCGGCGCCGTCGCTGCCCCGCTGCTGATCGCCACCGGTCTGGGCGCGGTGGACGACCGGCCCACCGGCGAGCAGGTGCGCCGGGCCTCGGGGGCGGCGGCCCGGGCGCTGTCCGGCACCTCCCGGGCGGTCACCACGTTGTCCCGGATCGATCTGGCCGCCGCCGCGGAGGGCACCGCGCTGGGTGGCTATGCGTTCACCGCGTACCGGTCCCGGAACGGGGACGGGCCGTTACGCCAGATGGACCTGTCGGTGCCCTCCGCCAGCGCCGCGAGCGCGAGACAGGAGCTGGCCTGGGCCACCGCTATCGCCGAGGCCGTCGCGACTGCGCGTGACCTGGTGAACACTCCCCCCAACGACCTCTACCCGGAGTCGTTCGCTGAGCGTGCCGTGACGCTGGCCCGCGACGCCGGGCTGAGCACCGAGGTGCTCGACGAGAAGGCGCTGCAGCGCGAGGGCTACGGCGGCATCCTCGGTGTCGGCAACGGATCGTCGCGCCCGCCACGGCTGGTCCGGCTGCGCCACTCCCCGGCCACGCCGAGGGCGACGGTGGCCCTGGTGGGCAAGGGGATCACTTTCGACACCGGCGGGATCTCGATCAAGCCTGCGGCCAAGATGGCAGAGATGACCATGGACATGGCAGGCGCGGCCGCCGTGATCGTCACCACGGTGCTCGCCGCCCGGCTGGAGCTCCCGGTGGAGGTAATCGCCACCGTGCCGATGGCCGAGAACATGCCCTCGGGCACCGCCTACCGGCCCGGGGACGTCCTGACGATGTACGGCGGCACAACCGTCGAGGTCCTCAACACCGACGCCGAGGGCCGGCTGATCCTCGCCGACGCACTGGTCCGGGCGGCGCAGGACTCCCCCGACTACCTCATCGACACCGCGACACTCACCAGCGCCCAGGTAATCGCGCTGGGCAACCGCACGCCGGGCATCATGGGCACTCCGGAGTTCCGGGACCGGGTCACCGCGCTGTCGCAGCAGGTCGGGGAGAACGGGTGGGCCATGCCGCTGCCCGAGCACCTGCGGTCCGAGCTGGACTCCAAGCTCGCCGACATCGCCAACGTGGCCAGCCACCGCTGGGGCGGCATGCTCATCGCCGCAGTGTTCCTCTCCGAGTTCATCGCTGACGGCATGCCCTGGGCACATCTGGACATCGCAGGCCCGGCCTACAACAGCGGCTCACCGTGGGGCTACACCGGCAAGGGCGGCACCGGGGTGCCGGTGCGCACGCTGGCCGCGGTGCTGGCCGATATCGCCGAACGGGGCTGAATCCGGGCTACTTCTCGCGCTCACGCAGAATGCGCTGGCGGGCGGTGTAGTCCCGCATGCGTTGCGGGTAGCCCATCTTGGCGACGTCGTAGATCGGGATGCTCAGCCGTTTACCCAGCCGCCGGGCGCCGTCGTCGCCTTCCACCCTGCGCCGGGTCCACTCGCCGTCGTGCGCGACGAGCACCACGGTGGTCTCCGTGACCGTCGTGCGCGGCTCCACGAACGCTTCCACTCCACGGTGCGACGCCGCCCACTGCTCGAGATAGTCCGCATCCGCGTTGGATGCGGAGCGCATCGTCCCTGGCCGCTGCCTACCCAGGAGCCGATCGAACACGCCCACGCCGGCACCTCCCTCGCACCGCCTGCCCTGCCACGTCAACGTCGCTGCCAGTCCCTTTACTCCCGCACGGGCAGACCGTCTCCCCAGCATCTCTGGCGTGGTGACAAGATGGACAAGATGACCGTGGCGCCCACACGCCACGTTGTCAGCCACCACGTTACCGACGTCTGCCTGAGGAGCTTCTTAGTGACCGGTACCTCCGCCGACCTGGTGATCCTCGGTGGCGGCTCGGGCGGTTACGCCTGCGCACTGCGGGCCGCACAGCTGGGTCTGTCCGTGATCCTGGTGGAGAAGGACAAGCTGGGCGGCACCTGCCTGCACCGTGGTTGCATCCCGACCAAGGCGCTGCTGCATGCCGCCGAGGTGGCCGACGCCGCTCGTGATGGCCATCAGTTCGGGGTGAAGACCGCACTCGAGGGCATCGACATGGGCGGGGTGAACAAGTACAAAGACGGCGTCGTCGCCAAGATGTTCAAGGGCCTGCAGGGACTGGTGTCCTCCCGCGGGATCAGCTATGTCGAAGGCAGCGGCAGGTTCATCGCCCCGAACGCCGTCGACGTCGATGGGCAGCGCTACCGCGGGCGCAGCGTCGTGCTGGCAACCGGTTCCTATGCCAGGTCCCTGCCCGGCCTGGAGATCGGCGGGCGGGTGATCACCAGCGATCAGGCGCTGAACCTGGACTACCTGCCGGGGCGCGTTGTGGTGCTGGGAGGCGGCGTGATCGGGGTGGAGTTCGCCAGCGTGTGGCGCTCCTTCGGCGTCGAGGTGACCGTCGTCGAGGCGCTGCCCCGGCTTGTCCCGGCCGAGGACGACTTCTGCTCCAAGCGGCTGGAGCGCGCCTTCCGCCGGCGCGGCATCACGGTCAAGACCGGGGTGAAGTTCACCGGCGCAAGCCAGTCCGACTCCGGTGTCACCGTGAGCCTGGAGTCCGGTGAGCAGCTCGAGGCCGACCTGCTGCTGGTGGCCGTGGGCCGGGGACCGAACACCGCCGACGCCGGCTATGCGGAGGCCGGGGTGGCCATGGATCGCGGCTTCGTGCTCACCGACGATCGGCTGCGCACCAACCTTGCTGGGGTGTCTGCACTGGGGGACATCGTGCCCGGGCTGCAACTCGCGCATCGGGGGTTTGCTCAGGGCATCTTCCTCGCCGAGGACATCGCCGGGCGCAACCCGGTCCCGATCAACGAGGACGGCATCCCGCGGGTGACCTACTGCGAGCCGCAAGTGGCCTCGGTCGGGCTCACCGAGGCGCAGGCCAGGGATCGCCACGGCGAGATCGAGACGATCACCTACGATCTGGCTGGCAACGGCAAGAGTGTCATCCTGCAGGCTCCAGGCGCGATCAAGCTGGTGCGCGCCAAGGACGGCCCGGTGCTCGGGGTGCACATGGTCGGCGCCCGGGTCGGCGAACTGGTCGGCGAGGCGCAGCTGATCGTCAACTGGGAGGCTCACCCAGACGACGTCGCGGCTCTGGTGCATGCCCACCCGACACAGGACGAGGCGCTGGGCGAGGCGCACCTGGCCCTGGCCGGCAAGCCGTTGCACGCACACAGCTGATCGAGCAGTATCCCGCGAGGACGACGAGGAGTCAGGGCAGCAGATGGCGTACTCCGTGGCGATGCCCGCGCTCGGCGAGAGTGTCACCGAGGGAACGGTGACGCGCTGGCTCAAACGGGAAGGTGACACCGTCGAGGTGGACGAGCCGCTGCTGGAGGTGTCCACCGACAAGGTCGACACCGAGATCCCCTCGCCTGCGGCTGGCGTGCTGCAGCGGATCCTCGTGCCCGAGGACGAGACCGTCGCAGTCGGCGTGGAACTCGCTGTGATCGGCGACTCCGAGATCACCGGCGGGGACCTCACCGGCGGGGGAGATCACACCGACGTGGTGGAGCCGCCGCAGCAGCCCGCCGCCCAGCCGGCCCCTCCTGCCGCGGGCTCCGGGACACCCGTGACGATGCCTGCATTGGGCGAGAGCGTCACCGAGGGCACCGTGACCCGGTGGCTCAAGCAGGTCGGTGACGCCGTCGAGGTGGACGAGCCGCTGCTGGAGGTATCCACCGACAAGGTCGACACTGAGATTCCCTCCCCGGTGGCAGGCACCGTGCTGGAGATCGTCGTAGCCCAGGACGAGGCCGTCCACGTCGGCGCCACGCTGGCCACGATCGGTGACAGCGACAACGGCGGAGGTCAGGCGCTGGCCGCGGCGGATCAGCCCACCCGATCCGCCGAGCCCGAGCGCCTCCCGAAGCAACCCGCCCCGGCTGGCAAGACCAATGGGCCCGCCAGCGCGGTGCCGTACGTGACCCCCCTGGTGCGCAAGCTCGCGGCCGAGTACGGCATCGACCTGTCGGGCGTCCAAGGCACCGGGGTCGGCGGCCGGATCCGCAAGCAGGACGTCCTCGCCGCCGTTGAAGCGCCCCAGCCCGAGCAACCACAGCTTGAAGAACCACAGCCCACACCGGAACCCGAGCGTCAGCCGCCGGCACCGCGGCAGACGCCGCAGGCCGCCGCGGCACGGCATTCGGCCCAGCCACCGGTCGCAGCCTCGGAGCTGCGCGGGACCACCGAGACGATGTCCCGGATGCGCAGCGTCATCGCCACGCGGATGGTGGAGTCGCTGCAGATCTCCGCGCAGCTGACCACCGTGGTGGAGGCCGACGTCACCCGGCTCGCGCGGCTGCGCGATCGGGCCAAGCGGGACTTCGAGGCCACCGAAGGCGTCAAGCTGTCGTTCCTGCCGTTCTTCGCCCAGGCCACCGTCGAGGCACTCAAGCAGCACCCGAAGGTGAACGCCTCGATCGACACCGAGCGGGGCGAGATCACTTACCACAGTGCGGAGCATCTGGGCATCGCCGTGGACACCGAGCGCGGCCTGCTGGTGCCGGTGATCCACGACGCCGGCGACCTCAACATCGCCGGCCTGGCCCGCCGGATTGCCGACCTCGCCGAGCGGACCAGAGCCAGCAAGATCACTCCAGATGAGATGAGCGGCGGCACATTCACGATCAGCAACACCGGCTCACGGGGTGCGCTGTTCGACACCCCGATCATCCTGCAGCCGCAGGTCGGGATCCTCGGCACCGGCAGTGTGGTCAAGCGACCGGTGGTGCTCTCCGGCGAGGACGGCGACACCATCGCGGTCCGCTCGATCATCTACCTGGCGCTGTCCTACGACCACCGGCTGGTGGACGGCGCCGACGCCGCCCGATTCCTCAACACCATCAGACAGCGCCTCACCGACGCCGCCTTCGAGCCCGACCTCGGGCTGTAAAGTGGCTTGTGCTCATTCGGGCAGGTACCTATGCTCGGGACTGTCACCATGAACCCCCAGCTGCGGACAGCCGGAGCAGTTAGTGTAGAGTTTGCAGTTTCTGAGTCCACACTCGACCGCCACACCGCTGAGACCTAAAATTACTCTTTCCATATGAGTAAATCGCGCGCCCTTCACCAGGACGACCGACTCATCCGTCGTTCCGGCAAGTATCTGCCGCGTCTGATGCAATGCATCCCGGGCGGAATCAACGGACCACGTATTGCACGGCCCCAAACCGCTGTTCAGCGCGGCGCTTGCCATCAACTTACCATCCCGGCCGACCGTCAACAAATGGGACGCCACCGCAGCAGCTCTCGCGCCAACTAGGGCATGCAACTCCGCACTGGCTTGCCCAAGCTCGCGCATCTCTCCGAGGACCGCGATTTTCATCTTTCCGGGCAGCTCCGCCAGCAAACTTAACGCGGCAAGCACGGCATCCGGGCTCGCGTTGTAACTATCGTCGATGACGACCACGTTCGACCGCAGCCGAGTTAGCGTGGATCTGCCGGAAGGCGGGCTGAAAGACTTCAGCGCGGCAACACTGCTCCGCAGGCCGATGCCATTTTCGAGAGCCGCAGCCATGGCCAATAGCGCCAGATAAACGAAGTGGCGCCCAGGAACACCAATCGAGAACTCTTCAGCACCCCCCTCGTATCTAACCACACCTGCAGCTCCGGTCTCGTCATGTTTTATCAGCTCGGCACAAAGATCGTTGCTGGTATCAAAACCCACAGATATGCATCGCTTACCGCACCGTTTCAGATACTGTTGCGCAACGGTCCTGAGGCGCTTATCGTCACCATTGAAGATGCACACACCCCCGGTTTTAACGTGAGCGAACAGGCACACCTTCTCCGTGGCAATTTCCTCCTGACTGCCAAAGTTTCCGATGTGGGCAAATCCAATGTTTGTAATAATGCCAACGTCTGGAGACGCGATCCGGGCAAGGTTGCCGACCTCACCTTTATTGTTCGTGCCGATCTCAACAACAACGTGCGAATGAACGTCCTCCAGGGAAGAAAATGTCATCGGCACGCCGAGGTGATTATTGTAGCTTCCCGCACTCTTAAGCACCGCATGCTGAGCTTGCATTATGTGAGCGACCATATCCTTGGTCGTCGTTTTCCCCGCACTTCCCGTGATGGCTACAACCTTGGGATTGTACTTACGCCGCAACACGCCGGCAAGATCGAGGAGCGCACGTGGCGTGTCCGGGGTTTCGATCACAGTTACACCAGCTGGAACGTCCACTGCCTGGCTGACCAGAACACCTGACGCACCACGCCTGACGGCCTCATCGACAAAATCATGGCCGTCCCGCGTCTCACCGCGAAGGGCAACGAATAGCGAGCCCCGCTCGGCGTTCTTACTGCTAATAACTGCACGCGTGAAGCTAGTCGATCCAGGTTGCCGCACACGAGCACCTGCAGCTAGCAACACGTCTCTCAGCTCGAACAACGGCTTACCTCTCAGAATCTGCCGACTGCCGTGGAATCTTTCGGCGAAAATACCACCTGGCGACTTAGCCGGCGCGTATAGGGGGCTCACCCCAGATCGGGGCCGAGCGAGTCGGCTTGGGCGTGCGTGAACCGGTAGTGCAGCAGCGCGGCGCTCTCCCGGGCGATGTACTGGGCCTGGATGGTCCGGGTCTGCACAATCGGGCCGCTTCGGGTGGGTGAGGTCCAGGCGGCAAGCCCGAGGTCGTCGGCCATGGTCCGAGCCCGCAGCGAATGCCACGGATCGCTGACGATCACCGCGGTGCGCCAGCCCGCGGTCGCGGCCCGGCCGGCCACCGCGCGCAGGCTCTCCAGCGTGTCGCTGCCCTGCCCGATCGGCACCACGGCGGCCTGGGGAATCCCGTAGGAGGTGAGGTAGTTCCGGCCGGCTTCGGCCTCGGTGTAGGTGTCGCCGGCCCGCCGACCACCGACCGTGACGATCACCGGCGCGACCCCGTCGCGCCACAGCCGAGCGGCATGATCGAGCCGGGAGCCCAGCACGGCCGACGGTGTCCCGTCGTACTGGGCCGCTCCGAGCACCACGACGACATCGGCGGAGTCCCGGTCATCGATCCGGGCCACCTGCCACACCCGGAACAAGGTGCCCCCCACGACCAGTGCGCCCACCAGCACCGCGCCGAGGGCCAGCCGGATCAGCGCCACCGACAGCGGGGACCGGTCACCCACCGATGCGACCCGGCGCGGCCGCGAGCGGGCCACCGCAACGCCCCCGCCGGACGGCGAGCACCTCGGCGACCACGGACACCGCGGTCTCCGCCGGAGTGGTCGCGCCCAGGTCCAGACCGACCGGCCCGTGCAGCTGGGCGAATTCCGCCTCGGTGATGCCCGCGGCCTGCAGCCGGGCCCGCCGGGCCGTCTGGGTGTGCCGCGATCCCAGCGCGCCGCAGAACCCGCGCCCCGACCGCAGCTGCTCCACCAGCACCGCGTCGAAGGCCGGCCCGTGGTCGAGCAGGACCAGCACGTCGGCGGCGGTGAAGTCCTGCACGGCGACGACCGCGGGCTCCAGCTCGGTCTCGGTGCGCACCGCCCAGCCCAGCAGCCCGCACTGCGCAGCCAGGGCGGCCCTGATCGCCCCGCGCCCCACGATCAGCATGGTGGTCACCGGCACCCACACGTCGATCAGCACCGGGATGGCCCCGATGTCGACTTTCTCGGTGGCCGTCACGCCGATCCGCGCCAGCTCACGCAGCCCGGCCAGCACCGCCTGGTCGGTGTCGGGATTGCCGAGCGTACCGACCACCTCGGTCAACCCTGGCCTGGCGGCGACCAGCACGGCCGACCCGTCGGCCGTGGACGCCAGCGCGGAGGGGACACCGTCGGCCAGCGCGGCACCCAGCACCGCGGCGGCCTGCGCCGGCAGCGGATGCCCCAGCAGCCGGGCGCCGCCCGCGCACGCGAGGCCGGCTTCCACCGCATTCGACTCGGTGACATGCCCCTTCGCCGTGCCGGGCGTGGACGCCGCAGAACTCAGCAACGGCAGCGCGACGGTGTCCATGGTGCCCTCGAACAAGGCACCGGCCCAGTCCCCGTCGGCCGTGCCGACCAGGAGTTGCCCGGTCGCGACAGTGCCGAAACCGTAGCGCTCGAGCACCCGAACCACCCCGGACGGGCGGCCCTGCTCGGCCCAGCGGCGCAGGGCGTCACCCGCCTGTCGGCGGCGACGCGGTTCCTCCGTGCTGATGGTGTCGCTGGTGTCCATGCCCACCATCGTTCCAGATAGGCGGCTCAGCAGCCGACCAGTCGAGCCGCGAGGTAGGACTCGACCTGGTCCATCGCGACCCGCTGCTGGGCCATCGTGTCCCGCTCGCGCACCGTCACCGCGTGATCGGTGAGTGAGTCGAAGTCCACCGTCACGCAGAACGGGGTGCCGATCTCGTCGTGGCGGCGGTACCGGCGGCCGATCGCGCCGGCGTCGTCGAAGTCGACGTTCCAATGGCAGCGCAACGCGGCGGCAAGGTCACGGGCCTTGGGCGTGAGGTCGGCGTTGCGCGACAGGGGCAGCACCGCGGCCTTCACCGGGGCGAGCCGCCGGTCCAGCCGGAGCACGACGCGCCGGTCCACCCCACCCTTGGCGTTAGGTGCCTCGTCCTCGGCGTAGGCCTCCAGCAGGAAGGCCATCATCGGACGGCCGACACCGGCGGCTGGCTCGATCACGTAGGGCCGGTAACGGGAATCCGTGGCCTGGTCGTAGTAGGACAGGTCCACCCCGGAGTGATTGGAGTGCGTGGTGAGGTCGAAATCGGTGCGGTTGGCGATGCCTTCCAGCTCACCCCATTCCTGGCCGGAGGAGAAGCCGAACCGGTACTCCACGTCCACGGTCCGCTTGGCGTAGTGCGAGAGCTTCTCCTTGGGATGCTCGTAGTGCCGCAGGTTGTCCCGATTGATACCCAGGCCGACGTACCAGTCGGTGCGGGTGTCGATCCAGTACTGATGCCACTGTTCGTCAGTGCCCGGCTCGACGAAGAACTCCATCTCCATCTGCTCGAACTCGCGGGTGCGGAAGATGAAGTTGCCGGGGGTGATCTCGTTGCGGAAGCTCTTGCCGATCTGCCCGATACCGAACGGTGGCTTCTTGCGGGCGGACATCACGACGTTCTGGAAGTTGACGAAGATGCCCTGCGCGGTCTCCGGGCGCAGGTAGTGCACTCCCTCCTCGGTCTCCACCGGACCAAGGTGCGTCTTGAGCATCATGTTGAACTCGCGCGGCTGGGTGTATTCACCGCGGGTGCCACAGTTCGGGCACGGGACGTCGGACAGATCCCCCTCCAGGGGGACGTCTTTGCCGGTGCGTTCGGCGTAATCCTCGGCGAGCTGGTCGGCCCGGAATCGCTTGTGGCAGCTCTGGCACTCGACCAGCGGATCGTGAAAGGCCTGCACGTGACCGGAGGCGACCCACACCTGGCGGGGCAGGATCACCGACGAGTCCAGGCCGACGACGTCTTCCCGGCCGGTGACCATCGCGCGCCACCACTGCCGCTTGACGTTCTCCTTGAGTTCCACCCCCAGCGGGCCGTAATCCCAGGCCGAGCGGGTGCCGCCGTAGATCTCCCCACACGGGAACACGAAGCCACGGCGCTTGCACAGGCTGACGACGGTCTCGATGCGATCCGCGGACACGAGGGAGCTCCCGGGGGCAGTTCAGTGAGTCTGGGTACCGGCACACATTAGCGATCGCCGAATCGGAAGCCCCGCTCGGCGTCGAGCGCGAGCAGGCTGGCGTGGTCGGCCACCGCACCACCCTCGGCCGCGGCCAGCACCTCGTAGCTCCCGGGCTCGCCGGTCAGTGCCTCGGCCAGCAGCGGCACCACGTGCTCACGGACCTCGAACGCCGACAGCGCGCGCCGGTAGGCGACCACCGACTCGAACCGCACGGCGAGCACCCACCGGCTGGTGTCGTCCGGGGAGCGGCCTAGCTGACCGCCCAGGCAGCCCTGCTGCGCGGAGAGCAGGCCCAGCGCCCGGCGCGCCCGGGTCAGGAAACCCCCGGCGCCGGCCGGGTCGATGGCGAAGCGGCAGATCAGGATCACGGGCGTCCCTCGGCAGCGGTGGCAGGATGACGGTAGCGACGCGGCGCACAGTACGGCTGCTGGTGGGCGGCACTCGGCGCGATCGCGCCGGTGACGGTAAGGGGCGCATACGATGGACCCTCGAACGAGGGAGGGAGCGGGCATGGCCAGCGTGACCGCAGACGCGGTGCCGGAGCAGGTCGTCGTCGACGAGCACTCACCCGGCCGGCCGGCTCCCGGTCCGGCGGCGAGCCGCCCGCGGAAAACCCTGGTGGCGGCCGGCGAGCTGCTGCGGGCACTGGCAGCGCCGGTCCGGATCGCCATCGTGCTGCAGCTGCGCGACAGTGCACGCTGCGTCCACGAGCTGGTCGACGCGCTGGGCGTCACCCAGCCGCTGATCAGCCAGCACCTGCGGGTCCTCAAGGCCGCCGGGGTGGTCTATGGCGAGCGGCACGGTCGGGAGGTCGTGTACCGACTGGTCGACGACCACCTGTCGCGCATCGTGGTGGATGCAGTGACACATGTGGAGGAATAGTGAGCATCCCGCGTCCAGCCGCACCGGTGCCCGGGCTGCGCTCCACCCGGCAGCGAACCGCGGTAGCCCGGCTGCTCGATGACATCGACGACTTCCGGTCCGCCCAGGAGATCCACGAACAGCTGCGCCGTGGTGGCGAGGGCATCGGCCTGACCACCGTGTACCGCACGCTGCAAACGCTGGCCGAGGCCGGCGAGATCGACGTGCTCCGCACCGCCACCGGCGAGGCCCTCTACCGGCGTTGCTCGGCACACCACCACCATCACCTGGTGTGCCGCGATTGCGGTCGCACCGTAGAGATCGAGGGCCCCACAGTAGAACTATGGGCCGAAAAGATCGCCCACGAGCATAACTTCACCCACATCAACCACACCATAGAAATCTCCGGCACCTGCCCCACCTGCGCCCCCTCCCACTGAACCCCGCGTTCTGGATGCAGACTGCCGTAATTCGGGCCGCTTTTACGGCAGTCTGCATCCAGAACGCGCCCGAAGATGCCCTCAGAACTCGTAGGGCTCGGGGGGGGCGGGGGCTGGGTGGAGGTCTGAGACCGTGAACGTGGGGGTGTAACCGCCGTCCGGGGTCGCTGAGCCGGGCACTAGCTGGCCGCGCACCTCGAACCAGGCGTCCTGGGGCAGGGACCCCAGCCCGGGGCGGCCGGTGAGGCGGACTTTCAGCGGGGCCGCGTCCGCGGCGCAGCAGGAGATCACCAGCCGGCCGAGGTAGGTGGCGCCGTGGTCGCCGTGCACCACGAAGCCGAGCAGCCGTACCTGCCGTCCGTTGAGACTGCCGGTGTTATCCCACACCGCCCGGGTGATGAAGTCGCTCATCCGCAGAGCGGGAGCCGGGCCGTCAGGCAGGGGCGGGAAGTCGACGGACGACCGCTGCGGGGCAACTGACGCCGACCGGGACACGGTGTCCGCGCCCAGCGCCGGCGGGGCAACCAGGAAGATTGCCAGCACGGGGAGCAGCAGCAGCCAGGGGCTGCGCCCGGCATGATCGTCATGGTCGGGGTGATCGGCGTGGGCCGGGGCCGCGCGCACGTCCCGCACAATGGAGATCAGGCCCAGCGCGAGGATCACCACCCCCGCCGAGACCAGGAACGGGAGCAGCGAGGGCTTGACGTAACGCAGGTAGCTGCCGTTCCACGCGATCTTGCACAGCGCGCCGCCGAGCAGCACCAGCAGGACATTCTGCGTCTCCCGCCTCACCGCACACCCCCGAGCACCAGCACCCCGGCGAGCACCGCGCAGCCGATCGCCACCACGAAGGTCACCGGGGCGAAGCGGCTGGCGAAGCCGCGCCCGAACGCCCCCGCCTGCAGCGCCATCAGCTTGACGTCCACCGCGGGCCCCACCACGAGGAACACCAGCCGGGGCAGCAGCGGCACCGCCGACAGCGACGCGGCGACGAACGCATCGGCCTCGCTGCACAGCGCGAGCACCACCGCGAGCAGCGCCATCACCAGGATCCCGAGCAGCACCTGACCGGCCAGCGAGGCGATCCAGGACGGTGGCACGAGGACGTTGAGCGCGGCCGCGGTGAGCGCGCCGAGCACCAGGAACCCACCCGAGGAGACCAGGTCGTGCCGGGCCGTGTCGGTGAACACCGTGAAGGAGCTGCGTGCGGGGTCGCGCTGGGGAGGGCGCAGCGCCCGCTGCGCGATCCACTCCGGGCGCCCGAAACGCGCCCACAGCCACCCCATCACCAGTGCGGTGCCCATCGAGCCGAGGAACCGGGCCGCCACCATCCGGGGCTCACCCGGGAAGGCGACCGCGGTGGCCACCAGCACCACCGGGTTCACCGCGGGTGCGGCGAGCAGGAACGTCAGCGCCGCCGCGGGCGGCACGCCCTGCTGCATGAGCCGCCGCGACACCGGTACCGACGCGCATTCGCATCCCGGCAGCACCATCCCGGCCGCTCCGGCGACGGGGACCGCGGCCGCGGTGCTTCGCGGCAGCAGCCGCGGCACCGCCGCCGCCGGCACGAATGCCGCGATCAGGCCACTGACCAGCACACCCAGCACCAAAAACGGCATCGCCTGCACGCAGATCGCCACGAAGACCGTGGCTGCGGTGCGCACCGCGGGGACGTCGAGCATCGAGATCAGCAGTTCCCGGCTCAGCAGCGCCAGCACCAGGACCGCGCAGAGCACCTCCAGCGAGGTGATCCGGCGCCACGGCGGGGTACGAGTACGTGGGGTTCCCGAGCCCGGCGCGACGGGCGGCGCAGCCATCAGCCGGCCAGCAGCTCGGTGCGCACCTGCGAGGCCGTGGACACCACGAGCATGAGCAGCGTGCCCAGCGGCACGGTGCCCAGACCGGCCGCGGGGAACGCGTAACGCAGCGTGACGTCGACGCCGCGCTCGGCGCGGACCAGCCCCAGCGTGCCGAACAGGCCCTGCCCGGCCCGGGTGGCGACCCACTCGGCCAGCGCACCGTCGTCGCGGACGTCCCAGGCGACCACGCACGTCAGGTTGAGCACCAGCAGGCCCTCGGCGAGCTCCACCGCCTGCACGGCGCAGGGCACCTCGGCGTGCTGGAAGGTCAGGGAGCCGTCGTCGTCCACCTTGACGTCCTGGTAGCGCTCCAACGCCGTGCGGGCGTCGTCGAGCAGCTCCCGGGTCGTGGCAAGGCTGGTCACGGGATCGTCCTCCTCAGGTCTGGGGTATCGAGCGGGTCGGGCGCGCTGCCGAACCGGCGGTCCCGGGCGGCGTAGACCTCGCAGGCCTGCCAGAGATGCCTGCGGTCCAGGTCCGGGAACAGGACGTCCTGGAACACCAGCTCGGCGTAGGCAGACTGCCAGATCAGGAAATTCGAGATGCGCTGCTCACCGGACGGCCGCAGGAACAGGTCGACGTCGGGCATGTCCGGCTCGTCGAGGTGACCGGCCAGCATCCGCTCGTCGACCTGCTCCGGGTCGATCTCCCCGCGAGCCACCCGGCGGGCCACCTCCCGGGCCGCGTCGGCGATCTCCGCGCGGCCGCCGTAGTTCACGCACATGGTCAACGTCATGACGTCGTTGGCGGCGGTCAGCTCCTCGGCGGCCTGCAGCTCCCGGACCACGCTGCGCCACAGCCGCGGGCTTCGCCCGGCCCAGCGCACCCGCACCCCCATCTCGTGCATCTGGTCGCGGCGGCGGCGGATGACGTCGCGGTTGAAGCCCATCAGGAAGCGCACCTCGTCGGGGCTGCGCCGCCAGTTCTCGGTGGAGAACGCGTAAGCCGACAGCCACCGCACGCCCAGCTCGATGCAGCCGCACACCACGTCCAGCAGCACGGCCTCACCACGCCGGTGACCCTCCGTGCGGGGCAGCCCCCGCTGCTGCGCCCACCGCCCATTCCCATCCATCACCAGCGCAACATGCCGGGGCACCCGCCCCGCAGGAATCAGGGGCGCCCGAGCCCCAGAAGGATGCGGATCAGGCGCACGAACCACCGGCCCATCCTGCCGCCGGCCGCATTCAGCGGGCTGAGCGGGGTTATTGACGGCCCGATAACCC
>JBOHFT010000043.1:0-27164 GCA_050699815.1 Pseudonocardiaceae bacterium | reverse complement strand
GACGACCTGCGCGGCCGGGCGTGCTCAGCCGGAGACGACCAGCCGGATGAGCCGCTTGTCGATGACCAGTCCGTCTGCCAGTTCCTGGTCTGGGGTGTCTGCGGGGTAGGCGGTGATGGTGGGTTGGGCGGTGCGGTCGCGGTCCCAGACACGGATTTGTTCGCACAGCCGCTCGGCGAGCCGGGCTCCGGCGGGGCCATGGCCTGTGGCTCCGAGTTCCCATCGGCGTTCGGTGGCCTCGGGGTCAGGGCCGCGCAGGGTGAGGTAGGCCAGCGAATCGCCTTCGACCACAGCGGGGCTGCGGTACTTGAACGCGGGGTTGCACAAGCCGGCCTCGACGGCTTCGGGCTCGGCGGCGAAGCGGCAGGTTTCCGGCTCGGTGCCGGTCAGGCGGGGCCAGATGAGGTCGGTGGACTCGTTGGGGACGATCGATGCTCCGGACCACACGGTGGTCGCAGGCTGGGCAAGGATTCCGTGCAGCGCGGCCGGGTCGATGGACTGGTCGCTGTCGAAGTACAGGGCGACGCCGTCGGCGATCTGCCCGGTGCGTTCGCCGTCCTGGCCGTCACCGAGCATCGGGATGAAGCCGCAGAGCTGACTGTCGGTGGCACGCAGGACACCGTCTTCGTGGACGAAGGCGACGCTGCGGGCTTGGCCGCGCCAGTGCAGCGGGACCACGAGACGGCCGCCGGGGGCGAGCTGGTTGCGCCAGGCGGGCGGCAGGTCCCACGGGCCGACGGTGACGATGATCTTGTTGTAGGGGGCGTGGTCCGGGTCGCCGAGCGCTCCGTCGCCGGTGACGACGTGCACGCGGTCGTAGCCGGTGGCCGCCAGTGCCAGGCGGGCCTGCTCGGTGACGTCCGGGTGGATGTCGATGGTGGTCACCTGGCCGGTCTCGCCGACGAGTTCGGCCAGCAGCGCGGCGTTGTAGCCGGTTCCCGCGCCGATCTCCAGGACATGGTCGCCGGGTTGGGCGTCGAGCTGGCCGAGCATCATCGCCATCACGGTGGGTACGGAGGCGCAGCTGGCTGGCCTGCCGCCGGGGCCGCCGGGTTTGGTGGTGATGGATTTGTTGGCGTAGGCGTCCTCGACGGTGGCGTCGGGCACGAACAGGTGGCGGGGCACCGTCCGCAGCGCCTGCTCGACGCTGACCGAGTGCAGGTGCCCGGCGGCGGCGATGTGCTCGACCATGCGGTTGCGCAGGTCCTCGGGCTGGGTATCGGTGGTGGCGGTCATCAGCGTCCTTCCATGTGCAGTGTCTCAAGGGCCGGCGGGGCTTCACGGGTCGGTGGGGCGAGGAGCAGGCAGGCATCCCACCGGGATGCGGGCGATACGCCGTCGGCGGTGGCGTGTCGGGTCAGCGCGACACCCGTTGCGCCTTCCAGCAGTCCGTCGCCGATGGGCTGCCGCTGGTGGTGAAGGTGCTGCTCGAACCGGGTGCGCAGGTGTGGCAGGAGAGCGGCCAGTTCGCTGTCGGGCCCGGCGTCGGCCGCCGCTCGTCGTGTGGTCTGGACCAGTCCGGCCCAGCCGTGGCAGACGGAGGCGCCGCCGAGCTGGGACAGTTGCTCTTCGTCAGTGAGGCATCCGGCCAGGGCGTCCTCGGCGTGCCGCTGCCGCTGCGGGTCGCCCAACGCCAAGGCGGCCAACTGCTGGGCTCGGGCCAGACCGGGGGTGCCGTAGCACCAGGACGGCCGTTGCGGGCCGGACTGCTCCACGGTGCGGTTCTTCCATTCGTTCGGCGAGA
This sequence comes from Pseudonocardiaceae bacterium, assembly GCA_050699815.1. Taxonomy (GTDB): domain Bacteria; phylum Actinomycetota; class Actinomycetes; order Mycobacteriales; family Pseudonocardiaceae. The sequence goes on along the minus strand of JBOHFT010000043.1, from coordinate 25,420 downwards.
TCATTCCCGGCCACCACGGTCGGGATCGGGTGCCGCAGCGCCACTGGTCCAGAAACGCACAGATCCGTTGCACCGCAACACCATGTCCGGTCACGACGATGCCGCGTGCCAGCGCACTGGCCAACACTGTCAATGGCCCAGCCAGGCCATGCGCCAGGCCCAGATTGCTGTGGCCGCCCGGCCAGTCGATCGAGGGTTGGTCGGCGGGCCCATGGCCGGTCCACCACCCCGGCAGCTTCTCGCCGTCGACGATCACGGGTTGCACCACCAGGCGCGCCAGGTAGGACAGAACCTCCCGCAGCAGGTCGGTGTTGTTGGCCTGCAACAGGTACACCCCGATCCCGGTCAACCCGTTGATCAGGTCAAACTCGCCCAGTGCGGGCAACTGTCCGCGCTCGATCCGCTCGTGTGCCCGGTCCAGGCGATGCCGGGTGAGCGTGGCGATATGACCGTCCAGTGTGCGCAGCGCGGCGGCGTATTCGGGCCGCGCGGCAACGCGCAGGACGAAAGCAACGGCCGGCGCACCCCGGAACAGACCGCAGGCGTCCGGGTCCGCGACAACGGGACTGCGGGTCATCGCGGCGACCCACTGGTGAGCGGTGCCCCAGTCTCCGACGCCGGCGTGCGCGTGGGCGATGTGCAGCAGCGCGATCCCGGCGGCCCCGCCTGCCAGTGACTGGCTCCATTCCGGTGACGGATCGTGCTTCGGCGGCAGGGCGAGCGGATCGGTGTGTGTCACCGGCTCTCGCCGCCCTGGTGGTGGGTGCGCCAGGCGAGCGCCGCTTGGCGGGCCAGGCGGCGGCAGGTGCGTTCGCTGTCCGGGTCGATGCCGATGGCCCGGTTGTGGTGCATGTGCAGCAGCGACTCGACCACGCGGTCGAGGTCGGTGTCCGGCGGTAGTTGCTTGCGGTAGGCGGCCAGTGCGTCGGCGCTGGCCTGCCAAGCGTGGTCGACCGCGCCGGCCCAGCCGGGCACCTCCCGCAGCGTGCCCAGGTCGGTGGCCAGCCGGATGGCCTGGTCGGTCACCGCCCGATCGGTGGAGGGTGTGGAGGGGACGGGTCGGGCGGCCAGCCAGCCCATCGCCTCGATGTGGTCGCCGAGGAAGCTGTGGACGATGCCGACCATGTTCGCTACGGCCAGCGCGGTGGGGTGCGCGGCGGTGGCGGGCAGGGTGCGCAGCAGGGTGGCCACGAGATGGGAGTCGGCGGCGAAGACGTCCTCGGCCGCGTGCATCGCCGGGCCGGGCCCGTAGCGGCCGATCTCGGGGTAGTAGGTGTCGAGGACCAGCCGTCCGACCATGCCTGCTTGTCGCATCCGCTGCGTCCACTCCCCGACCGCGTTCGTGCACGTAGCGTAGTGGTGGCGGTCGGTGCGGATGCGCAGCCGGAGGTGGTCGGTCTCGGCCGGGCTGTGGTAGCGCAGCCACCAGCACGACGGCGCGGTGCCCAGCGCCGTGTCGAGGGCGGCCTGCAGGGTGGGCAGGTGCCCGGTGATGATCTCGTTCATCCGCTCCGGGTGGGTGTGGATCTTCGCCGACAGCCAGGTCGTGTCCGGGCTGCCGGGTAGCTGTCCGTGCGTGTTGGCCACTACGGGCAGTGCCCCACGCAGCGGGTTGGGCGCGGGAGCGCGGGTGGTGACCAGGGGTAGCGCGATTTCGTGGGCGTGACCGTCGATCCACCCGTACTCGGCCGCCGAGGTAGCCGCGTAGAGGATCGCCTGGCCGTGCCGCTTGAGGTGGGCGTGCAGGAGAGCCGCGTGCGCGGGCTCGTCGAGGGTGAGGCGCAGCGTGCGGTCCGCGTCGCGCAGTTCGACCACGTCGGGGCAGCCCCAGCGCTGCCGCCACCGGGCAAGCACTTGCCGCCACTGGTCTGGACCGGCCTGGCCGGGTGGGAGATCGCCGGGGGCCAGCCGCCACTGGGCCGGAGACAGGACGGTGCGCCGGTAGCGGACCCGTGGCAGGAACGGCAGCCGGACGTGCGGTCCCCAGTCGAACTGGTACCAGGCGGCGGAGAACGCCCGTGGCAGGTGCGCCAGGAACCGGGCCAGCGGCGGGGGTTGCTTGTCCAGCGCGAGCGCGTGGAACACCTGCGGCTCAACGACTTGGCGGCGCGAGAGGCTCACCAGGTGCAGTCGGCCACGGGTCGCGGTGATGGCCAGGTCGTCCATCGTGAGCAGGCTGTCGTCGCCGGGTTCCCGGTGCTCGCCCAGCGGGAACAGATGGTCGAGGTAAGCCGGGACGCGGCAGACGTTCTCCGCGTGCGGGTACAGCGGCCCGAAAGACATCTGCACCCGCAGCGCCCCGGCGGTAGCGGCGGGCAGCGCCCTGTACGCCCGCGCCAGACCGGAGCCGGTGGCCGTCGGGGTGAACCGCGAGGTGAGGGTGCCGGCGGAGCGAGCGGGCGCGACGGTGAGCAGGAAATCGCCGCGATCCAGGGCTTCGGCGCTGGCGGCGTGGACGCGGGCGGACAGCTCCACGTGCGGCGGGATGTACCGGTCGTCGAACGTCTTGCCGGTCAACTCGCCGACCAGGTCGTCGGTGAGGACGATCTCGCGGGTGCCGTCGGCCATCGCCTGCCAGGCCAGCCCCAGCAGCCGCTCGTCGCGCTCGGAGATCCCCGGTATCGGCGCGGGCAGCACGCTCCCGCAATACCCCGCCGGATACCCCAGGCCGGCGTCCGCGTCGAGCACCTCGGCCAGCGGCACCACCGTGCCCGTGCCGTATTTGTCGACGAAGGCCGACTGGTAGTCACGCCAGGTCGCTTCGCCGGTCGGCTGCCGCGTCAGGCGCAGCAGCGCGCTGGCGGCCCGCTCCATTTCCTGGGCGACCTGGTGCGGCAGCCGCACCGCGCAGTCGAGCAGCAAATCCACCGCCAGCGGGGTGCGTCCCTCCGTCGAGAGTTCCCTCATCCGGCGCGTGATCGTCGCGCGGAGGTGACTCTGCTCGGCCCGCGTGGTCGCCTCATGGTTGTGGTGGCGCAGCTCGGCCAAGAGGGTGTCGAGGTCGCGCACCAGGGACGCGATGTCCGCGATGGAGGCGGCGTTGGCGTCGTGCAGCCGGTCCATCAGGTGAGTGAACGGGTCGGTGACGGTGAACGGGGCACGCAGGCTGGTCAGCAGATAGCCCTGCCGGACGAGTTCGGTGAGCATGTCCCGTACGGTCGACCTGTCGGCGGTGAAGTCCTCGGCCAGCGTGTCGATCAGGGCCCCGAATCGGACCGGGGTCGCCGCCACGTCGTGGACCGCCGCGACCGCACGGGTGTAGCGGATGGTCACCCGGTTCGGTCCTTGCGGCACTTCCAGTCGGTCACCGCGGCGGACAGCGAGATCGGTGACCACGACATCGAGCCGTTCCAACAGTTCGGGGATTGCTTCAACGCGGGTGATGATGTCGGCCAGCCACCCGGTGTTGACGCGCGCCACGCCCCGATGCTGCTCACCCCAGTCCGCCTGGGCCGCCTTGCCCAGGGTCACCGGGGCCACCCCGGCGAACAGGCCGAAGGGGGTGGGGCGGCCGATGCTGCGCAACAGGTACCGCGCCGTGGACAGGGTCGCGCTGCGGATCTGCTTGTCGCTCACGGTATGCCCGGCGCGGATGGTGTCGACGCCCTCGCACAGCGACGGGCTGGCCTGGCGCACGGCGTCGGCGAGATCGGGCCGGGACCACATCTCCTCCAGCCAGTGCCGACACGCCTCGATGTCGGTCAGGTCGGGCCAGGAGTCCAGGGCGTTGGTCAGCGGCGCGGCTGCGGCCCGCAGCAGCGCGACGTCGACGTGTCGGTAGAGCGGCTTTCTGTCGCTGGCACGCATCCAGTCCTCCTGGCCGTCGAGAGCGGGCGGGGAAAGCACGGGGCCGGAGGATGTCGTCCCCCGGCCCCGTGCTGCACAGCCGAGCAGTGGATCTCACACGCCGCCAGTGACGCACGCGGACGCGCAGGTGGGGTCACAGCCATCGTCGGTGTTGCCCTTGCAGCCGGCGAGCGGATGACCAGGGGGCACGTCGGTGATGACCTGCACGTCGAGATCGAACGCGTCCTCGACGGTGCCAATGGTCGCGGGTAGGAGTGCGGTTACGGACATCGGTTCCCTTCCTTGTGGTTTAGGGGGATAGACCCCTTATCAAACCTGGCCGGGAAGCCTTGAGGGGCAAGGCTTCCCGGCCAGGAGCCTGTCGCGTGATCGCACCGCCGGTGCGGGACCGGGGGCGCGCCCGTGTTCGGGGCCACGGCGCGTCCCCCCGTCATGAGGCCCCCAGCACCGCGCCGGTCGGCCGTCCGGCGGCAGCCGCATGCCTGCCGAGCCCGGCCACGGGAGGACCCGTCGGCGGCGATCAGGTGCTGGTGGGCGATGACCCAGACCGAGCACGGGAACTTGTGACCGCGACGCCACCCGGAGCACTGCGGACACCGCCCGTGCTCATCAGGCTGGTGCTCAGCGAGCAGCGCCCGCCAGCCAGCGGTCAGCCGGGACAACTCCGTTTCGGCGAGTGCCGCGCGGGAAGGCTCGTCGGCGTCGGTGATCAGCGTGTCCAGGTAGTCCAGGCGGCCGATGACCGCCGCCTGCAGAGTTGAGACCAGGACTTCATCCATGGGTGGACTCCTCGTCGAACCAGGTATCCGAAGGCGGGGCGGGCTGGGCTGGTGGCACGGGGGGAGTCGGGGACCGGGACGGCGGTTGCCGGGGTGGCCACAGGCGCGGGTGAAGGTCGTCCGGCACGAACGTGTCGAGCCGCAACCCGGCGTTCATCACGTGGTGGGCGGCGTCGTGGAACCGGGCGCACGGCCAGGACTGCGCCGAGCACAGCGGGCAGCCCCACGGCTCGTCCGGCGCGGGCAGGTGCGCGGTCACCTCGTCGATCGCTGCGGCGATCCGCCCGGCGGGGCTGTCGGCCGCCACGACGACCGCGACGATGGCGCGCACTCCGTCCACGATCAGGCGGCGGTGGGACCGGTCGGGGTCTGGTAGCGCGGCAGCCGCCGCCGCCCGGTCTGCAGGTCGGTGAGCAGGTCGTCGTAGGCACCGGCCAGCTCACCGAGCTGGTGGAACGCCACCCGCGCCCTCGCCTGCCGGGCTGACCGGTCAGCGCCGTCGAGCAGGTGCCAGCGCATCCACACGCAGGCCACCCGGTCCACGAGCTGACCGAGGGTTTCGGTGTGCACAAACCCAGTGCGGGACTCGGTCAACGCGGTGGCGGCCCACACGTCGACTTGGTCGATCAGCACCGCGCACGCGGCGTCGACGGCGTTGACCGCGCGGGTCGCGGCGGCCACCGCCTGATCGTCGGCGTACGGGTCGCACGCGAGCTGATGCGCCTCGGCCCGCAGCCGGTGCTGGACGGCCAGGCCGGCTGCCGTCGTCAGAACGAGGTCCACGTCGTTCGGGGTTGTGGTGAACGCCCGTACGACCACGGATGCTCGGGGAAGCGCGAGTACCGCACTGGATGTTCCCGATCCCGTGGAGAGACTCTGCTGGGTCCTCGCGGTGCGCACGTCGCCGACCTCCTCGTCGACCGTGGTCACAATCGGCTCGGAGTGGTGAGAACCGTGTCCATGCCGTGCCTCCGGCCTGCGTAGTCATCGCGGGTAGAGATCCTTTTACTTGACCAGGAAAGCCGTCCTTCCGGACGCCGGGCAGGCTCACGCGAGGGGCTCACGAATCACGCCACCTGTTCACAGACGCGACATAGGGGCCTACCGTGGGTGGTTGGTCGCGTTGGGGCTGGCCGGTCTGAGAGGTGGATGTCATGCCGCAGGCGGGGCAGCCGACAGGCGAACCCAACACGCTGCTCGGCGCACTGATCACCCAGTCCGGCGCCAGCCGCAAGAGTCTGGCGCTGCGGGTCAACCAGCTCGCCGCCACCGCCGACAGGCACACCGCCTACACCCACACCAGCGTGGCCAACTGGACCCGGCGTGGCATCATGCCCGAACGCATGATCAGACCCCTGATCGCCCAAGCACTCGCGGAACGTCTCGGCAGACCAGTGACCCTGGCCGAGATCGGCATGCAGGCCGAGAACATCGACCTGGACATGGTAGGGCTGGAGTTCCCCCGCGAGCTGCCCGCAGCGATTCTCGCCGCAACCCGCTACTGGAGCCTGGTGGACCGTCGACACTTCCTGGCCACAACCGGTCTGGCGATGACCGGGTGGGCCACCCCGATCCGGCGCTGGCTGACCGCCCCCGCCGACCCACAGGCCGCCCACGCCGGCGCGGTCCGCCGGGTCGGCACAGCCGACGTCGCGGACCTGCTCTCCGCCGCCGAGGACGCCCGGCGGTGGGACTCCCGCTACGGCGGCGGGAACTGGCGCTCCAACGCCATCCTCGACTGCCTGCGCGACCAAGCCGCGCCACTGCTGCACGGCCGCTACACCGACACCACCGGCCGGCAACTGTTCTCCGCCACGGCGCAACTGTCCCGGCTGGCGGGCTGGACCGCGTTCGACACCGGGCACCACGCCGCCGCCCAACGCCACTACATCCAAGCCCTCCGGTTGGCGCGCGCCGCCGCCGATGTTCCCTTCGGCGGCTACGTCCTGGTCTGCGCCGCCCTGCAAGCCTCCCTGCGTGGCTTCCACGACGACGCCATCGACATGTGCCACGGCGCGTACGAACGGGCCAAGAACACCGCCACGCCCAGGGTGCTGGCCTTCTGCAAACTCATCGAGGCCCGCGCACACGCCCGCGCCGGCGACAAACGCGCGGCCAGCAACGCCCTGTCCACCTCGGACACCCTGATCCACCGAGCCGACCAGCGCACCGGCGACGACCCGGACTGGATCGACTTCTACACCCACGCCAGGCTCGCCGCAGACGCCGTGGAGATCCACCGCGACCTCGGCCTGCCCGCCCCCGCCTGGCAATGGAACACCGAAGCCGCCATGCCCACCGACACCTTCGCCCGCTCCCACGGCATCCGCCTCACCGTGCTGGCCAGCACCCACCTGCAAGGCCCGGCACCGGACCTGGACATCGCACTCGACCACGGAAACCGCGCCATCGACGTCCTGGCCCGCATCGCCTCCGCACGAGCCACCGACTACGCCCGCGACCTGCTCACCCGCCTGCAACCCTGGCAACCCGAACCCGGCGTAGCCGACCTCGCACACCGCATCCGCACCGAACTCGCCGCCTGAACCGTGCAGAACGACCACCTCGACACCCCTGGTGACCTGAATCGTCCGGTTGAGCGGGTGCTGATGTCGCTCAACCCGGAGTACTACGAGCTGATCTGGCGCAGGCTCAAGCGGCACGAGTTCCGCCGCCGCTACCTCACTGACCGACCCACCACGTGGTTCGTCTACCTCACCGCCCCGGTCTCCACACTGGCGGCGGTGATCGACCTCGACCCGGCAATAGTGGACAGTCCGCGACGGATCGCTGATCTCGCCGAACAGGCCCGCGCCGGCAACGGCGAATCCGTCTACGAATACTTCAAGAGCAGCGAGCGGGGGTTCGCGATCCCGATCACGAAAGTCCGCGAGTACGCCGGGTATTCCGCGCACGAGCTGGTCGACCTGCTCGGCGCGTTCCACCCACCACAGGGCTACACCCTGGTGGAAAACAACCCCACGCTGTCAGCCGTGTGCGACACACTGACGTCCACTCCAGTCGTGCGCGAACTGACTGTGCAACACCCAGCATCCGCGCCCTGACCACCAGGAACGGCCCCCGGCAGGCTCCAGCAGCGGTCAAGTGGCGCCGCCATTCGAGGCGGGTTAGCGTCGATGCTGCGGCATGACGACCGCTTCGCGTGGACGCTGATCGCCGGTGTGGTCCCAGCCGGCCCCATGCGCACGATGTCTGCGGGCAGCCCGACGGATTCGGGCTGAGGCATCGGTGTATCCCAGGGACATCCGCCGGTCGCGGTGGACGCGATGACGGTGTGCTGGCCCCGGAGCGATAGACGGGGTGATCGTGACAGGAGTACGTGATGTCCACGCCGATGGATCACGAGGCCGCTGACCGGATCTCGGCCGCAGCGGAAGCCGATCCCGAGTCACCCACCGCTCAGAGCGGATTCGACGACCGCGCCCAAGACGCCGCCGACCGCAACGAGCCGTGGGACGACGACGAGTACGACGACTAAACGAACACGCCTCTGGTGGGCTCCGGTCGTGATGCTTCGGCCGGAGCCCACCAGAGGTATCGATCGGGTGATCCCGCGCCCGGTCCCAGCGCGCCGCAGGTGCGCGGTTCTTACCGTGACATGTGCGGACCTCACAGGTCCACGACAAACGATCACAACCAGAACGGGGACCGGGATGACAGAACCACTTGTCTGGGACACCATGCTCGCCGATCTGGCGGCCCTGCACCGTCGATACACCCAGACCGAACCCACCGTCGAGGTGGACGACTCGCTCGAACGCGCCACCTCCAGCGCTGCCAGCGTTCTGGCCAGCCTCATCCAGGCACTCCACGCCGAACAGTCCGGCCGCAGCGAAGACGACGGCGAGAAGCTCATCCAGAAGGCGATCTTCGAACTGGACACCCTGCGCTCCAATCTCGGAGCCTGACTCACGCCGCCGCCGGGCTCCGGGCCGGAGCCGGAGAACTACCAGTGCCAGACAGGGGGAAGACCCGTTGAATCGACTGCGGCCATCGAGCCTCAGTGTCCTCGCCGTGCGCATCATCAGCAGCACCGTGCTCGATCTCCGCCAGCAGGACTGGCCGGTCCAGACCGTCACCGAGCTGGACACCTGCTTGGACCTCATCGCCACTGAGATCACCGACTACCGGGTACGCCCGGTCGAGGTCGTCCTCTCCGACGGTACCGGAGGCCCCGCCTTGTTCATCGGCATCGGAGCCGACGCCAGCTTTGCCGTTTACCACAGCCGCAAGGGCAACCACTTCCACAGCATCGGACCCGGCACCACAGCAGCCGTGCCCGAGTTCGACGTCCCTGCCCGAGCGCTGATTCCCGTTGAAGACGCCCGCGCGGCGATACGCCAGTTCCTCACTACCCGCTGCCGACCGGAAATCCTTGCCTGGCAGCAGGTCGAGCCCTGACTCTGGACAGTGACTCCGCCGCGCGTTCCTGACGTCGATAGAGTGTTGTCCGTGGTGGAATCACAGGGAGTTGCGGCTTGGGAACTGCTGGGTGAGAGTGCCAAGCTGGACGGATTCCGGCGGGTGGTGTCACGGCGGTATCGCCTGCCATCCGGTGAAGAGTCGGACTGGGACATCCTCGCCGGCGGTCGCACGGTGGCCGTCGTCGCTGTGACCGATGACGATCGTGTCGTCATGGCGCGGCAGTTCCGTCCTGGGCCGGCCAAGGTGATGACCGAGCTTCCCGGTGGCAATGTTGATGATGACGACGACTCGGTCGAGACGGCGGCGGCGCGTGAACTCCTGCAAGAAACGGGTTACGAGGCTGCGTCACTGGAGATGATCGGCCAGACGTGGTTGGCGGCCTACGCCACTCACGAACGGTTTTGCGTGGTCGCGCGGGGTTGCCGTCGCGTCGCTGAGCCAACGCCGGATCGGGAGGAGTTCCTGGAGCCGGTGGAGCTGTCGATGCCCGACTTCGTGCAGCACGTCCTGACCGGCCAGTTGACCGACCAGGACGTTGCGTTGCGCGGGTTGATGGCGCTCGGCGTGCTCACGTCAACGTGCTGACCCCCTCCAACACGATCCGGTTCTCACATCAGGAATCCCGCTACCGCTCAACCGGTGGTCCGACCAGAACATGGCTCCCCTCAATGGGAATCCACTGCACACAGGTTGGTCGAAGACGGGTCGTAGAGACCTCGGCGACGGCGGCAAGCACGAGTTCGATGGGCACCTGAAGGGCGATGTGCACGCTGCAGGCGGTGCCTGCCCAGTCGAAGTAGCTGAGTCGTTGCGGGCCGCTGAACAGCCTCCGCGCGTTGACTGCGGGGACGTACTCCCCGGATCGGTCGATCCAGCGCAGCGCGCCGGTGACGCCGGCGGTCCCGGCATCGAGCCAGACCGCTGGGCCGCTTCCGCCCCAGTGCTGATCGACGTCATGCTCGACGGTGAGCCGCCACAGGCGCGGAAGCTCGGCTCCGTGCTCGTCGTTGGTGGCGCGCAACGCGCCGGCGACGTCCGCGTCGACCGGCAACGCGGTGAGGTCGATGAGGTTGCCCTGATCGTCTCGCAGCACCGTGGCCATCAACGCGCCTTCCCGTCAGGGCCTGAGTGAGGCCGTTGTCTCGTTGAGCTGCCGCAGCTGGGAGGAGATCTCCCGCAAGCCGTGCTGCAGGTTGCTCATGTGCGCCACCTTCAGCAACTCGATCGCCTGATCCAAGGTGACCTGATCTAGCAAGCTGCTCAGCGTGACTGTCTTCCCGTTATGCCCAACCAGGGTGGGCTCACCCCCAGCAGGGAAGAGCACCCGAAGCAGCCCACTGTTGCTGTCTGAAGCCATACCTGCATCGTAAGGCGAACGGGTAAGGCTTAGCCCGCTGGCAGCGCCGCCCCCAGTGACCGGTGACCAAAGGTGCCCGACAACTCCGGCGGCTGGGATTGCCCATCGGAGTCATCCAACTGCCGCAGACGCGAACGAGAAAAGGAGGAGTTGGGCCCTGACGCCCATCTCGCTCCCACGGGCCCAAACAGGGTGACAGGGGCAACGAACTGGCCGACCTGCGCTGTCAGAACGGTCAATGGTCAGTTCCATGCACCATCCACAAGACATCCCGCCACACCCCCGCCACCGCGACCGGTGGGCCGACCGCTGCCAGCACTCCCGCGAGGCGTGCCGACACCGTGCTCATGACTGCCATCGACCACGGCCTTTCGTCCGCCCTGGTCCCCGAGTGTGCCAGCGGCAGTATGGCCGCCGAACTCGCCGCTGCGAGATGGTGACTGTGCCGCACGGGTGACGTGGACGGCGACCTCGATAGGGCGGGTTCTCAGCTAGCTACGGGGGTCGAACCTGTCGTTCTTGACGCCGTCGACGAACACCGCCCAGGTGGGCTGGCCGAAGACGAGAGCGAGGCCGTCCGGGTGGTGGCTGCGGCCGGACCGCGACCCGGCCGGTCTGGTCGGGCAGGGCGCCGGGAGCACCCGGAGATCCACGTGCGGCAGCTCCGCAGTGGTGAGGAGGTGCGCGAGCTGGCCGCGCAGCACGCCTTGCCCACCGTCCCAGGTCAGGCAGCACCCGCGTCCGCATACCCCACAAATCACACACAAAAGACCGGTGGATCCGGGCTCAGCGATCCCTCCGCAGGATGGGCAGGTGGGCCTGCACGGGATCGTGGAAGAGCTGCTCGTGGTGGTGAACAAACACCGACGGGTTCACGTCCTATTGCTGCGGTCCCAAGTCGGCACCGAATGCGCTACTGGCCTGTTACGAGTGGGAGCAGTACCTGGATCTGCTGACCATCCGGGACTTCGATCGGGTCGTCAGGGCCAGGGTGCCCAGACGTGGCAGGGTGGACATCATCCCGCTCGGAAAAACGTGTGGCTGCAAACGTTTTCGCATGACTCGGATGGGCGCAGATAAGCAACGCTTTGGTGGGGCGGTCCAAAAGCTGCGCATCATGGGCACGGCGGGCGATAGGGCAGGTCCGGTGAAACGTACTGGTCCCACTTCGCGGGGGTAAGTGCGTTCGTAGTGGTGGCGCAGATCCGCTGGATAGCGAGGTCGCGGTTCCACAACCGCACCGTCCCGTCGTGGCTGCCGCTGGCCAGGGTGCGCCCGTCCGGACTGAACACCACCGAGCCGACGATGCTGGTGTGGCCGGTCAGAGGCTGACCGGACAGCGTGGAGTGCGCCAGGTCGGCCACATTCCACAACCGCACCGTATTATCCCAGCTGCCGCTGGCCAGGGTGCGTCCATCCGGACTGAACACCACCGAGTCGATGGCGCCGGTGTGGACAGTCAGGGGCGACCCCAGCGGTGTGGGGTGCTCCGGGTCGGCCACATTCCACAACCGCACTGTCCCATCGACGCTGCCGCTGGCCAGGGTGCGCCCATCCGGACTGAACACCACCGAGTTGACCGTGCGGGTGTGACCTGGCAGGGGCGGACCCAGCGGAGTGGGGTGCGCCGGGTCAGCAACATTCCACAACCGCACCGTCTGGTCGTAACTGCCGCTTGCCAGGGTGCGCCCATCCGGGCTAAACGCCACCGAGGAGACCGGGCCGGTATAGCCGGTGCCCAGCGGTGTGGGGTGCGCTGGGTCAGCCACATTCCATAACCGCACTGTCCTGTCTTCGCTGGGGTTGAGCAGGGACCCATCTGGACTAAACGCCAGCAAGGAGCCGGAGCTGCTGCCGCTGGCCAGGGTGCGCCCATCGGGACTAAACACCACCGACCAGAACGTGCCGTTGGCATGGCCGGTCAGGGGTGGGCCCAGCGGTGTGGGGTGCGCCGGGTCAGCAACGTTCCACAACCGCACCGTACTGTCGTAACTGCCGCTGGCGAGGGTGTGCCCATCCGGGCTGAACACCACGGTGACGACTGCGCCAGTGTGGCCGGTCAGGGGCGGACCCAGCGGTGCTGGATGCGCCGGATCGGCCACATTCCACAACCGTACCGTCTCATCCCAGCTGCCGCTGGCCAGGGTGCGCCCATCCGGACTGAACACCACCGAGTGGACCGTGCCGGTGTGGCCAGTTAGGGGGGAGTCTGGAATGTTCCACAACCGCACCGTCTGGTCGTCGCTGCCGCTGGCCAGGGTGCGCCCATCCGGACTGAACACCACCGAGCGGACCGTGTAGGTGTGGCCGGTCAGGGGCTGACTCAGGTCTGTGGGGTTTTTCGGGTCGGCCACATTCCACAACCGCACCGTCTGGTCGTCGCTGCCGCTGGCCAGGGTGCGCCCATCCGGACTGAACACCATCGAGTGGACCGTGCCGGTGTGGCCGGTTAGGGGCTGACCCACGAGCGTGGGGTGTTCCGGGTCGGCCACATTCCACAACCGCACCGTCCCGTCTTTCCCGTTTTCGCTGCCGCTGGCCAGCGTGCGCCCATCCGGACTGAACACCACCGAGGAGACCGGGCTGGTGTGGCCGGTCATGAGTGTGGCCAGCGGTGTGGGGTGCGCCGGATCGGCCACATTCCACAACTGCACCGTCGTGTTGTCGCCACCGGTGGCCAGCGTGTGCCCATCCGGACTGAACACGACCGAGGAGGTCCAGCTGGTGTGGCCGGTCAGGAGCTGACCCAGCGGTGCGGGGTGTGCCGGGTCGGTCACGTTCCACAACCGCACCGTCCCGCCTCCCCACGACCGCACCGTCCCGTCGCCGCCGTTACTGGCCAGGATGCGCCCGTCCGGACTGAACACCACCGAGGAGACCGGGCTGGTGTGGCCGGTCATGAGTGTGGCCAGCGGTGTGGGGTGCGTCGGGTCGGCCACGTTCCACAACCGCACCGTCCCGTCTTCGCTGCCGCTGGCCAGGATGCGCCCATCAGGACTGAACACCGCCGAACTGACGGTGGCGGTGTGGCCGGTCAGGGGGGTGGACAGGACGGCGTTCCCGGTGTTTAAGAGGGCGGCGTGGAAGTCCGGGGTCGGTCGAAGGCGGTAGCCGGTGAGGGTGAGCTGAGCGGCTAGAGCGGAGTCGGTGCTGCGTAGCCGGTCAGCTTGGACGAGGATCTGGTTGAGGATGGCGGTGTCGCGTTGTGTCTGCGCGATGTTGCGTTGGTAGACCGCGAAGATCGATGCGGTGGTCACCAACAGCAGCAAGCTCGACAGGACCGCGATGAGGGCTAGGCGGCGACGCCGTTGGCGTTCTTTCGTCCTGCTGACCCGATGCGCGCTGGCGTCAAGGAACGCTCGGGCCGTCTCATCGAGCGCGGCCGAACGCGATACGGCGACGTGGTGGCTACCGCCGTTATCAGGTATGCCGAGCGTGACCAGGGTGGCGGTGAGCCGCTTGTCGTCCCAGAGGTAATGCTCAGCTCGGTCCGCGCTGGCCCACTCGGCGGCTGCCTGCTCGACCACTCGCGCGGCACGCAACGCCGTGATGATCTCGTCAGTGGCGTCTTTGAGGGGGCGCCATTTGGTGAGCAGTGCCTCGTGGGTCAAGGTCAGCCACAGGTGGCCGTCGTCGGTGTCGCTGAGCAGCAAGCGCCGCTCGACGAAGACCTGTAGCGCGCCGCGGAGCGGGTCGGCTGGGCTGGGGAGTGGGATCCGGCGCCGGGCGCGTCGGCCGGTGTGGTCCACGGTGATCAGACCGGTGAGCCCGGTCAGCACCTCCGGCTCGGTCAAGCCGCTGGCCTGGAGGGCCTTGGTGAGCGTGGCATCGGCATGTCGGCTCAGCGCGCCGTGCACACCACCGAGCTCCCGGTAACGGGACAGGCTCAGGGTGGCGCCCGGGGGTAGGTCCTCGGCCAGCCTGCGCAGGATGAAGGCGAGCAGCGGCAGGGCCTCACCACCGCCGGTATCGGCGACCAGTGCGGCCACCAGTCCCTCATCCAGACTCAGCCTTGCCAGTCTCGCCGGTCGTTGGATGACCTCGCGCAGCATCTCCTGATCCAGCGGGGCCACGAGGGAGGCATCGATCAGCCGGCCGGTCAGCGGGGGAAGTGTCCGGAGGTCGTCGAGGAACTCCGAGCGCAGCACGAGCACCACCTGCACCGGGCCGCTCAGGGCGGCGCTGAGCAGGTGTGCGAACCGTTCTCGAGTGCCTGGGGGCGTTCGGGTGAACAGCTCCTCGGCTTGATCGACCATCACCAGCAGCCGCCGCGCGGCGGTGCCCGGGGTGGCGGCCAGGAGGTCGTCGGCGACCCGCCGCAGCCCATCCGGACCGGCTTCCAACCGGGCACGCACCTCGCTTGCGGACCAGGTCAACTCCTGTTGGGCTGCGGTGGCAGCGAGCACCCGGGCCAGCTCAGGCAGCGGATCAGTACCCGGCGCCAGCGTCGGCACCCTCAGCCATCCTGGATCGTCATCCAGCAGCGGCGCGAGCGCGGCGTTGAGCAGCGACGATTTCCCGCAACCGGAGGGCCCGACCACGGCCAACAGCCCGCCGGCACGGTCTACGCCGTCTATCGCCCGCAGCTGGTTGCTCAGCCTGCGCGCATCCGCGCTGCGCCCGAAGAACACCTCGCTGCGCGCCGCGGTGAACGGCTCCAACCCTGGGAAGGGATTCTCCCCTTCCTGCCACGCACCGCCCCCTTCGACCAGCCGGACGGCGCGCAGCACTCGCTCGCGGGCCTGCTGGGGATCGGCGTGATAGTCGACGTGGTGCAGTTCCCCCATCAGCGGGTGGACCACGTCCGCCTCGACCCGTAACGGGATGAGCCGGCAGCCTCGCGCATCCGCGATCCCTACCTCCGCGAAACACCATTTCGAGGCCACAAAAGACGCCGTGACCACGCCGATCACCGCTTCGACCTGGCGCAGCTCGCGGTAGAGGCGCCGCTTCCAATCTTCCCCGAGACTGAGCCCGTCCCGAACGTCATGATCGAAGAACGGCGCATGACCGGCGGCCCGTAACCACCCCGACACCTCATCAGCCACCGCACGGTCGGCGCTGGCATAACTGATGAAGACACGGGCCACCGCAACCCCAGCCTTTAAGCGCGAGAGACCAAGAATGATCCTAGATCAACCAGGGCAGGGTACAGTCCGCGACCAGCAGCGGCTGTGCCTGGATCCACCGTCCGGATTTGAGTGATCGTTTTTGGGACTTGGTTGATCTTGGGCTGGCTGGGTGTCGTTGATGGGCGTGTTTTTCCCGCTGGCCTGGTGGCCAGCTTGTCCACGTGTGAGGTCTCCGGTCGGGCCCTGGTGGGCGGGTGGTCAGTTCAGGCGGCCTGGGCCGGGGGCGGCCGGTGGGTGGCCTGGAAGGCGCCCTGCCAGGCGTCTCGCCAGGGCCATTCCTCGGGCAGGTGCCAGGTGATCTGGTTGTGTCCGCTGCGGGCGGGCCGGGCGGCAACCTGGATGGGCTCGGTGCGGATGGTCGCGCCCCGGGCCACGGCGTGCCGGGTGGAGGCGAGCGTGCCTAGCGCCCGGGTGAGCGTGTGCGCGGTGACGGCGAGTTGGAGCCAGGCGGCATTGGCGTGAAACGCAGCCGAGGGCAGGTGCGCCAGGGGGCCCTCGATCAGGTCGGCGAAGACCTGCTCGATGACGGCGTGCCCCCGGTGGTCGGACTCGGCCTGGGTGAGCTGACAGGGACTGTCGGTGAATACCGCGTGGTAGCGGTAGGTGGCGAAGAGTTCGTGCTGTCCCTGCGCGGTGGCCTTCGGGTTGAGTCGGCGGACGCGGCGCACGATCAGCCGCCCGTCGGTGCGGTGGGCGCGGTGGGGGGCAAAGGCGGTGTAGGGCACCTCGGCGATCTCGGCATCAGAGATCCAGGTGCCGGTCTGCTCGTCGAAGATGGCGTTCGGGTACTTGATCGCCACCCAGGAGCCCTCGTCGATGGTGGTGATGGTGCGCCGGATCTTGGGGTCCATCCGCACCGTGACCGAGAAGTGGGCCCCGCCACGGCGGCAGGCGCTCACGAACGTCCCGGCGTCGTAGGCGGAGTCGGCGCGCACCACGATGATCCCACTGGCCCCGGCCTCCCGGGCGGCGCCCAGGGCCTCGGCGAGAAGGCTGGCCGCGGCCCCGGGCGGAACCGGCGTTGCCGCCCCGCAGCCGCGCACTCGTGACCACCGGGGAGGCCAGCGGGGTGGACAGCGTCGCCATCAGCGCATTCAGCCCACGCACCAGCAGCGACTTGGACGCGATCTTGGCATGCCCGAACGCCGCCCCCTGCTTGGTGGCCCTATACACTCGCCGCTGCACCGAATCGACATCCACAAACGCCACTGTCTCCGCCCCGGGCAACAGGGGTGTCCGCGCCGCCAGCCGGGCCAGCACCCGCCGATGCACCGCCGCCAGCACTTCCCCTGTTACGACACGCTCTCGGTCACAATCCGGTCGGTGGATCCAGGCTCAGGTTCCGGTGCGTCCGGCCAGTGGTGAAGGCCCTCGAACTGGGTCTTGACGCGTATGAAGCTACTCAACGGCATAGCGAGGCTTCCTGGTCGATGAGAAGAGATCAGTCGGGTTGGTGGGAGTCCCCGATGGGAGGGCAGGCAGTCCGGCGGCATGCCGGAGCACACCCCCATAGTCGAACGCGGTGGCTAGGCTGGTGGCGGTGAGAGTGCTGGCCACGAGGTCAGGTTTAGTGGTGGCGTTACGCTCGGCGCGACCGGCGCGGGCATCCATACCGATGCGGCTGGCGGCGTACCAGAAGGCGAATGAGGAGTCGTTGCTGCGCACGCCGCTGGGCTCGGCGTGGTCGTGGCCGAGGCGGCGGTGCTCGCTGAGTTCCCATCGCAATCCAGCCGCCGGCGCTACGCGGTCCTAGTGCCCGGCGACGTCGAGGAACCGGCGGGTTGCGGCGATTGTGGCAGGCCCGTCGAACAGGACGTCCTGGCACACGACGATCTGGGCGCCGATCTGTTGCGCTGCGTGGAGTACGGGCTCGGCGGTCAGGCTTAGTGAGAGTGCCCAGGCGATTGGCAGGGCGGTGTTAGCTAGGCTTACCGTACCTGGGAACGTCCAGGGCTGGCTCAGATGTGCGACCATGGAACCTGTGACAGCGAACCCGCACCAATCCACCCTCATCCTCTGGGACATAGACCACACGCTGGTGACCATCGGCGAGGTCAGCCGTGAGATTTACGAGATGGCGTTTGAGGAGGTTTTCGGGCAGCCGCTGCGCGAGGTGGCCGACATGGCCGGCCGGACCGAACGAGCAATTCTGGCTGCCACGCTGGGGCTGCATGGCGTCTCGAATCCGGAGGGTAAATTTGATGACTTCTACACGGAGCTTGCCAGCGCAGCCGACAAGCTCCGAGAGCGCATGCGCACTGCCGGACGTCGACTGCCTGGCGCCGTGGAGGCAATTGCAGCACTGGCGGAGTACAACGTGGTGCAGACCGTTGCAACTGGCAATATCAAACCGATTGCAGTGGTAAAGCTTGAGCTCTTCCAGCTCTCGGAGCATATAGATCTTGAGGTTGGCGGTTACGGTTCGGATGGCGATACCCGGCCGCCGCTCATTCGTCAGGCGTGGCAGCGGGCGGAGCATAAGTACGGTCGGGCCTTCGGGCCGGATCGGTTAGTGGTTATCGGGGATACACCGCTTGACGTAGCAGCCGCGCGTGAAGTTGGCGTCCGTGCTGTCGGTGTAGCAACCGGCAGTAGCACGGTGGAAGATCTCATGGCGGCGCAAGCCGGTATCGTTCTCCCCGATTTGGTAGATACTGAAGCGGTTATCCGGGCGGCCGTCGGGCCGCTCTCGTCTAATTAGTTCGTTGATAAACGCTGTGCGATGATGCCAGCATAGAGCTCGTGGAACTCGCGAGCGGCTTTGCTGGCAGCAAACAACTCTAGTGCGACATGGAATTCTCTGAGCCGTTCAATCACGCGCGCTGAGCCAATCGCTTCGCTGAGCGTCACTGCCTCGGCTGCTATTTCGCAGGCGCGCTCGACCTCGCGTTGCAGCAAGTAGCATCGAGCCAGCCGTACCAGGTAATGCACTCGATCGCGTATGCGGTGCGGTGCCTTCTGTGTCAAGAGATCGAGGGCTCTCGTCATTGCAGCGCATGCTTGGGGTGCCATGCCGAGGCCGAGATAGCAAGCGCCCTCTTGGGCCGCAACCTCGATCTCGTCAACATATGAAATCCACAACGGCTCTTCTTGCTGCCCAGCGTTGCTAAAGGCTGTATGCATCTCATCGAGGCTACGCATGCAGTCCTCAGTGTTACGCAGACCAGCATGGGCACGGGCAAGTCGAGTGCCCACCATCGTCTTGGTGAGCGGTGTCAAGCTGCCGTTGCCGACGTTGGAAGCTGTCTGCGCAAAGGATAGGGCCGAGCTAAGACGCCCTCGGTAGGTTTCTTGGAGGCTCAGGTAGGCAAGGGAGCTGGCGGCGATCGCTGGCTGCTGGGCCTCGTGGGCGGCATAAATCGCAGTCGTGAAATAGCGGCGGGCAGCTCCGTGGCGGTTACCATCGAGTGCCAGCCAGCCGGTCATCTGGCTCGGCTTCGCAAAAGCAGCCAGGCCGTCCGCCGGCTCCTGCTCGACATTGGCGCCAAGGCGCGCGACATACCGCGACAGCGGCAGGTAGAGCGTGTCGCCACCAAGCTCGTCATCCAGTTCCAGGAAGAGTCTGAGCAGCACATCCGCACGCTCGGCAAGCGATGCGCCCTCAAGGGCTGAGACACCTACGCCCCTCGTCTCGCTGTTGCCGAGTATCACGACACCGTCGGCGGTCAAGTCATTCAGCAGGGCTGCTAGTACAAGACTGTCCTCGTCGCCACCTGTGGTGTCTAGCGAAGCACTACTTCGACTCGTCACTGCCTGGCGGGTCTGACCCGGCATGTCGAACCACAACAGCTCAGCCGGTATCCGCAGCACCTGCGCCCAATACACCAAGGTATCCAGGTTGCGGATCGGTGGGTCGGTTTCGATCTTGCTGACCTGTGGTTGGCGCAGGCTGAGCCATTGGCCGAGCAGTGTTTGGGAGATACCGCCAGGCCCGTAGGCGGCATAGTGGTATGAGTGGGTACGGTAAGCCCGGAATACCCGCCCGATGTGCTGAGCGGCGAAGGCCTCTCGGAACTGTTCCGTCTCCCAGAACTCGGCAGGGACATCGGGCGGGGTGATGAGTTTGTCCCGTGAAGCACGCTGGCAGCGAGCGCACTGACGCTCGGTGTTGTCCTTCGCTAAGCGTGTGCCGCAACGGCAATAGTACTGCCGCGGTTGCCGCGATCCCATGGAATTCACTCCGATTTCTGTCTGATCAGGCGTGCCAGTGTAGCGGGCGACGATCACCAGTGATCCACCGCCTGGCCAGCGAGGATGGCCTCGCCTTCCTGGGTGGATACGCCCATCTGATGCCCGGGATACCTGAGGACGCGACTACCCGGTTTGGTGATCTTCCAAGGCCCCAGGGCCGGATCGAACCCTGAGCTGGTGCGTCCCTCGTCGGGGACGCCTCCCCGCTTCCGCCAGCTCGGCGTTCCCCGGTCCTGGGTGCCGTCCAGCGAGACGAGCAAGAGCTTGGAGTACTCCGCAATGCATGAGGCCCATGACCCCGGACCGCCTGACCGAACTATCCCCACCACCTGCCAGATCCACGGTTGCCGAGGGTTCTGCAACCTCCGTGTCAGCAAGGTCAACGGTGAGATTGTGCTGAATCCGCACATCGACGGCTCCTGCGCGCTCAGGCTGGACAAGGTTGCCGCCAGCCGGCTCTTCGACATTCTCGGGGAGTGGCTGGGATGACCTGGTACCGGCGATCCCTGAGCATAAGGACACACATCGTGGCCACTTGCGCCGAGTCCGGGTGCTCGCCGCGTGCGGCGTGGAGTTCTCACCATTCCGGGTGTGGCGGAAAAGTGGCTCAACTCTGCCTGGTGAACCGCCCAACCCTGACCAGATCTGTCTGGAGTGTTACCGAGCCGGCTTGCCCAGTGAACCGCCCCCCGCTTTCCATGCTCAGGCTTCCAGGGTGGACAGGCCAGAAAGCCATGACTGACGAAGATCGCCAGATGCTGTGTGGACTGCGGCGTATGGCGGAGGCGTGTGGGGAGTTCTATGCAAGGGCTATAGAGAACGGCTTCTCGCGTGACGATCAGCTTGCCCTAAGCGCCCGACTGGCCGATATGGCGGAGTGTATCCGCGACCGGTCGCTCAGAACACCCGTGGTCATAGAGGGCGAAGCCGTATGGCCCGGGGTGGAGCCGTACCCAAAGCAGCGCCAGTCGGCTGGGTGTTTCTTGACTGCCATCGTCACGACGGATACACCATCCGGTGGCGACGGGGCGATGCAGTAGCTTACGTGCTGCGCGGTAAGAGGCTGGGTGATCACGGGGATGACTGATGTCCTGGGGACTATTCCGGTTTTACCGGCTGGGTGGACTGATTTGGCTGAGGTTCGGGCGTTGGGGCGGCGGTGGGCGCGGCAGGGGTGAGTGGCGATTGTGAGACGTGATCCCTGTAACCTCGGACCGAATGTCCCACACGGTTCGACGATCCGCAGCGGCTGCCCTGTACCGAGGCAAGCCGTCCGCTGCTCCCCTCGTGGCGCTCGACGGCCGCGCTGGATGTGGCTACCGGGGGTTCAAGTTGCTCTCGACTAGCCCAGCGAGCCAGCACGCTGCCGCTGATGGCCGGGATCACCATCACCAGGTGCCGGAGCCCTGCCACTGAACCATCGTGCCTGATACGGGGAACCCGGTGCGCGCCTGGACGTCTGATTTATCACCTAAGTCCGTTCCCGGCCGTCGGAGGTCATCATGGGCGCAATCACCAGGCGGACCCTCGCCACCCTTCTGCTCAGTGCCGCGGTGGTCACCGCTGGCGCCGTCCCGGCCCAGTCGGCCTCAGCACAGCCGGCCCCGGCTATCGGGGTGCTCACCGGTGTCCGGACCGGGGTGCACCCGACATTCGACCGGATCGTGCTGGACTTCGCCGGCCCCCCACCGCAGGTCACCCACCGGTTCGTCGACGAGCTGATCCAGGACGGCTCCGGCGACATCGAGTGGCTCACCGGCGCCGCATTCGTGGAAGTGGTCGCCACCCCGGCGTATTCGCACGACGACCAGGGCAACCCCAGCTGGCCTGGGCCGCGGAAGTTCCGCACCCGCAACCTGGCCAACGTCATGGCGGTCTCGGTCCCTGGTGACTACGAGGCCGTGTTGCTGATCGGGGTCGGGATGCGCAGGCAGACCTGGGCCAGGGTGTTCACGCTGACCGCGCCGAGCCGGGTGGTGATCGATGTCGGCCGGTAGGTTGGAGTGTTGTGCGGATCCTGCTGCTGTCCACTGCTGACACCGATCTGCTCGCCGCCCGGGCCTGCGGCGCCGGTTACCGGGTCGCCAACCCGGCCCGGACCGAGCCCGCGGAGCTGCCCGCGCTGCTGGGCGGGGTGGACATCGTGGTGCTGCGGCTGCTCGGCGGGCGGCGGGCCTGGGAGCCCGGGCTCGAGGTACTGCTGCGGGCTGGGCTGCCGGCGGTGTGCCTGGGCGGCGAGGCGGCCCCGGATGCGGAGCTGATGGCGGCGTCCACGGTCCCGGCGGGGGTGGCGGCGGAGGCGCTGCGCTACCTGGTCGCCGGTGGCCCGGCGAACCTGGCCGAGCTGGCCCGGTTCCTGTCTGACACGGTGCTGCTCACCGGGGAGGGCTTCGAGCCACCGGCTGCCACCCCGGAGTACGGCGTGCACGGCGCGGTCACGAAAGACCCGGGGCGCCCGACCGTCGGCATCGTGTTCTACCGGGCGCACGCGCTGGCCGCCAACACCGGTTTCGTCGACGCGCTGGCCGGGGCCGTCCGGGCGGCCGGGGCGAACGCGCTGCCGGTGTTCTGCGGCTCGCTGCGCGGGCTGGGCGACGCGCAGGCCCACGGGCTGCGCGCGCTGCTGGGCCGCTGCGACGCGGTGGTGACCACGGTGCTCGCCGCGGGCGGCAGCGCCGGGGCCGAGGAGGAGTCCTGGGACGCCGGCGCGCTGGCCGCGCTGGACGTCCCGGTGCTGCAAGGTCTGTGCCTGACCACGTCCCGGGCGGCCTGGCAGGCCAGCGACGCGGCGCTGTCCCCGATGGACGCCGCCATGCAGGTCGCCATCCCGGAGTTCGACGGGCGGCTGGTGTCGGTGCCGTTCTCCTTCAAGGAACCCGGGCCGGACGGGATCCCGGTCTATGTCGCCGACCCCGAGCGGGCCGCCCGGGTGGCCGGCACCGCCGTCGCGCTGGCCCGGCTGCGGCACGTGCCCGCAGCGGACAAGCGGGTCGCGATCGTGCTGTCCGCCTACCCGACCAAGCACTCCCGGATCGGCAACGCGGTCGGCCTGGACACCCCAGCGTCGGCCGTGGTGCTGCTGCGGGCGCTCGCCGGCGCCGGTTACGACCTCGGCGACCTGGACGTCGACGGGCTGGAGGGTGACGCGCTGATCCACCGGCTGATCGCCGCCGGCGGGCACGACGTGGAGTGGCTGACCGAGGAGCAGATGGCGGGCGCGGCCATCCGGGTGCCCACCGCGCAGTACGCCCCGTGGTTCGCGCAGCTGCCCGCGCCGCTGCGCGAGTCCGTCGTGGCGGCCTGGGGTGAGCCCCCGGGGCAGCTGTACGTGTCCGACGACACGATCTACGTCGGCTCGCTGCGGTTCGGCAATGTGATGCTGCTCATCCAGCCGCCGCGCGGGTTCGGCGAGAACCCGGTGGCGATCTACCACGACCCCGCGCTGGCCCCGTCGCACCAGTACCTGGCCGCCTACCGCTGGCTGGAACAGGATTTCGGCGCGCACGCCGTGGTGCACCTGGGCAAGCACGGCAACCTGGAGTGGCTGCCCGGCAAGGGCCTGGGGCTGGCCGCTGACGATGCCCCGGACGCCGTGCTCGGCAACCTGCCGCTGGTGTACCCGTTCATCGTCAACGACCCCGGTGAGGGCACCCAGGCCAAGCGCCGGGCGCACGCCACCATCGTCGACCACCTGATCCCGCCGATGGCCCGGGCCGACACCTACGGCGACCTCGCCCGCCTCGAGCAGCTGCTCGACGAGTACGCCGTCGTGGCTGCCCTGGACCCGGCCAAGCTCCCCACCCTGCGCAGCCAGATCTGGACGCTGATCCAGAGCGCCCAGCTGCACCGGGACCTGGGGGCTGAGGTGCCGCCGGGGGAGGCGGATTTCGACGACTTCGTGATGCACCTCGACGGGTACCTGTGCGAGATCAAGGACGTGCAGATCCGTGACGGGCTGCACGTGCTGGGCCGCGCGCCCGAGGGTGCCGAGCTGGTCAACGACGTGCTCGCGGTGCTGCGGGCCCGCCAGGTGTTCGGCTCGGGTGCGGCGCTGCCCGGCTTGCGGGCCGCGATCGCCGAATGGATCGGCCTGGACGAGCAGGCGCTGCTCGCCGAGCCCGGTGCGGTGGTCAAGGTCGCGCCGACGCTGTTCTCGGCGACCACCGGGCAGGGCTACCCGGGCGACGGGAACGTCCGGGGAAGCGACGTCGTCGACTGTCTCGAGCAGGCCGCCCGCACGCTCCTGAGCTACCTCGCCGAGCCGGGACCCGGGCGCCAGCCGTGGTCGCCCGAGCTGGCGTCGCCCGCGATCACCGACTGTCTCGGCGGCTGCCTGGGCGATGCGGTCCGCTCCGCTGAGCAGGTCCAGGCCGTGCTGCGGTTCGGCTGCACCGAGCTGGTGCCCCGGCTGGCCGGCACCCCCGCCGAGATCACCAACGTGCTGCGCGCCCTGGACGGCCGGTTCGTCGAGCCCGGACCGTCCGGCTCACCCACCCGCGGGCTGGTGTCGGTGCTGCCCACCGGCCGCAACTTCTACTCAGT
This sequence comes from Pseudonocardiaceae bacterium, assembly GCA_050699815.1. Classification (GTDB taxonomy): domain Bacteria; phylum Actinomycetota; class Actinomycetes; order Mycobacteriales; family Pseudonocardiaceae. The sequence goes on along the minus strand of JBOHFT010000043.1, from coordinate 1,166 downwards.
GGACCCCAAGGCCATCCCGTCGCGCAATTCCTTCGAGGTGGGCGCCGCGCTGGCCGACTCGCTGCTGGCCCGCCACCGCGCCGACACCGGTGGCTGGCCCGCCTCGGTGGGGCTCACCGTCTGGGGCACCTCGGCGATGCGCACCCAGGGCGACGACATCGCCGAGGTGCTGGCACTGCTCGGGGTCCGCCCGACCTGGGACGACGCCTCACGCCGGGTCACCGGCCTGGAGGTGGTCTCGCTGGGGGAGCTGGGCCGGCCCCGGATCGACGTCGTGCTGCGTATCTCCGGTTTCTTCCGGGACGCCTTCCCGCACGTGGTGGCGCTCATCGATGATGCAGTGGCCGCTGTTGCCGTCTTGGACGAACCAGCCGAGGACAACTACGTCGCCGCGCACTATCGGGCCGACCTCGCCGCGCACGGCGACGGCCGCCGGGCCCGCACCCGGATCTTCGGTTCCCAGCCCGGCGCGTACGGCGCCGGGCTGCTGCCGCTGATCGACAGCCGGCAGTGGCGCACCGACGCCGACCTCGCCGAGGTCTACGCCACCTGGGGCGGCTACGCCTACGGCCGGGGGCTCGACGGGGCCGCCGCGCGCGGTGACATGGAGCACGCCTTCCGGCGCATCGCAGTCGCCGCCAAGAACGTCGACACCCGCGAGCACGACATCGCCGACTCCGACGACTACTTCCAGTACCACGGCGGGATGGTCGCCATGGTGCGCTCCTTGACGGGGCGGAGCCCGGCCGCCTATGTGGGTGACTCCGCGGTGCCGCACGCGGTGCGGACCCGGTCGCTGGCCGAGGAGACCCGCCGGGTCTTCCGGGCCCGGGTGGTCAACCCGCGGTGGATCGCCGCGATGCAGCGCCACGGCTACAAGGGCGCCTCCGAGCTGGCCGCCACCGTCGACTACCTGTTCGGCTTCGACGCCACCGCGGGCGTGGTGGAGGACTGGATGTACCAGCAGCTCGCGCACTCCTACGTCGTCGATTCCGGCGTGCAGCAATTCCTCCGGCAATCCAACCCCTGGGCGCTGCGCGGGATGACCGAGCGGCTGCTCGAAGCCGCTGACCGGGGCCTATGGGCGCAGCCCGACCCGGCCGACCTCGACGCCCTGCGCGCGGTCTACCTGGACCTCGAGGGGGACCTCGAGGACCCGTGAGTGG
>JBOHFT010000042.1:0-27467 GCA_050699815.1 Pseudonocardiaceae bacterium | reverse complement strand
GCTCTGGTGCACACTGTGTCGGGCTCTGGTGCACACTGTGTCGGGCTCTGGTGCACACTGTGTCGGGCTCTGGTGCACACTGTGTCGGGCTCTGGTGCACACTGTGTCGGGCTCTGGTGCACACTGTCCGGTCCGGAGCCGACCGATCACCAGCGCACCGGCCGCCCGCCCAGCTCAGCCCGAGGTACCAGGGGACGGCTCGGCGGACTGGACGACCTCGAACTCCAGCAGTGCGGAGCCGCTGGCCACCGGTTTCGCCCGCTCGCCGGAATGTGCCTCCATCGCCGGGCCGTCGCGCCAGGCCTGGAAGTGCTCCTCGGTCTCCCACCGGGTGTAGACGAAGTACCGGTCGTCGCCGGCGACGGGGCGCAGCAGCTCGAAGCCCAGGAAGCCTGGGGCGGACTCCACCGACCCGTGCCGGGCGGAGAACCGGCGTTCCAGCTCGGGACCCGCGCCTTCCGGTACCTCGATAGCGTTGATCTTCACGACGGCCATGCAGCCCAGCCTACGGCCTTGCGGCGGCCGAGCGACTCAGTGTTCCCCGGGCAGGGCGAACCGGCCGTCGCGGGTCTGCTCCACGAGGCCGTCGACGATCAGCGAGCCCAGGCACCGGTCGCGCTGCGGCGCGTCCAGCCAGACCACGTCCAGCCGGGTTCGGGGCACCGGGTCCGGCGCTGCCCGCAGGACGTCGAGCAGCAAGCCGCGCACCTGGCGGTCAGTGCCCGCAAACCGTTGCGCAGGTCGCCCGGAGCCGGTCTTGGCGGGTCTACCGGCGCGCACCCAGGTGCATTCGTCGGCCAGCGGACAGCCGGGGCAGCGTGGGTTGCGGGCCGTGCATACGACGGCACCAAGCTCCATCAGCGCGGCGGAGAAGCGGGCGGCCTGCACCTCGGGCAGCATGCTGTCCACGTCAGACAGATCACGGGAGACCGACGGCGGACCGGAGTCGGCCATGCCGTGCACCGCACGGGCAACTACCCGCCGGACATTGGTGTCCACTACCGGCACGCGGTGCCCGAAGCCGAAGGCCGCTACCGCGCGGGCAGTGTAGGCACCGATCCCGGGCAGGGCGAGCAGCGCGTCCACATCCGCGGGGACGATGTCGTCATGCTGCGAGGCGATGGCTGCGGCAGCCGCGTGCAGCCGCAACGCCCGCCGTGGGTAACCCAGTTTTCCCCAGGCGCGGACGGCGGTGCCGGGTGCCTCGGCGGCCAGGCCCGACGGGCTGGGCCAGCGGGCCATCCACTCGGTCCACACTCCGGCGACGCGATGCACCGGGGTTTGCTGCAGCATGACCTCGCTGACCAGCACGCCCCACGCGGTGGTGCCAGGCTTGCGCCAGGGCAGATCGCGCGCGTGGGCGTCGAACCAGGCGATCAGGCGGGTCGGGTTCACGGCTGGGACGGCAAGACCTCGGCGAGATCGCCGGTGTCGACATTCACCACAAAGCCCCGCACCGCCGTGGTAGCCGCCAGAAACGGGCTGCGCCGCACCCGCTCCACCGACTGCCGCACGTCGGATTCGGCGTCTCGGAACGTCTCGACCGCCCAGGTGGGCCGCAGGCCGGTGGCCTGCTGAAGTTCAAACCAGAAGTCCTCGTCGGTGAACATCGCCATCCCGCATTTGGTGTGGTGCAGCAGCATCACCTCGGTGGTGCCCAGCTTTCGCTGGCTGATCGCCAGGGAGCGGATGACGTCGTCGGTGACGATGCCACCCGCGTTGCGGATCACGTGCGCCTCGCCCGGCCGCAGGCCGAGCAGCGCGACCGGGTCGAGCCGGGCGTCCATGCAGGTCACCACTGCTACGTGCAGGCCAGGCCGGGCTGGCAGCGGGCCGGGTCCGGTGCCCGAGCGCAGTGTGTTGCGGACCACGAGCTCCTCGATCGCTGTCATGGACGTACAGCATGTCACAACTCGTCAGTCAGATTGCGAGTTGGTTGCGTGCGGCCTCTAGCCTGGTGAAACGCTTGGTCGTAAAGTTTCTCAGAGACTACGTTAGGAGAATAGTCTTGGGCCGGGCATTAATCGTCGGGGGCGGTATCGCGGGCCCGGTGACTGCGATCGCGCTGAAGAAGGCCGGCTGGGAGCCGGTGGTGTACGAGGCGTACGAGCGGACCGCCGACGGCGTGGGCGCGACCCTCGACGTGGGGGTGAACGGGATAGCCGCGCTGGAGTCAATCGGGCTGGGAGATCTGATCAAGGGCAAGAGCACGGACGCGCTCCGGGGGGCCATACACCTTGGCGCGAGCGGGAAGAAGCTGGTCGAGTTCCGCCGGTTCGACCCCGAACTGGCGGACGGCATAGTCGGCCAGTCGGTGCTGCGCTCGGACCTCTATGTCGCGCTGCAGGACGAGGCCGTGCGCCGGGGCGTCACGGTCGAGTACCGCAAACGCCTCGCCGAGGCCGAAGGCACCGCGGCCGGCGTGCGCGCGACGTTCGAGGACGGCAGCCAGGCCGAGGGTGACCTGCTAATCGGCGCGGACGGGCTGCACTCGCAGGTGCGCCGGATCATCGACCCGGCCGCGCCCGCCGCCCGGTACACCCGGTTACTGCAAATCGTGGGGCAGGTCACCGGGATCTCGGTGGACGCCGAGCCCGGGGTGTTTAACATAGTCTTCGGCAGGCGCTGCCTCTTCTGCTACGAAGTCCATCAGGATGGCCGGATCTGGTGGTTGGCCACCCCGTGGCGGCGGACCGGTCCCGCCCCGGCACAGCTGGCGGCGATCACCGGCGAGCAGTGGCGGACCGAATTGCTCGGGCTGGTCAGGGGCGACCGGACCCCGGCTGCGCGGCTGATCGAGGCCACTCCGGAGATCTACCGGCCGCTGGTCATCTACCACCTTCCGGCCGTGCCGACCTGGCATCGGGACCGGATGATCATCGTCGGAGACGCGGCGCACGCGGCCTCGCCCGCGTCCGGCCAGGGTGCGTCGATGGCGATCGAGGATGCGGTGACGCTGGCGAAGTGCCTGCGCGACGTATCCGGCGTCGAGCGGGCGTTCGGTGAATACGAGCGGTTACGCCGGGAACGGGTTGAGGCGATCGCGGCGCAGGGCGAGCGCAACCGCCACTATTTTTTCCCTGGCAAGGTCGGGCGGATCCTGTGGGACTTCTTCATCGCCCCCAGGTCGGCCCGGAAGTTCACTGCCACGGACCTGTCGTGGATCTGGAACTACCGGATCGACTGGGACGAGCGCGTCATGGTCTAGCGGCGGGTGTCGATCCGTGGAATTTCTTACTAACAAGAATGTAAATTCTGGACTCATTCCGCAGCCGCGACGACCTGCTGACTGCGCTCATCATCGACGCCTGCGACGGGCTAGCGCGCCGACGCGGTGCACGCTGCGACCGATCTACGTGGTCGATGGCGCGCCGCTTGCCACGCCTTGCACAACTGGGGTCCGCGGCACCCCACGAGGACACCCTCCGCTGCGGGTCACCGGTCCCCGGCTACCAGGCTCCGCAGGAGACCGTCGCTCCGGCCAGCCGGGGCGTGCCCGGGTCGGACTGCGCTGCACCACCGGCGATGGGGAGATTTTTGGCCGGAACGTGCAGTGATCGCAGGAAACGGGTTGTAACCGCCCGCTTCACTATCTACTCTAGTGGCGGGGCGAGGCGCGGCGATGTTTGCCTGCCGATGTGGCGGTGGGTACCCGTTGCTTGACGCATCGAGACGAGGTGTTGAGTGTGGTTGGTTCGCGCCCCGCTGACGAGTTCGTGCACCAGGCGTTGTTCTACCGCGACGCCGCGGAGTACCTCGAAGGCACCGTATCGTTCCTCCGTGAGGGGCTGGCGGCCGGCGAACCCGTGGCCGTCGCCGTGCCGGGCCCGAATCTCCGGCTCATCCTCGCTGAGCTGGGCCCCGACGCTGAGCGGGTGCGCCTGCTCGACATGACCCGGGCCGGCCGCAACCCAGGGCGGATCATCCCCAGTGTGCTGTGCACCTTCGCCGATGCCCACCCGTCCAGGCGGGTCCGGATTATCGGCGAACACAGGTGGGCCGGCCGCGCGCCCAGGGAGTACCCGGACTGCGCCCACCATGAGGCTTTGATCAACATTGCGTTCGCCGGCCGGCCGGTCACCATTCTGTGCCCCTATGACGTCAGCCGGTTGGGCCCGCAGACCCTTGCCGATGCGCACGCCTGTCACCCCGTGGTGATCGATGCCAGCCGGCCGCGGGCCAGCGCCACCTACGCGCCCGAACGCCTCGCCGCCGGAGACCGCCGCCCCTCTCCAGCAGCGGCGGGACCCTGCCTCACCTTCGATGCCAGCAAGGCAGCGCTCGCCCAGCAGTTCGCCAGTGACCACGCGACCCGCCTCGGCCTGGACGGCGATCATGCGGAGCTCAAGCTGATCGTCGGTGAGCTGACGGCGAGCAGCCTCGTCCACGGCGGAGGCACCGGCACGCTGCGTATCTGGGCGCAACGGGGCTATCTCGTGTGCGAAGTCCGGGATGCCGGGCACATCAGGGATCCGCTCGGCGGGCGCCAATCAGCCGATCCGAGGCGACCTGGCGGCCGTGGTCTCCTGCTGATCAACTACCTGTCCGATCTGGTCCAGCAGCACACCGGCCCGCAGGGAACCACCACCCGGGTGTACCTGAAGCTCCCGCCGCAGGGTGAGCCTTCGGCCAACCCCGGTGAACCGAGCCCGGTGGCGCCGCGCATCCGGCACCTGCCGCCGTCCCCGACGCCCTTGCCGTTGCAGACCTACGAGGCTTTGCATGCGGCTGAGCGCTTCGGGCGTTATCTCCCGCCGGACGTCGTGTTCAGCGCCGAGCGGCCCGTCCCGGCGGGCGCCGAGCGGTCCGACGACTGGCGTCCCATCGAACCGGTACTTGAGGCACTGACCGCGGTGGAGGCGCTGGCCCGGGTGGTCGACCGGTGGCGGGCCAGGCTGGTGCGGCTGGCCCGGACACGTGGCGCGCCATGGAATGAGATCGGTCATTCGCTCGGGGTGAGCAAGCAGGCAGCTCATGAACGGTACGGGCAGGTGCGCAGGCGCAGGGCCAGTCAAGAGCTGCCGGGCCGGGTCGGCCCACTGCCGCCTGCTCAGGGCACGTGATCGGTGATCACCAGGTGGTTACCAGGTCCAGTCCCATGGTTTACCAGGTCCAGTCCCATGGTTTACCAGGTCCAGTCCCATGGTTTACCAGGTCCAGTCAGAGTGCAGTTCGGCATGCCACGGATGCGGGTACGACTGGTCGATCACGAAGCCCATCCCGATACCGCGGGCGAGTGACACGCTGCGCTCGAGCTTGCGGGTGATCGGGGCACCGGGCGTGTCTTTGTTGTCCCACCACGATTCCCACTGGCGGATGCAGGTCCGCGCACCGAGGTAGGTGTTGTGGCAGTTGCCAGGCGGAAACCACACCTGCGTATGGGAGAAGTCCATGGTCTTGCCGCCGGACTGCTCGGTGATCGTGCCCCACGCCTGGAGGCAGTACGCCTGTGGTGGGATCGGCCATTGCACGTAGTGCTGGCGGCCTCCCTCCGTCGGCAGCGGCACCAGGTTGTGGCAGGCCCCGTCGCCGATCAGCTCCCGGTGCACCCGCTGAACGTAGTAAGTGCCGTGATCGCGCCACCCGTCGAGCAGTACCCAGGTCCCGGAACGGATGAACCGCTCAGCGCTGGCAGGTGGCCACCTCGACGGGTCGCCCCACGACACTTCCGAGCCGTCGCCCTGCGGTGTCCACGACCATTGGCCCGCGAGTTTCCCGCCGGAGTGGAACCGTCCGGCATGGCGCTGGTTCATCAGCGAGTACTGGCCGTAGTCTTCTTCGCCGGCGGTGGCGACCGGCTCTCGGGTGAACAGGAGCGACGCCAGCAAGAGGGAGGCCAGCGCAACCCCAAAGACTGGCCCGAGCCGTGACTGGCCGGTCACCCCGAGGTGCACAACGAGCCCCCTCTGCGCTCGATAAAGTGATCATCCCCGCTCGTCTGTCACAAAGAGTAACTAGACGTTACCGGACGGTCCCGAATATACGCTCCAGCGGCGTGATCCTTATGCGTTGCCGGCGGCAAGCAGCAAGCGGGGCACCTCGAGCGCAGCGCCGAACAGCCCGGCGGTGTAGACCGTCACGCCGGTGAACGTAGAACGGCCTGGTGCGGCGCCGCTGCCCGAACCGCTGCCATCTGGTCACGGTCAGAAGCACTCGGCTGTGACCGCAAGGTCAATCCCGTTCAAGGTCAATGTCGACGCCGTGGTGCGCCACCGACGACAACCGGCCCCCTTACCCGCTAGCACAGGGCTATTTTCTGCGTGGTGAGCGACATGGATGCTTGTCGCAGTTGTAGGGCACCTGCGCACTGCCACATGGATGCTCATCGCGGTACGTCCCGGCGGGCGGCCAGCTGGGTGCGGCTGTTGATTCCCAGTTTCTGGAATATGTGGGCCAGGTGGGTTCCTACTGTCCGGCGGGAGATGAACAGGCGGTCTCCGATCTGGCGGTTGGTGAGGCCCTGCGACGCCAGCCGGGTCACGCTCAGTTCGCTGGCGGTCAAGCTCTCCCACCCCACCGGCGGCCTCCGCGCGTGCCCCGCGCGCCGGCGCCGGATGCCGAGGCCCCGCAGTGCCGCGTCCACCCGGGCGGCTCCCCGGTGCGCGCCGGTGCGGAGATAGAAGTCGAGGGCACCGTCCAGGACGGGCACCGCCTCGGCAGTGCGCCCGGCCCGGCACAGTGCCGCGCCGGCCTCCTCGCAGGCCAGCGCCAGCTCGACGGTCGGCGGCAGCTGGCGGTAGGTGTCCACCGCGGCCAGCAGCATGGCGGGATCGTCATTGACCAGGCCCCGGCAGCGCAGCGCGGCCCCGGCCGCGCTGGGCACCCCGCAGCGCTGGGCACCGTCGGCTATCTCCTGCGCCACGGCCGCTGCCTGCTCGCGGTCGCCCGCCGCGACCGCCAGGCGGACCAGGTCGGGCCCCAAGAACCGGTAGGACAGGCAGAACCGCAGGGGAGCACCCAATTCCCAGGCGTCCGCCAGCAGTGCCCGCGCCTGGCCGGTATCTCCCCGGGCCTCGCAGAGCAGCGCCTGGATCCACAGGCCCCACTCCAGCGGCCAGCGGGCGCCGGCCACCCGGATCCCCTCGGCGGCGGCGGTGAGCTGCCAGTCCTGGCTGACCGCTGCCGTGAACTCCGCCGCGGCGTCGGCCATGTGGGCCTCACCAGCGGCGATGTCACCCCGTTGCAGGGCGACCCAGGCGGCCACGCCGTGCAGCAGGGGAGCGTGCAGCCGGGTCCCGACCTCGTCGGCGAGCACCAGGCCGGCCTCCGCCTCGGCCACGGCGTCGGCCAGCTCGCCGCCGGTGACTCGGTGCATGGCCAGCACCGCGTGATGCAGGGGCAGCCACATCACGTTGCCCCGCTCCTCGCCCAGCTGCCGGCCGAGCTGAAGCGCGGCCAGCGCGTCGTCTCGGCGGTCGGCGTCCAGCAGGACCAACCCGAGATGCAGGTGCGGGTGCAGGTGGCCGACCCGGGGATCACGGCTGCGCGCCGCGATCTCGACTGCCCGTTGCGCCAGCTCCACCGCCTCGGTCACGTTGCCCCGCGCATCGGCAGTCACGGCCAGGGTCTGCCCAGCGAGGCAGGTCACGAAGTCGTCGTCCGGTGCCACCGTCCGGGCTTGCCGCGCCTGGGCTTGGGCACCTTCCGGGTCGCCGAGGAACATCCTGATGTTGGCGGCCAGGGCCAGCGAGCCGGCCCGGTCCCGGTCCGACGCGCCGGGGACGCGGGCGACCGCTTCGAGCTCGGCGACGGCCGGCTCACGCCAGCCGATCGCCCACAGCACCTCGCCCAGCGCCCGCCGCAGGACGACCTCGTGTGCCGCCCGGGGACCGCGGGCCAGGACGTCCCGCGCGATCTGCTCGGCGTCGGCTGGCCGGCCCGTCTGCAGGAGCAACGGCGCCAGCTCCGCGGCCACCGCGTCCCGGTCCGGATCGTCAGCACTGGTGAGCTCGAACGCCCGCTGGCATAGCTTCGCCGCCACCGTCAGCGAGCGGGGAGCAGCCTCGGCAGCCACCTGCCGCAACCATCGTCGCGCTTCGGGATCCGTGGCCGACGCCCCCAGGAACAGGTGGTCGGCCACCCGGCCCACGGGGGCACCGGCCGCGGTCAGGATCCTGGCTATCTCCCGGTGCAGACCTTGCCGCAGGACCTGGCTGAGGTCGTGGTAGATCGCCTCTCGGATCAGCTCATGCCGGAAGGCCAGCCCTGTCGGGGACTCTGCCAGCAGGCCGGCCCGCAACGCCCCGTCGAGCTCGGGCAGCAGCGTGACCGCGCTGCGGCCGGTGACCATGGACAGCTCGGCCACCGAGAACTCCCGCCCCAGCGCCGTCGCCACCCGCAGGACCTCCAGTGTCGCCGGAGCCAGGTTGCTCACCCGCCGCAGGATGGTCAGCGGCAGGGTCTGGGGCGGCGAGCTGTCGGCGACATCGATCCGGCCCTGGTGCACCGCCCGGCTTCGCTGCTCGCGCAGGGCCTTGACCAGCTCGATCACGAACAGGGGATTTCCGGCCGCCCGGGAGAGCTGACCCGACAGCACCGCCCCGGGCGGTGCGCCGACCACCGCTTCGGCCAGCGCGGCGACTGCCGGGCCGTCCAGAGCCGCCAGCGCCAGCTGCGCTGCACCGTGGCTCGCCAGTTCGTCGAGCACCTGAGCCAGCTCGGGGCGCTCGGGGAAGGGCCGCAGCGTGACCAGCAGCGCCACCGGCAGCTGGGGCAGGGCTCGGCCGATGGCGCGGACGACACGCAGGGTGGACGGATCGGCCCAGTGCAGGTCCTCGAAGGCGACGACGACCGGCCGGTCGGTGGCCAGCCGTGCCAGCAGGGCCACCGACTCGTCAATAATGCGAAAACCCAGATCCGCGATGACGGGGGCGTGGGGCACTAGCTGGACCGCTTCCCCGCAGATGAGCCGGCCGATCGCGGCCCGCTCCGGATCGGCCGAGTCAGCCTGCAGGCCGAAAGCCTCGATCAGCGCCCCGAGCGGGCGGCCGGAAGCCAGTTCGTCGGTCGCACCCGAGAGAACCTGGAAGCCCTGCTCCTGGGCGTGGGCCACGATCTCGGCCAGCAGCCGCGTCTTCCCGATCCCGGCCTCGCCCCGCACGACGGCGGCCTTGCCGCCGTCGCGGCGGGTGTCGCTGAGCAGCCGCCGCAGGGCAGCCAGCTCCCGGGAGCGTCCGAGAAGCGGGAAAGGCCCGGGCTCGCCCGGTTGCGCGCCGTCGGCCACCTTGCGCAGGATACGCCGCCGCGCGAGATGGTCAGGGGTTGCGCATCAGCGTCCTGAGCCGGGGGCCCAGCCACGGTTTGCGGCCCCAGGCCAGCAGCTTGCCCTTGCCGATCGCGGTCCATTGACTCTGCCTGCGCCAGAACACCATGAGGAAAGCAACGGGGTCAGCCGAGATGTGGCAGGCAACTCTGCGGGACGACGGCTCCGCGATGCGGAGCTCCCCGTCATCGAAGATGAAATGGAAGCGATCCCCGCCCCGGATCCGGACGTCATAGGTGGCCTGGAGGCCGGCTGCCTGCTCGCCGTTCACGAACACCCGGGGACCGAGCGCGTGCGTGATCGGGACGTTGAACCGGGCCAGCACCATGGCGGCGTGGGCCGGCTCGATCCGCCACGGGCGCCCGGCGGCATGGGCGATGTCGTAACCGTGCAGGACAGTCTCGCTCAGCAGGTGGTAGGTCAAGGTCGACTGCCGGACGGTGGCGCCGTGAACCAACCAGGGACGTGGCGCATCGGGGTCTGCTCCCCCGCATTCGCTGAGGTACTCCTCCGCCCGGGCCTCAATGCGGTCGGCCAGGACCGCCGGGTCGCGCTCGGGGTCAGACTTCGCTGCGAGGGTGGTCGTGTCGGCCAGGTCCCACATGTCCCGGATCAGCGAGTCGCCGGCCACGCCGGCCAGGCTGGGCACCACCTCGTGAACGCGGGAGAGGTCCCGTCTTGCCAGGCCGGGCACGGCAATCCAGGCCTGCGACAGATGCATGGCGACCTCGCCGAGGTTCCACTGACCCACCGCATGCGGCCCCGGGTCGTGGATGGATCGCAGCAGGGTCGTCACCCGCACAACCTCGTCACGGAGTGCGTCCTGGCCCTGCTGCCATTCGACCTTTGATTGGTTTGCGACCACGTCAGCCCCCTGGTCCGTCGCTCAACTCGGGTGTGTGCAGCGGTAACCGTAGAGACAGATCCGGGTCTTCCACATCGGGCAGATGACGTATGCGGGCGCGGCACCGTCACGCGGGTGGCTAGGGGTTGCGGATCAGGCTCCTGAGCTGGAGGCCCAGCCACGGTTTGCGGCCCCAGGCCATCAGCTTGGTCTGGGCGATCGCCGTCCACTGGCTCTGCCGGTTCCAGACTACCATGTGGAATGCGACGGGGTCGGCCGAGATATGGCAGTCAACTCCGCGGGATGACGGCTCCACGATGGTGAGCGCCCCGTCGTCGAAGATGAAATGGAAACTATCGCCGCCCCGGATGCGGAGATCGTAGGTGGCCCGGAGGCCGGCCGCTTTCGCATGGTTCACAAACACCCGAGGACTGGCCGCTTGCAGGACCGGGACGACGAACCGTCCCAGGCTCATGGCGGCATGGGACGGCTCGATCCGCCAGGGGCGCCCTGCTGCATGGGCGATGTCGTAGCCGTGCGTCAGCGTCTCGTTCAGCAGGTGATAGGTCAAGGTCGCCTGGCGGACGGTGGTCCCCTCGATTACCCATGGGCGTGGCGCATCTGGATCTGCCGCCACGCACTCGCTGAAATACTGCTCTGCCTGGGCTTCGATGCGGTCAGCCAGGACGCCCAGATCCCGCTCGGAGTCGGCCTGCACGCCGAGATCGGTTATCTCCCCAAAGTCCCACATGTTCCGGATAACCGAGCCGCCAGTGACGCCCGCGGTACTGGGGATCACCGCGTGGAAGGGTGACAGGTCTCGTCGTGCCAGGCCGGTCACCAGAATCCAGGCCTGGGAGAGATGCATGGCGACATCGCCGAGGTTCCAGTGCCCCACCGCGGGGACTCCCGGCTCCTGGATGGATCGCAGCAGGGCAGTCACCCGGGTGACCTCGTCGCGAAGGGCGTCCTGGCCCTGCTGCCAGCCGGCCCTCGTTCCGTTTGCGACCACGTCGGCCCCCTTGACTCGCCGCTCACTTGGGTTCGCGCAGCGGCGACTATAGCGGCGAGCCCGGGGCATCCACATCCACTAGACGACGGAAGCTCCCCGTGGGGGTGCGGCTAGTCCATGGTTTTCGCCCGGTGGCGGCCGGCGGTGGAGATCGCAGCACGGGCGCAGGCTCGCAGGGCGCCGGTGAGATCGTCGTGCACGTCGAGGAACTCGTCCAGCGCGGTGATGTCCGCCGGGGTGGCTCCGGAGTTCGAGTCGACCACGACGGCGAGGTGACCGTCGATGCCGTAGCTGTCGAGCGTTTCGAGGACGGCCTGCCACCCGGCCGAGTCCAGCAAAGCGACAGCGGACAGGTCGATCACGAGATGCGACCGGTCATCATGGACCGCGCCGGTGAGTGTGCCGGCTAGCAACGGCGCGGTGGCCAGGTCCACCTTGCCGGTTACCGTGCACACGGTTGTGTTCGGTTGTGGACAGCTCAACGTCGCCGCGATCGTGTTCCCACCATGCGGTGACGGCAGGATGTCAGGTGGCATGATGTTAAGCGGCATCGTGTCAGTGTGCTCAGGCATCGCTGATCGAATCCTCCCCCCCGGGCATTACAGTCGAGAACTGACCGTACACGCTCAGCAATGAACGTCAACCGTATTGTCAAGAAATCCTGACACCGCCGGCGCCCCCTGACTGCACGGCGTCTTTGCTAGTGCACTTGCGCTGGGTCGTAAACTCTCTGTGCATGCCTCGGCACGGTCCGTAGCTGTAGGCGTCGTCGGGGGGATCGATGGATTCCGAGCTGGATATCGCGGTTTATCGGCATGGGCAGGTGGTCGTTGTGCACCCGCGGGGGTTGCTGACGATTCGCACCGCGGCGCAACTGCGCCGGGCACTGGGCAGGGAACTGGTCGAGCACGGCCGCGTCGTGGTCGACCTCGACGGGCTGGATCTGGGCGCGGCGTCGGGTGTGATGATCTTTCCCGCGCTGCTGATCGAATGTGGGGGCTGGCCTGCCGCGAAGCTCGCGCTGTGCCGGCCTGGCCCGGAGATGGCTCAGGCGCTGGCAGCCCGGCAGGTGTCGACCTTGGTGCCGGTTTATCACCTGCGGCTCGAGGCGCAGGCCGCGATCGACCGGCGTCCTGCGGTGGTGCGGGTGCGGGTGCAGCTGCCCTGCGACGTCGGCACCCCGGGGGCGGCCCGCCAGCTGGTCCGGGAGCTGTGCCCGCTGTGGGAGGTCGATGAAGGGTTGCGGGACACCGCCCAGTTCGTGGCAGGCGAGCTGGTGGCCAACGTGGTTGAACATGCGTGCACCGGTGTCGGGCTGACCCTGGAGCGTGGTCCGCACGGGCTGCGGGTAACAGTGCGGGATGCCTGCCCGGTTGGGTCCCCCGGGCCGGTGCAACGCTCGATCGACCCGCAGGGGCGGGAGCGCGGTCGGGGACTTGAACTGGTGGAAAGCCTCACCACGGCATGGGGTGTCGACGTGCAGCCGGACGGCAACACCGTGTGGGCTGTGATCACCAGCAGGGGTCGGACAAGCGCTGCTGGGTCGTGATCCATCCGTTCGGGAATTTTATTTCACTCGAACGTGCGTTATGCTCCGGCAATGGATACGCAGGGTGATGACGGCCGCTTGCGCCAGATCGTGCAGATGACCGACGCCGCGCTCGCCCACCTGGACGTCGAGGACCGCTTGATCGAGCTGCTCGACCGGGTGCGAGACCTCCTTAAGGCCGACGCAGCCACCGTGTTCCTGCTCGACTCCTCCTCCCAGCAGCTTGTCGCTACCGCTTCCAAGGGGATCGAAGCGGCGGTCCGTCAGGGGGTTCGGGTCCCGATGGGGAAGGGTTTCGCCGGTCGCATCGCGGCCGAGAAGCGCCCGGCGATCATCGAGCAGGTCGATGAGACGAACGTGCTCCATCCGATCCTCCGGGACCATGGGATCTGCGCACTCCTCGGGGTCCCGCTGCTGATCAGCGGGACGGTTATCGGTGTCCTTCACGTCGGTACCCGCGACCCCAGTCGGGGGTTCGCCGCCGCCGACGTCAACCTGCTCCAGATCGTGGCTGACCGGGTGGCTGCCGTGACCCAAGCCGGGCGCGTCGAGGCCGAACGAATCGCTGCGCTGACGCTGCAGCGCGGCCTGCTGCAAGCGCAGCTGCCGGTGGTGCCAGGCCTTGAGCTGGCCGCCCGCTACGTCCCGGCGGAGAATGGCGGAGTCGGCGGCGACTGGTACGACGTGTTCACTCTTCCGTCCGGCTGGTTGTGCATCGTGATCGGAGATGTGGTCGGGCGCGGCCTTGCTGCCGCCGCCGCGATGGGCCGGCTGCGCAGCGCGCTGCGCGCCTATGCACTGCTTGGCGGTGATCCCACCGAGGTGCTCAGCAGACTCGACCAGGAGGTGCAGCACTTCGAGCCCGAAGTCATGGCCACGGTGCTCGTGGCGATGTTCGAGCCATCGTTTGAGCGGCTGCACCTGTCCCTGGCGGGCCATCCGCCACCGGTGCTCGCCTGTCCCCATCAACCTGCGAAGCTCCTGGACGTGCCGAGCGACCGTCCGGTGGGTGTGCCCGGTGGGCGGCGGCACCAGGCAACTGCCGTCACCCTGCCGCCGGGCGGGCTGCTCTGCTTTTATACCGACGGCTTGGTCGAGAGCCGAGACACCCCGCTTGACGTCGGCCTCGAGCGCCTGCGTGCCTCGGTAGTGGCCGGCCCGGTGGAATTCGTCTGCAGGAAGCTCATGACCCAGCTGATTGGTGATAATGCACCTGGCGATGATGTCGCGGTGCTGGCAGTGCGCCGCCAAGACAGCGGCGAGATCGGTCCGCTGGACCTCGAACTGCCGGCCCAGCCATGGTCGCTGAGAGATATCCGCGTTGCGGTGCGCCGCTGGCTGTCGGGTGTGGACGCCGCGCCGCGTGCGGTTGCCGACCTGCTCGTCGCTGTCGGTGAAGCATCCACCAATGCCGTTGAGCACGCCTACGGACCCGCAGGTACCGGCACCGTCACGGTGCGCCTGGAGCTCCAGCTGCCGTATGTGATCGCCACCATCTGTGATAAGGGCCGTTGGCGCCCGTACTGCGGTGCGGAGGGCCGAGGGCGCGGGATTCCGTTCATCCGGGCCTGCAGCGATGATCTGCAGATCGATCACGGCCCTACCGGAACCAACGTCGTCATCCGTCGCCGCCTCAAGGAGGTACTGATATGACTGCCGCGAATGTTGAGACCAGCGCCGAGGACGGGTCGATGCGCATCGCCGTCAGCGGCGAGATCGATCTGGCAAACGCCTCAGCCGTCGAGGCCGAGATCCGCGATGCGGTGTCCGATCAGCCGAAAGCGGTGTCGGTCGACCTGACCGGGATCACCTACATGGACAGCGCCGGGGTAAGGATCCTGTTCGCGCTGGCGTCTCGGCTACGGACGCTGCGGATCAAGCTGGACTTCATCGTGCCGCTCGACTCGCCCACCCGGAGACTGATCGAGCTATCCGGATTCGAGTCGCTAGCCGCACTCCGGCCAGCAAGCCACTGACCGGGTGGTCCTGAGAGCCCATTCAGCGGGCTGAGCGGGCTAAACAGCACCTCGATAGCCCCGCCGAGCCCGCTGAATGCGGTCGTGCTCAGGATCCGGCGGTCATCCGGAAGATGCCCTGGGCGTTGCCGGTGTCGAAGGTGAGGTCTAGTTTGCCGTCGGGGGTGCCGTCGCGGGTGATGAACTCGAAGAACGACCCGGGGACCTCGCGCACGACGCTGGCCCCGTCGGCATCCCGGAACCGGCGCAGCACCGGGTCGGCCCGCAGCGCCGTCTGGCGGACCCGCCCGCTGCGGGACCGCTCGACGGTGTCCTTCAGCGGCCAATCGTGGTTCTCCAGGGGCCAGCGCAGCGCCTCGGCCAGCGCCTCGACGTCGGGGACCCGGTCGGTGGCGTGGTTGAAGGCGTTGCCCTCGGTCGCGATCCAGGCCATCTCGGCGGAGTGCCGGAGCAGGGTGTGGTAATCGTCGAGCCGCGGGTTGGGGTGGTGGCACCCGAAGCACGACGCCAGCATCGGGACCAGGCGTGCCGCGTCGTCCAGCGTCACCCAGCCCCGCCTGGCCAGATCGTCGAGCAGCGCCAGAGCCTCGCCGCTGAGGGGATCCACCGAGTCGCCGACCGTTGCGGTCACGGCCTGCTGGGCGTCGGGGTCCAGGCGGTCGACGTGCAGTTCGGACACGAAGTACTGCGGCACCTGCTCGGGGAGGTCGGCGTGGGTGAACACCCGCCCGGTCATGTGGATGCGGTCCAGCGGGTATAGGCCCACTTCCTGGTAGCCGAGCGGGACCAGCAGCCGGCGCACCAGCTCGGCGCCCGGTGGCAGCTGCCCGGTCTCGGGCCAGTCGACCGTCCGGACGGCACCGTGGTCGAACACGACCCGGCGCCCCCGCTGGCTGGCCACGTAGCGCGCCCCGCTGGGCACGCGCGCCAGCAGGTCCTCGAACAGCACCAGGCTCATCGCCATCGCCACCGCGGCCCGGGGTTGGGGGTCGTGAGAGGTGCTCGGAACCGGGGTTGGTAGTCCTTGAAGAGCCGCCAACGGGACGGCGACCTGGGCCAGCAGCTGCGCGCACCGTTGCGGGCCAACGATCCTGGTGAGCAGCTCGTTCATGCCGGGTCCTGCCCACCGAACTCGATGCCCTGCGCCAGCGGCAGCTCCGCTGAGAAGTTGATCGTGGCCGTTGACCGCCGCATATAGCAACGCCAGGAGTCAGACCCCGACTCCCGGCCACCGCCGGTCTCCTTCTCACCGCCGAAGGCGCCACCGATCTCGGCACCGGAGGGCCCGATGTTCACGTTGGCGATGCCGCAGTCCGATCCCGTGGCGGCCAGGAACTGCTCGGCTTCCCGCAGGTCGTTGGTGAAGATGCCCGACGACAGCCCCTGGGTGACGTCGTTGTGGACGGCGATCGCCTCGCGGAGCTCGCCGTAGCGCATCACGTACAGGATCGGGGCGAAGGTCTCGCGCCGCACGATCTCGGTCTGGGCCGGCATCTCCACCAGGGCTGGCCGGGCGTAGCAGGCCTGCGGGTACTGGCCGGCCAGCACCCGCCCCCCGCCGTGGACGACGCCGCCGTCGGCCCGGGCGGCCGCCAGGGCCTTATCCATCCCGTCCAGCGCCGCCGCGTCGATCAGCGGGCCAACCAGGGTGGCGGGATCGAACGGGTCGCCGATGGGCAGGGTGGCGTAGCGCCGCGCCAGGGTGGCGACCAGATCATCGGCGATCGACTCGTGGACGATCAGCCGGCGCAGCGTGGTGCAGCGCTGGCCCGCGGTGCCGACCGCGGCGAACAGGATGGCCCGGGCCGCGAGGTCCAGATCGGCTGACGGGGCCACGATCATGGCGTTGTTGCCGCCCAGCTCGAGCAGCACGCGCCCGAACCGCTGCGCCACGATCGGCCCGACCGCCCGGCCCATGGGCACCGACCCGGTCGCCGAGACCAGGGCCACCCGGTGGTCCTCGGCTAGTACCCGGCCGGTGTCGCGCTCGCCGAGCAGGACCGTGGACAGCCCGCCCCAGTCCGCGCCGCGGTAAGCCCGCAGGGCCCGCTCGAAGATTGACTGGCAGGCCAGCGCCGACACCGGCGCCTTCTCCGACGGCTTCCACACCACCGGATCGCCGCAGACCAGGGCCACCGCGGTGTTCCAGGACCACACCGCCACCGGGAAGTTGAACGCCGAGATGACGCCCACCACGCCGAGCGGGTGCCAGGTCTCCATCATGCGGTGCCCCGGCCGCTCCGAGGCGATGGTCCGGCCGTAGAGCTGGCGGGACAGGCCGACGGCGAAGTCGCAGACGTCGATCATCTCCTGCACCTCGCCCCGGGCCTCGGCCAGGATCTTGCCGGTCTCCAGCGTGACCACCGCGGCCAGGGCGTCCTGATGGGCCCGCAGCTGCTCGCCGAACAGGCGGACCAGCTCGCCCCGCTGAGGGGCCGGCACCGCGCGCCACCGGGTGAACGTGGCGGCCGCCCGGTCCAGCGCGGCGTCGGCCTCCGGCGGGGAGGTGGGCACCAGCCGGCCGAGCACCGCGCCGTCGATGGGGCTGCGGGCGATGAGGTCACCGCCGGACAGATCGGCCGGGTCGAGCCCGACCGCACGGAGGATGTCCTGGGAGCTCATGTCTGGGCCACCTCCTTGCCTCGCAGGTACAGCGAGCCGAACCGGTTCGCGGTGAACTCTTCCCACGCGCAGTCCTGCGGCCGGACGAACCCGGACGTCGGCAGCTTCTCCGCTCGGACCAGGTCCGCCATGGCGCAGATGCCCGCCGCGGTGGTGAGCTGGATGGCCGAGAGCCGCCGGCCGCCCACGTCCGCGGGATAGACCTTGCGCGCGAAGGTCTGCTGGGTGAGCACCCCGTCACGGGTACCCGACACGCTCACGAAGATCAGCACCACGTCCTGGTCGGTCACCGGGATGGCGGTCTCGAGAACATCCTTGAGCACGTCCCGCCGGCGCGCCAGGCGCAGATCCCGCACCAGCAGCTTCATGATCTCGCAGTGACCGGGGTAGCGCACGGTCTTGTAGTTGAGGGTCTCGACCCGGCCCAGCAGGCTCTCGCCCAAGGTGCCCAGCCCGCCCGAGGTAGTGAACGCCTCGTAGGTCACGCCGTCCAGGGCGAACGTCTCCAGGTCTTCCAGCGGCGCCACCTCGCGCAGCTCACCGTCGACGATGGCCTCGCAGGGGTTGCAGTACTCGTTGATCAGCCCGTCGGTCGACCAGGTCAGGTTGTACTTCAGCGCGTTGGTCGGGAACTGGGGCAGCGCACCGACCCGCAGGGACACCGAACGCACCTCGTCGAACGACCCGGCCAGCGCCGTCGCGGCCACCGACACGAACCCTGGCGCGAGGCCGCACTGGGGCATCAGCACCGCCGGGGCGTCCGTGGCCATGGCCGCGACCGCCCTGGCCGCCGCCCGATCCTCGGTGAGGTCGAAGTAGTGGGTGCCGGCGTCTCGGGCGGCGCTCGCGACGGTGGTGGTCAGGTGGAAGGGGGCGGCGCTGAGCACCATGTCGTTGCGGCCGGCCAGCCGGCGCAGCAGGGCGGCGTTGGCCGTGTCGCCCTGCACGGTGCGCACCCCCAGACCGTCGGCCACCCGCAGCGCCCGCTCGCAGCGGTCGAGCACCGTCACGTCATAGTCGGGTGCGGACCGCAGCAGGCTGGCGATGGCGGTGCCGATCTTGCCGGCGCCGACGACCAGCGCCCGGGTGCGGCCGGCGGGCTCCCTTTCGCGGCTGGAGGTCGACATAGGTGTGACCGTACGGCCGGTCACCGACGTTTTGGCGCGTCTCATCGCCCGGTTCGGGGCCCTGATCCGGCGCAACGTCGGCCACTCCGGCAGATCGGCGAGAATGGGTTCATGGACGACCTCGACCAGCGGATCCTCGGCCTGCTCGGCGACGACGCCCGCCAGTCGGCCACGGTGCTGGCGAGACGGCTGCAGGTGGCCCGCTCGACGCTGCAGGAGCGCATCGCCCGCCTGGAGCGCCGCGGTGTGATCGCCGGTTACACCGTCCGGCTCGGGCCGGCGGCCACCGGGCGGCGCGTCACCGCCCATGTCGCCATCACCATCGACCCCAAGTGGGGTGACCACGTGCAGCAGACGCTGCGCCGGATCGCCGGTGTCCGCACGCTGCACACGGTCAGCGGGCCGTTCGACCTGATCGCGGTGGTGGCCGCCGAGAGCCCGGCGGAGATCGACAGTGTCCTCGATCGCATCGGCGGCATCCCCGGCGTCGAGCGCACCATGTCGTCGATCGTCCTGACCACCAAGTTCGACCGCTGATCCGCTGCCATGCCCGTCACCCCGCGCCGCACCAGCCCGGGACGGCCGGTAACCCCATTCTTTGTGGTCACCGGCTCTTTCAGTGGCTGGCGCGCCGACATATGACGGGGCACTGCTCCGAAGTGCTCCGATCGTCAGCAACTATAGCCGCGCCGTGGACCTCGTGTGCATTCCACCAACGAGGCTGATGTGCTCGCGAGTCACACAATCTGCGTTCAGCACGCAGGTGGCCAGAGTGACAGGAATCTTTTCTCGCCTCACTGATCCGCCATTTTTTGATCTTGACAATGGTCGGTTCGGCAGCCCGAATACGTCCTGCGAGCTCCCACTGCCCAGGTCTGTGCACCTGCCTCTTCCAGGCGCATGAGCAGCTGGTCCCGAAGGAGCGGATGGGACGAGAGGTGATCAAGTGACGGCACAATCACGTGGCGGGCCTGTGTTCGCTTCAGCTCAGCTGTCAGGTGGTAGAACGTGCCGTAGCACTCCGGCTGGGATTCGGTGAAGATTTCGATGAGGCAGAAGCCTGCTGTCTCGGCCAGCTTCTGGATGCCGCATTTCAGCTGTTGGATTTCTTCGTCGCCGCGGTCTCCGATGTGCAGGTAGCCATAGGCCATTTTCATGATCACCTCGTTTGTTTCAGAATGGCCTCGGCTAGAGCCATGTCGGGTGGCGAGAGTCGGACGCCGGGGTTGCCTAGTCCGTTTGCTGTGAGCCGGATGTGGGTGCGGTGCTGGGTTTCCTGGTTGTCTGGGGTGGACATGGGTGTGGCTCCTGCCCGTCTCAGCCTCCTCGGTGGGTCTGGGTGGCACCCAGGACCAGGCGAGGCCATCCCTGGAACAGCGCGCGGTTCGGGGGATAGGTGCCCTGCCGGTGTCGGGGGTCTGCGCTGGAAGCGGGAGCGCTAGCGCTACCGGTTAGAGCACCTGCCGCGTGCTGGGGATGGGGTGGTCGTCCTGGTCCTGGGGCCGTGGAGACAGCCAATCCTGTTGGTTCCAGTGAGTACAGTAGGTTTGTGACGCGGTTTTGTGGCGGGGTTATGGCGGCGGGTTGCTGATCGAGAGCGGAGTTATGCTGCTGGCATTGTGAATCCCGGGAGGTCTGTGGGTATGGCTGTCAAGCGTCGTTCCTTTGCCCTGGCTCGCAGGGCTGCCGGGTATACCCAGGAGGGCCTGGCTGAGCGGCTGGGTGTTGATCGCACCACGGTGGCGCGGTGGGAGGCTGGGGAATACGAGCCGCAGCCGTGGCAGCGTCCCCGGATCGCTGAGGCGTTCGGGCTCTCGCTAGGTGCGTTCAATGAGCTGCTGGATGAGGTTGGGGCGGCGGGTCACACGGCGGTCGAAGTGTCCAGGTCGTCAGTCGGAGCACCGGCGTTGCCAGCTGGTGCCCGCCCGCTGCGGGCGGGATATGCGCAGGTACCAGTGGCCGGGCCGGGGCATGGCGCGCAGAGCCGGGTGAGTGAGCTGGTCAGGGGGTACGTTGAGGCTTGGGCGCTGCAGGCTCCTGCAGTGTCACCGCAGGTACCGTGGGAGGCGGATCGGCTGGCCGTGCCCATTGCGCAAGAGATTTTGGTGTGCTTTGCCGGGGCTGCTGGCGTGGGCCTGGCAGAGGGCTTGGCGGGGCCGCTGCTGCCTCTTGCATTGTTAAGCAGTACCACGCGGGCGCTTCCTGCCGGCTGGGAGGATCGCTTACGTGACCGGCTCGGGAACGTTCTTGGAGAATGGGCGCATACGATGAACCGTCGGGAATTGCTCTTGCTGCCGGGATGGGCGGCTGCTGTCGTGGCTGCCGCCCCGGTGCTCGGCCTGGACAGTGATGAGCAGGAACGTTTGTCCAGGGTCATTGCCGCGCCGGGCCGGGTGGATGATCAGTCCATCGATCATATCGAGTCCGTGCACCAGCATTGCAAGCGGCAGGAGGATTCCTTCGGGCCTTATGCTGTGCTGCAGACCGTGCTCGCTCAGCGGGAATTGGTGGGCTCCTTGCTGGGCGGATGCTCGGATGTGCTTCGTCCTCGGCTGTTGTCGGTCTACGGCAGCATGTCCACCTCGGTCGGAATCTATTTCCACGATCTTGATGACCCGGCCAGTGCCATGTGCTACTGCGGCCAGGCGCGGGAGGCCGCTCAGGAGGCCCGTAACCCGGAGCTGGCGATCTATGCCCTGTGCATGATGAGTCTCTTCGCTTCCCAGCAGGGAAAGGCGCATGCCGGGGTTGACTTCGCGGCGGCCGCGCAGGGTCTGGTCGGCAAAACCGATGATGTGCTGCTCAGGGCCTGCATTGCCGAGCGGTTTGCTTCAGCGTACGGTCTTGACGGCCAGTACGGGGAATGCATGGCAGCGTTTGACCGGGCGCTGGCGGGGCTTGCGTTGCCAGCTGGCCGGAGGTCTCCCGAATCGCCCGTCTACTGGTTCAACGAGGGATCGATCGCCAGCAGTCAGAGCGACTGCTTGCTGCGGCGTGGCAAACCAGTGGAAGCCGCCGCCCGTGCCCAGCAGGCATTAGAGCTGTGTGACACGTCGGTCGTCGGCGATTTTGCCGTCTGCACCCTTCATTTGGGCACTGCCCGCGTGCTCTCTGGTGATATTGAGGAGGCTGCGCGAGTTGTTGGCGAGGGGGCGGTGCTGGCGGCCCGAATCCGGTCGGTACGGCTGGTGAAAGAGGTGCGGGCGGCGCGTGGCCGGATGGAGCCGTGGCGGGAAACGCCGGCGGTCAGGCAGCTGGATGAGCGGTTGGCGAGCGTGGGGTTTGGGGGCGTGAGGATGTAGATATGGCGATGGAATGCCCGCTGATGGGCCGGGTTAACCCACAAAACGCGAGGCAGAAAACGCTCTCCGCGGTCGGCTGCGGATGCCCCACCGACGTGCTCGAGGTCGGCCGGATGGGAAGTTCCTCGAGATCTGCACGCACAAAATACGGGTTCCTCTGGTGCCGCGCGTCGTCTCCTGGGCCGAATTTACTTTCACGCGATGAGTAGCTCTCAACTTCCGCTATGAACCCGCCAGCCGCTCTGCCCGGCCAATCAGCGCGTGGGAGGACCGATGAGCATGCACCGCAACTTCGAGACCATGACCGACGCCGAGCTCGCCGACTACCAGTATGCGCACCGTGACGAGCCGCTCGGAGACGAGGCCGACCTCGAGGAGGTCGAGGTCGAGGTCGCCACCCCACTCTCGGTGTCGATGTCGTCCGGCTGCCCCCGAACGAGGCAAGCATAATCCGAACGGCCGCTGAGCGGGCCGGGATGAGCATGTCGTACTGGATCCGCGGAGCGTGTTCGACCGCCGCGGAGAAGGGCGCCCCAGCCGATGCTCCGGTGCCGGCCCAACGGGTCAACATGACGAAGGCCCGCCGTCTGGTCGCCGAGCTGGATAGGGAACTCAAGCGAGTGAGGGAGCGTCATCCCCGTGATGATCAAGGCTGGCACGCTGATCCGCTCGGCGATCCGCGGTCTGCCCGGCCCGGTCGCCGTGCGCTCTCCCGCTTGTGATACTATTTCGTCACATTCTGTACCCTGCTCGGAACCTACTTGAGTGAATGTAAGACCCATTCGGGTGATAGTGGGTATTTTCTCGACCCTCCGCTAGATCCTGCATGTGCTGGCTTCCGGATACTTCCTGGTCAGCAACGAGGCGGGGACATGACGGAGGATCTGAGCAGCAAATACGAGTTGGTCGCGAGGCGCTTGCTGAGCGGGAAGGTCGTCCCCGTTCTCGGCGGCGGCGCCAACCTGAGCGACCGGCCACCCGACACCGGGTACCAGTGGGGCCGCTACCTGCCCAACGGCCGGGAGCTGGCCGAGATGCTCGCGACATACGCGGGCTACCCGCGGGCCGACGCCCTTGATCTGGCGCGGGTGTCGCAGTACGTGGTGGCACAGCTGGGCGAGGGCCCGCTCCACGAAGAGCTTCACAAGATCTTCGACGCCGACTACCCCCCGACCCTGCTGCATCAGTTTCTCGCCCGGCTGGCACGCCACACCCGGGAGGCAGCGACGGCACGCGAATGCATGCTCATCGTGACGACCAATTACGACGACGCGCTCGAGCGGGCGTTTCAGGCCGAAGGCGAGCCCTACGACCTCGTCACCTACATCAACGACGTGGACACGGATCGTGGGCTCTTCCGGCATATCCCGTCCGGCGGTGCGCCCTCGGTGATCCGGAAACCGAATGAGTACACCGGCCTCCCGCTCAACCGGCGGACGGTCATCGCGAAGATCCACGGGGCGGTGGACCGGCTCACCGGGGCGGACGCGGGCAGCTTCGTGATCACCGAGGACGACTACATCGACTACCTCACCCGCGCGGATATTGCGCGCTTGTTTCCCATCACGCTCGCGGAGAAGCTCAAGCGGAGCCACTTCCTGTTTCTCGGCTACAGCCTGCGCGACTGGAACTTCCGGGTCATGCTGTACCGGCTGTGGCGGGAGCAGGCGGGGGCCAAGTTCAAGTCGTGGGCGATCGAGGCTCATCCGGACCCGGTCGACAGCGCCACCTGGGACGAGCGCGGAGTGGAGATCCTGCCCGTCCGGGTGGAGAACTTCGTCGCTGCGATCGAGCAGCGCCTGCCACCCCTGGAGGCCGCGTGATCGGCGCCACGCAGCCTCCGGAGCTCTCGCGGCCCGAGCTGGACCGGGCCGTGCCCGAGTGCCCATATGTCGGGCTCGTGCCCTTCGATGAGTCTGACGCACCGTACTTCTTCGGCCGCCGGCGCGAGCGCGACATCGTCGTCGCGAACCTCACCGCCTCCCGGCTGACGCTGCTCTACGCCGCGAGCGGGGTGGGCAAGAGCTCCGTCCTGCGGGCGGGTGTGCTGCCGCGGCTGCACGAGATCGCCACCGAGTCCTATGCGGATCTTGCTGTCCCGGACGCCGCTGTCGCCTACGTCAGCGAATGGAGCTCGGCCCCACTCGACACCATTGCCGCGGAGGTGCTCGGCGCGGTGTCCCGGGTGCCGGGGGCCGGCCCGTTCGAGGTGCCCGGTCCCCCGCGGCTGTCCGTGCCGTGGCTGCGTGAGGTACTGCAGCGCTCCCGGGTCGCGGCGGTCTACCTGGTCCTTGACCAGTTCGAGGAGTACTTCCGTTACCACCCAGACGACCGCGGGGAGGACGGGCTGGCCGGCGAGCTGGGCCGGATCCTGAGCACCCGCGATCTGCAGGTCAACGTCGTGCTGTCGATCCGGGAGGACGAGCTTGCCACCCTTGACCGGCTCAAGGGGCGGGTCCCCCTGCTGTACAGCAACTATCTGCGGCTGGAACACCTGGGACGCGACGCCGCCCGGGAGGCCATCGAGGGCCCGCTCGCTCACTACAACAAAGTGGCGCCCGGCTCCGCCATGGCAGTCGAGCCCGGGCTCACCGAGGCGCTGCTCGACCAGGTCCGCACCGGGCACCTGGCCATGGCGCCCGAAGGAGTGGCTCCCAACGGGGCCGGGGACGGCCGGGAGGGCATCGAGACTCCCTTCCTGCAGCTCGTGCTGACCACGCTGTGGGAAGCGGAGCGGGCCAGCGGGTCCTCGGTGCTGCGCCGCAGCACGCTTGATGAGCTGGGTGGGGCGCAGACGATCGTGCAGACCCACCTCCACACCGTGCTGGCCGGGCTCTCGCCCGAGCAGACCGAGGTCGCCGCCGCGGTCTTCCGCCACCTCGTCACCCCCTCGGGCTCGAAGATCGCACTGACGGCCGAGGACCTCGCCGACTTGTCGGACGTGCCGGTGGGGTTCGTCCAGGAGCTCGTGCAGTCACTGTCCGCGGGCCGGCAGAGCATTCTGCGGCCCGTCCCGCCACCGGCTGGAGTACCCGGGCCGCACCGCTACGAGATCTTCCATGACGTGCTGGGCGACGCGGTGCTCGACTGGCGCCGCCACTACGTCGCGCAGCGCGTGCAGGAAGAAGCGTCACGCGAACTCGTCGCCGAGCGTGAGAAAGCCCGAGCCGAGGCGCAGGCCACTCGCCAGCGGTTGCGCCAGACTCGACTGCTCGCGGGTCTCATGGTCATGCTGCTGATAGCCGGCGCACTCGGCGTGTACTCCTACCTCTCCTACCGTGAGGCAAAGAAACAGCAGCTGCTGTCCGAGGCTGCGGCGGTCCTCAGCGACAATCCCGTCCAGAGCCTGCGCAAGGCGGTCGAAGCCGATCAGACCAAGAGCGATGAGGAAGCTCGCGAGGCGGTGCTGACCGCGGCATCGGTTCCCCGCAGCCGCGTGGTCGCCGGGTCCCCGGGCGAGCCGAGGGTGGCCGGCCTGGTGGTCACTCCCGACCTGCGGCACGTGGTCACCTACGACGCCCAGGGCGGGATCCGGGTTATCGGCGACGACGGGCAGCGCACCGGGGAGGCGCCCGCCCGCCTTGCCGCAACCGTGGTCGCGGCGGCCACCAGCCCGAGCGCGTCGCACGTCGCTCTCGCAACCGATCAGGGCAGCGTCGCGGTCATTGATGTCGGGGCCCGTAGGCAGGTCGCCTCCTTCACGACGGACGGATCGCGGGTCTCTGCTGTGTCGTGGCTCGATTCGTCCCCGGATGACCTTGTCCTTGTGGTGACCTCCTTGGGTCTCGCCGCCACCTACAGCGCGGACACCGGCCGGCAGGTCACTCGCTTCCCGGGCACCGTCGACGAGGCACTGCCGACTGCCGACGCACAGGTAGTGACCGCACAGGTCGTGACCTCCGACCGGGACTCGCGGCTGCGGGTTTGGGATGCACGGACTGCCAACAAGACGGCGGAGTCATCCCCACTGTCTAGCCAGACCAGGTACCTGCAGCGTTACGGGCACGAGGTGGTCGGCGTAACCGGGGATGGCAACATCATCAGGTGGGACTGGCGAGCAAGCCCGCAGCCGCGTGAGTATCCCTTCCCCTTTTCGAATAGCATCTGGCAGGTGGTGGTGAACGAGGATAACCGCATGGTCGGCATCGCGTTGGACAAAACGGTCATGACGTACAGTCCGGATGGCGACTCAATACAACGCTTTCTGCCCCAGCATGTAGATACGGTATCTGCCGTGGCGCTAGATCCCCGCGGCCAGTGGATCGCAACGGCCGGGGTCGATGGGCGGGTTCGGGTGTGGTCGGCGAAAATCGGGACCCCGACCAGAGCCACCTACGATCTCATCGCACACCGCGGCGGCGTCCAGAGGGTAAGCTACCTGCGCGACGGCAAAGCCCTGATCTCCCTCGGCGTGGATGGCACCGTCCGGCTATGGGAAATCCCCCAAATCCAGCGATTCACTCTGCATGACAACTGGGTGCGCGACCTGGACATGAGCGCGGACGGACAGTGGCTCGCAACGGCGAGTTATGATGGCAAAGTCCGCATTGTTAACCCCACGGGCTCCTCGAGTGTTCCGGTAGTGACGGTAGAGGTGGACCCCCGTGGCAAAACCCGTGTAGAAGATGTGCAATTTGACTCGACGGATCCGCACCGCATCATTACCCTCACGCGGTCCGGGAGGCAGCCGGAGGTGTGGCGCTGGGACATCGGTCGCCGGGTCGCCCCCGAATTCGAGGCCCCGCCCCTCGATTCTTCCGAGTGGTTGGTCAGTCTCGATATCAGCCCGGACGGCAAGACGGTCGCGGCCGGAGACTCCGGCGGCAACGTTTACCTCTGGGATGCCCGCACCGGAAAGCGCATCGGCGATCCCGTGATCATGGGCTCGGGTCAGAGCGCGGATGGCATTGCTTTTGACCGCTCCGGGCACATGCTCGCCGCGACCGGTCCCGACGGAGTTCGCCTCACGAAGCTGGGCACCACGGAGGGAACCACGCTGTTGGAGCTTCCCAACGCGACCAAGGTGGCGTTCGACCCGCGCGGCGAGCACATCGTCGGCGTGGCCAAAGGTGGCGTCCTGCGCGTCTGGACCCGCGACGGCCAACTCCGTCACGAACTTGTCGCGCATGGCAGCGCAGTGGGCAGCCCATCGTTCAGCGCTGACGGCAGCCTGCTGGCTGCGGGAACCGGCGAGGGGCTCATTGAGGTGTGGGACGTGCGCTCCGGCCGGCGAGTGATGCTCGCCCGGCAGCACGGCGACTCGGTGAACGACGTGCTGTTCCTGCCCGGCGGCCGGTCGCGGCTGGTTTCCGCGAGTGACGACTCGACCGTCGCGGTGTTCAGGTGCGACGCTTGCGAGGATCCAGACGCCGTCGTCCGGGACGCGCAACGCTGGGTGGACGATTCACCGTGAAGGAGGTTGTGGTGGAGGAGCAGACGAGAGACGAGCAGGTGACGGTCACTGCCTACGAACCCCCGGTGCTGGTGGAGCTGGGCGAATTCGGTGCGGACACCCTCGGTGGCGGGCAGGCATTTTCCGACAGCAACGGCCGTCAGGAATGATGGGCAGTCATCCCAGGGAGCTGCTGGGGTGGCTGGTTCTGCCGGATCAGCCGGACGCGCGGCGGGTGGTGGCTCGGTGGCCGTCCTTGTCGCGGTGGGTGGCGGTGCATGCGTCCGGGAATCCGTGGCTGGTCGGCGGCCTCGATCAGGATGAGGTCACCCTGGCGTCGGTGGGGTCGCTGCGGGTGGCGGTGACCGGATCGTGCCCGGT
>JBOHFT010000041.1:0-28148 GCA_050699815.1 Pseudonocardiaceae bacterium | reverse complement strand
GCCGGGGGTTTGCTGTCGTTAGCGGCAGTGATCCTGGGGGTTGGTGGTCCTTGAAGAGCTACCAACTCCGGTCTAGCTGTGCCAGATCTCGTCCAAGGCAACAGCGAACTCCCGGGCAGCCTCGTCCGGATGGAGCCGGAGGCGCGACATGGCCAGGTGATATGCCTCGTCATCACTGCGCCGACCGGTCACCCACACCACGACTACCGAACCATCCGGGTCTATCCGATAGACAATGCGGTAGCCGCGATCACCGACCACCAGCTTCCGGAACGTCGTGAGATTGCCACTGAGCTTGCTGCCCAGTCGTGATCCGCGCTTCTCGGGTTCTGCTTGGAGCTTCTTGAGGCCCTTCACGACGATGACGCGCGCGGCGCCGTCCAGGTCATGGAGGTCCTCACGCGTGTCCTCGGTCAGCCGAACCTCGGCCATCCGGTGCTCGCCTCAGTCCTCGTCTGCCAAAGGTATCAAGATCGAAGCCGAGTTCGGCAGCGACCTGTTCCACGCTGTACCGTCGGCCGCTGTCAGTCACCGTCCGGGCGAGTGCCACGCTCAGCAGGCGCAGGTCACCCTCCAGCTCCTCCAGCCGCGCAAGCCGCTCGACGGCCTCGATACCGACTACGGCGGCGACCGCCTTGTTGTTCCGAAGCACGACCTGAGTTCGCCCCTGCGCAGCGTCCTGAATCAGCCGCGACACACCTCTGTTGCTGGCCTCGGTCACACTGATCAGGTCTTGAGTGTCGACGTTCACGTCTCGTTCCCCCCGCAATGTACCCAGAATTCTCCCAGAAGCGGCGGCGACGCGCCAGCGGGGTTTCGCCCCCTGGGCCCGCGGCGACCTGGCCCTTCGGCGCCACAGGTCAGGACGGAACGCCCGGCAAGTAACCCGGTGTAGCTCCCGACGGAGGCCAGCCCGGCCGCCAGTGGAAGGTTTCCCAACAGGACATCGCCGGAAACAACTGCTCCCTCGTGACACCGGTCAGCGACGCGAGTTGCCGGACCGGCCCAGGCGACCACCTGTTTGCCGATCAGCACTACGCCGCTCGGCGGAGCATTCCGGGCCCGACTTGCCGAGGGCGGTTACCACGGGCGACAGATACGACACCGGACGAAGTCAGCGAGGCGGCTGTTCGTCCGGTGTTCGTGACATCGCCACACAGAGGGCGCACAATAAACGAGGTACTATGCGCACAGTCAAGACCTACACCCTGACGTTCTAAATCAATCGGGATGGATAGAGTGAACGATCAAAGCAGGAGGCAGTGGCCCCTGGTGCTGTTCGAGTTGCTGGATGAGATTGGTATCGGGCTGACAGACAGCGGTGCAGGGCTACTGGACGAGCGCGAGCGCCGGTTAGTGGTGGGCGCCGCCAATTTCCACGCTTTGGCCGCCCCGGGTCACCTGTTAAGGATTATTGTTCTGCGCGGCCCCCGGGGAACATTTCCCTCTTTGACCGACCGGACCGTACACCAGATCGAGTGGGCCGATGACCGTGAAACCGTCGGCTCAATCTTTTTACGCTCGGCCGTCCAGTCAATCACTGCAGTGGCGCGCCCGACGGGTGTCATATGCCTGGTCGTGGACGTGGGCGGTGGACCTGAATTCGGGAACAAGTACAGCGCATTGCCGGGCTGGCGGGGACGGGTCCGGCAAACGGCGCGTTTCCTCGCACCCATCCAGTTCGACGCCCTTCGCCAGTTGCGTACCGATGTGGCCGAGCACCGGAGGCCCGGCCGTGAGGTACCGCGAAGAGCTTCGGCGCGTCTCAATCGGGCGACCAGAACCAGTGTGACAGGCCGGCCGACCGCAGTGCTTTTCGGACTGCACTGGCTTGAGCTCGGTGGTGCTGAGCGGTGGGCGCTGAACACCATTCGGATGGCGGCAGAGGCCGGGGCGACGCCGATCGTCATCACCGACCATGAGTCGAGCAATCCGTGGATCACCAAGCCCGAGCTGGCCAGCGCAATAGTCGTGCCCCTGACCCATCCGATGGATCCTGTCACCGAGGTGGCGTTCCTCAATGCACTGCTCGAGACATTCGATATCCGAGGCGTACACGTCCACCACAATGCGTGGCTGTACCAGCGATTGCCCTGGCTCAAGGCGATCCGGCCGGACATTCCCGTGGTCGACTCGCTGCATATCCGTGAATGGCGCACCGGCGGGTTTGTCGACATCGCCGCCCGACTGTCCAGCGTCATCGATACCCACCACGTCGTCTCGCCGGCGCTACGCGATTACATGATCGGCCGGCAAGGCCTACCAGCCAAGAAGATCAAGCTGGCCACACTCGCGAACCTCACTACTGATATCTCGGTGACCGCGAAACGCGAACCATGCGCCGATGGCCCGTTCACGGTTGCTTTTGTGGGCCGATTCGCGCAGCAGAAGCGGCCCTACCTCTTCCTCCGGCTCGCCGACCGGTTACGCAAGCATGCTCCTGGCAAATTCAGATTCGTCATGCACGGCGACGGTGAACTGGCCGAGGAGGTGCACCTGCTGCGGGCACGGTCGGGTTTGAAGACATTGCAGGTGCGTGGGCCGGAAATTCCGGTTGCCCGTACGCTGGCCGAAGCGGACGTCGTGGTTATCTCCTCGGATAACGAGGGGCTGACGCTCACCTCCTTCGAGGCAACTGCAGCGGGCGTCCCGGTGGTGTCGACCGATGTCGGCTCGCAGGCGTCGCTGATCGCTGACGGACTGCTCTGCCCACGGCATCCCTATCGTTTCCTGGACGCCGCAACCACCAAGATTATCGCCATGGCAGCCTCACCGGACCAGCGCAAGAGCTGGCTGGACGAGCAGGTAGTCAAGGCCACCGCATTCGCCAAGCTGCCGCTCGCCAGACCATGGATCCGTGAACTTTACCAAGGATGGCTCCGTTGAGCACTGTCGCCGCCGTTGTCGTCACGTACAACCGCCAAGCCAAGGTTGGCAAGACACTCGATCACATCCTGGCTCAGACTCGGCCACCGGACTGGATCATCGTGGTGGACAACGCTTCTACCGATGGCACGGACCAGGTACTCGCCAGGTATTGCTCCGATCACCGAATGATCGTGCACCGGTTGCAGCGGAACATGGGCGGCGCTGGCGGATTCTCCGCAGGAATGGCCCGGGGCTACGAACTGGGCGCGGACTTCGTCTGGCTCATGGATGACGACTGCTACCCCTACCCCGATGCGCTCGAAGAGCTGGAAACAGGTCTGGCCAAGGCCGAGGAGGCGATGGCCATGCCATTGTCTTACGCGTGTTCCCAGGTCAAATTCGTCGATGGTGAAATCTGCGAGATGAACAACCCCGGCACGACGTGGGACTGGGGCCGACTGATGGCGCTGGGGCACGAGAGCGTCCTCGTCACCCATTGCTCCTTCGTGTCCGTGCTGTTCCCACGACGAGTGCTCACCAGGTTCGGTTTGCCGCTGAAGGAGTACTTCCTCTGGTTCGACGACCAGGAGTACACCCTGCGGGTGACCAAGGCTGCGCCGGGTGTGCAGTGCCTGCGGAGCGTCGCCGTCCACGATATGGGTGTCAACCGTGGGGTCAATTTCGCCGATGTCTCGGCTGAGAACATCTTCAAGTTTCGCTACGGGGTGCGCAACGAAGCATCCTTCCGGTTGCATCATCAGGGGATGGCGGCATTCGTCAAGTTCGTAGTCCGGTTGGTAAAGCAGCTGCGAGACGGCCGTGTGCCGTGGCCGTTGCGCGTCCAACTATTGCGAAAGCTGATTGAGGGAATGCCCTTTAATCCCAAACCCGAGTACCCACGGTCGGTGCTGTGAGTGCCTGTCCGTCCGCCGATCCATGAGGAGTGGGGCCGGATATATTCGATCAGCGCGAGTGAGGAGTGCGAGTGCAGACGGCGGACGAACCAGCGACTGAGGTAGCGTGACGCCAGGTATACGTCTGCGCGCTTTTCCTTTGTGGGGAGTCTGCGCGGCGTTAGGTGCCGCCGGTGGGGCACTCGTGTTTCTGGCCGCCCACCGGGGTTTGATCGACGATGTGTACATTTCCTTGAACTACGCGCGCACGCTTGCCCAACACGGGCAATGGGCTTTGGAGCCGGGGCACCAGGCGAACACAGCCACGTCGCCGCTAAACGTTCTGTTGCTGGCAGGGCTCATCGTGTTGTCCGGCGCCCCGGTGGTGTCCGCGGGGGTACTGTTCGTCGCTTCACTCGCCGCGACAGGTGCCGCCTTATCCGTGACATGTGCGCAGCTGGGGCGCAGCCAGTGGATCGCTGCGATAGCGGTCAGCCTGCTGGTGGTAAATCCACTTCTCATCTCCACGATTGGATTGGAGGCCTACCTGAGTCTCGCGCTGATCGCAGTTGCGGGCGCTACTGTGGTCGCTCGAATTCCGGTGGCCACTGGGCTGGTGTGCGGACTGTTAGCGCTTACTCGCGCCGATCTCGCCACGTTCGCCTTCGCCGCACTCATCGCCGTGGCCGCAGGCTCGCCTGCTCGAACGAGGGCAAGACATTGCGCCTACGTTATCGGCATCGCCGGTGTTGTCGCCCTGCCGTGGTTCGCGTCGTCGTGGTGGTGGCTTGGCTCCGCGATTCCGGACACGCTTCTGTTCAAGGTCAGTGAGGTGTGGGAGGGCAACTCATTCGCCACCGGATTGTGGTACTATGAGCTCGGCTTTCCGCTGACCGTCTCATTGTCCGTGGTGCCTGCCGCCGCCGGTCTTGTGGCCCTGGCCGGGTATGGTGCTGTAGGCGCCTGCCGGCGGGGTGGGCCGGGTGGCCTGCTAGCCGTTGTGTGGGGCCTCGGTGCGGTACTGCACATTACGGTTTACCTACTGCTGCAACCCCCGCCGTACCACTGGTACTACGGGCCGGCGATCGGGGCGTTGAGCATGCTCGCTGCGCTGAGTGTAGGGGGGTTGTCCCGCCGACTGCAATTGACCGGATCAGCAGTGAGCGCCCTGCTGATCGCTGCGACGGTGGTGTTCCTCGCCTCCCGGCCGTGGGCGGTCATGCCTATCTCGAGCAATTCTGCCTCGGCCGCTGAGTACGCCGCTCTCGCCGCGAGAGCACCCTCGGGTACCACTGTGGAGACGTTCGGTGAGGTCGGTGCGCTCGCCTATTTCTGTGACTGCACCGTTGTCGACCGGTTTTCCGACCGCGCGCAGGTCGCCGAACTCCTGCGGGCCAAGCGATCTGAGGCAGGCTCGGTCGTGCGTACCCTTCTCGACTGGAACTACTACCGATTCAGAGCCGGTCCGCCTATCCGGCCGGTATACAAGTTCACGACCGCCGAGGACCCTACCGGGATCCATCCGACATCATGGCGATCCTACTTCGGGCAGATGGTGGTCCGGCCAGTTGGCTAGTTGCTTCCGTCGCCGGCCCGACGCCGGGGCAGCGCATGCTCGGCGGCTACCCTCCACTCCCCGTTGCCGCGGCCCTGGGAGGTGCTCGGGGCGCTGCGCGCGCCGTGACTACTGCCCAAGTCCGACCTGGTGGTGTTCCGCTTCTTCGGTCTGCTGCGTCCCGTCCCGCAGCTCCGCCGCGTAGCGTAAATGATCCATGAGGAGCGGCCCGGGTACCTTGCGCAGCAGTTGCGCACGCTTCGTGAACAAGTCCTGGTTGCAGGCACTCGGGGCGTTAACGCCGGACAACAACGGTGAACGGACCGACGTTTTGTTGAATAAACACCGGCGAATCGAATAGGGTGGCCGGGAACACAACATCGTAAGGTACGTTGTCCAGTGACGAGGGGAACACGTTCTTGGTGACCTGGAGGTGGAGGCCGTCGGACTGTCGGGTGAGGACGAACACATCCGGTGGCCGGAACCGGGAGCCATGCAAGGCAGTCAACAATGCCGCACTGGACGACGATCGTGCCCAACTTTCAATGGTATCGCGCCGAACGTTGAACTCGGCGAGTGGATTGGCATACTCCACGACAGTCGTCTGGAAGTTCCAGTAGGGCCAGAAGCTGAGGAATTCCTGGTAGGTGCCGAGTACGACGAGATCGTGCTCGGGTTTGCGGGTCAGCGCCGCAATGGTGTCATGGAGCTGCTGATTCCACGCCCCCTGCTGGGTGGTGTCACGCTGGCCGAGCGGCGTATACCCAGTCGGGTAATAGCCGCTGTAAGCGGTAGAGACCAGGTCGTTTAACCGGTTCGGCGCTCTCTGCACTTCGCCTACCATGCTGAGCAGGCACAGCACGGCGACGGTGGCCATGACTGTGGCCCGCCACTGTGGCAGCAGTCGCCGGTATAGCCAGCCCGCACCGTCGAGCAGACCGAACACTCCCGCGCAGCGGAGCGCCTCGTCCATGACGAGCTCAATCTTGAAAGGCAACAGCGTCAGGTCGACTACAGCACCCGCCATCGAGACCGCATACCAGAGGTAGCCCGCGCCGATCACCACGAGCAGACCCTTGGCAACCACCTTCTCGCGTAGCCGAACAATGCACCAGACGATTCCGATCAAGCTGAGCACCCCGACGAAGTCCACCGGATAGTGGAAGATGGGGAACTGGGCCGCGACCTGTGGGAAATAACTCAATGCGCCGGACTGATACACCGGGTTGTGCCGCAAGGCCCACAGGTACGGTGCCCAATGCAGCAGGGCGAACGGCAGCGTGAGCACGCCGATGACGACCAGTCGCACAAGGCTGTGCCTGGCCACCGGCCTGAGTGGGAGTCGCGCCCGGCAAGCAAGCGCCAGCCCGGCCGCAGCGGTCAATACCAGCACGAAGACGAAGAACACGAACAGCAGCGTGTAAAATAGCGCGAGCAGGCCGAGACTCCCACCCAGCAGCACCGCCGCGGTCCACCAATGACCGTGCCTCGCGGGCGTTGGCGACCGTTTCTCGACCACCAGGTACTGCCAGGCGACCACTGCCAGCGGTGGGATCAGCGCTCCGAACACCCAGGCATACGGTTCGAACGCGGCCCACGTACCCACGGCGACCGAACTGGTCGCCAGCGTGGCCAGCAGAGCGTGCGCCGGGCGGATTACCTGGCACCAGACCACGTACGCCAGCACCGAGCCGACCGCCATGGTCAGGATGGCGAACGGCTTGTACGCGTGCCATCCCGGCCGGTCCAGCAAATCGGCGAACCGGCCGGCTAGCCAGAACCAGCCACTCGGGTAGTAGCCGGGCAGGTCGGCGTAGGCGAAGTCAACAGGAGCCGCCAAGTCAGTAAGACGGGTAACATACTCGATGCGAAACAGTTGGTCGCCCCAGATGCCGCCCAAGTAAAATTTCGTCCCCACGAGCATCAGGCTCAACGCAGACGTTGTAAGCGCGGAGATTGCGGCCCACGACAGCACATGAGCGAGGACACCGAATCGGCTGCGCACCGAAAGCGCAAAAACCGCAAGAACCAAAACGCCGCTCAGCGCACTGGACAGCGCCATCGGGGCGAATGACGGCATCGGCACCTGCCATCTGCCCACCAGCCACTGGATGGCGAGGCTCACTAGCGCACCCACGAAAGTGGCTGCTCCCAGTTCACCGACCGCGCGGCCAACGCCCGCCCGAACCTGCCGGTCGGGGCTGGCCACGTCACAGAGCAGGTCCGGACCCCGCGCGGTCCGCCCGGCGAACACCGCCCGATTGTCAATGATCATGGTGTCTTCCCGGATCCTCCAGACCAACCCGACGGATAGTAGGCAGGCAAGTGAACGAAGGCGAAGTCGGCGGCCCTGGCCGAATCGGCCAGCGGGTAACGTCCTCGGCGCGGAACGACTGGTCACTGGAGATGCCGCCAAGGTAAAACTTCGTCCCGTGGAGCATGAGACTGAGCACCGCGGTGTTCAGTGCCGCCAAGCCCGCCCACGTCACGACGTTGGCGGCAACCGAGAAGCGCTCACGAGCGATTAGCCACAGACCATCTCGCCGAGCTTCCTGCTGATCAGCCGACCGGTAAGCGGCGGTAGCTCGGTCACCCCGGACAGCGCAGGGGCAGCCCCCGTTCCTCGGCGTGTCGCGCACCGGTCACCGCAGGTCACAAAACTGATCTCCGGCTCTGCCGGGGCCCTGGATCGACACCAGCTCGCCGACCACGTTCAGGCCGTCGCCGACTTCGCTCCCTACGCCGTGGCCGACGGCTGCCCGCTGCTGCGCGAGCAATTGCCCCTGGTCAACGGGCCACGCTGATGATCGACCCCGTCCCGGTCAAGCATGCAACCAACCTCTCCGTTCAACGCCCCCGCATCTCCGCCACATATATGAGGCCCATGCCACGTTCCCGACCAGGCACAGAGCCACTCTGAACGATAGGCTATCGGTGGCTGATTAGATCACCCGGTGAGGATTTTCACTGAGTTTTGCTACTTTCTGTGACTGGATAGTCACCGATCGGCATCTGCCGGAGTGCCATCACCCCGGCAAGGCGCCTACGAACCCGCAGCGGGTCACCGACGCGCGGCCCTGACGCCCACTAAGTGTCCGTGGCGGCCCGCGCGGCGTGCCAGGACGGCTCCGGAATCAACGATTCCAGATCCTCCGAATAGTGATGGCTGGCACCCTGCAGCACCATGGAGACTTCCGCAACGAGTGCCCCCGGCGAACCGCTCGGGCAGGGTTGCAGGAACCGCACCTGGTGGGTGGCCATCTTGGAGCCACCCTCCCACGCGGTGTAGCCGTAGCTCTAGACGTTGAAACGGAAATCGACGACGTCGCCGTCGGCCATCACGTAATCCTTGCCCTCCATCCGGACCTTCCCGGCGGCCCGCGCCTGCACCATCGACCCGGCCGCGACCAGATCGTCATAAGACACGATCTCAGCCTTGATGAACCCGCGCTGGAAATCACTGTGGATCACCCCGGCGGCCTCCGGTGCGGTGGCTCCGGCCCGGATCGTCCACGCCCTGGCCTCCTTGGGCCCGGCCGTCAGATACGTCTGCAGACCAAGAGTGTGGAACCCGGCGCGGGCCAGGGCGTGCAGTCCGGGCTCGGGCTGCCCGATCGAATCCAGCAGCTCGGCGGCCGACTCCGGATCCAGCTCCAGCAGCTCGGACTCCACCTTGGCGTCCAGGAACACCGCATCGGCCGGGGCGACCAGCTTGCGCAGCTCGGCCTGGCGCTCCGGGTCGGTGAGCACACCCTCGTCGGCGTTGAAGACGTACAGGAACGGCTTGCTGGTCAGCAGGCTGAGCTCAGCCACGGCGGCAACGTCGCACTCCGCGCGGGCGGCGAACAGGGTGCGCCCGGCGTCGAGCACCTCCCGGGCGGCCTGCGCGGCGGCCAGCGCGGCGCGCCGCTCCCGGGGCTGGGTGCGGGCCTCTTTCTCCAGCCGGGGCAGCGCGCGGTCCAGGGTCTGCAGGTCGGCCAGCACCAGCTCGGTCTCGATGGTCGCGATGTCGTCGGCCGGGTCGACGTGGCCGTCGACATGCAGCACGTCGGGGTCGTCGAAGACCCGCACGACCTGGCAGATCGCGTTGGCCTCGCGGATGTTGGCGAGGAACTTGTTGCCCAGCCCGGCGCCCTCAGAGGCACCTGCGACGATCCCGGCGATGTCGACGAACGACACCGTCGCGGGCACCACCTTGGTGCTGTCGAATATCTCCGCCAGCACCGCCAGCCGCGTATCGGGCAACGCGACAACCCCGACGTTGGGCTCGATGGTGGCGAACGCGTAGTTCGCCGCGAGGACATTATTGCGGGTCAGCGCGTTGAACAGGGTGGACTTGCCGACGTTGGGCAGGCCGACGATGCCGAGGGTGAGGCTCACAGGATGTCGAGTCTAGGCGACGTCGCCCGACGACTCCGGAGCCAGTAGCCGCAGCTGCGTCCGATTCCCGCCAGAACCGGGTCAGTCCGGCTGGCACGATCGACACCGTGCTGCTCGACCACGACCGCTGCTACCGCGCCGTCTCCTCGCGCGACGCCCGGTTCGACGGCTGTTTCGTCGTCGCCGTGCGGACCACCGGCATCTACTGCCGACCGTCTTGCCCCGCGGTCACCCCCAAACCGGGCAACGTCACCTTCCTGCCCACCGCCGCAGCCGCCCAGCTCGCCGGCTACCGGGCGTGCCGCCGCTGCCTGCCCGACGCCGTGCCAGGCTCGCCGGAGTGGAACCTGCGGGGCGACCTGGTGGCCAGGGCGGTGCGGCTGATCGCTGACGGCGTGGTCGAGCGCGAGGGCGTGCCCGGGCTGGCCGCCCGGCTGGGTTACTCCACCCGCCAGCTCAACCGGGTGCTCACCGCGGAGCTGGGCGCCGGGGCGCTCGCACTGGCCAGGGCGCACCGGGCGCACGCCGCCCGGGTGCTCGTCGAGACCACCGCACTGCCGCTGGCCGACGTCGCGTTCGCCGCCGGGTTCGCCTCGGTGCGCCAGTTCAATGCCACCGTGCAGGCGGTGTATGCCACCACGCCGTCAGTGCTGCGCAGCCACGCCAGGCCCCGGCCGACGCCGGGGGCGCTCACCCTGCGGCTGCCGTTCCGGACCCCGATGGACGGCGCGGGCCTGCTGGACTTCCTCGCCGCGCGAGCGGTCCCCGGTGTGGAGTGCGCCGCCGGCGGCAGTTACGCCCGGACGCTGCGGCTGCCGCACGGGCCCGGTTCGGCGGTGCTGCGCCTGGCAGCCTCGCACTGGGACTGCACGCTGCGCCTCGGTGACCTGCGGGACCTGCCGGTGGCGGTGAGCCGGCTGCGCAGGCTGCTCGATGCCGACGCCGACCCGTGCGCCGTCGACGAGGTGCTCGGCGCGGACCCCGCGCTGGCCGCCGCGGTAGCCGGGCAGCCCGGGATCCGGGTTCCCGGCACCGTCGACGGCGCCGAGACGCTGCTGCGCGCGGTGCTCGGGCAACAGGTGACAGTGGCGTCTGCGCGCACCGCCGCGGCCCGTCTGGTTGCGGCGCTGGGCGAGCCGGTGGACAGCCCCGAGGCCGGGTTGTCCCGGCTGTTCCCGGCCCCGGCCGCGATCGCCGAGCACGCCACCGACGTCCTCACCGGCCCACGGCGCCGGATCGAGACGGTCCGGGTGATCGCTGCGGCGCTGGCCGCCGGTGACCTGGTCGTCGACCCCGGGTGCGACCCTGACGAGCTGCGCACGGACCTTCAGGCGATCCCCGGGATCGGCCCGTGGACAGCGGACTACGTGGCGCTGCGCGTGCTGGGTGCCACCGACGTGCTGCTGGACACCGATCTGGCGATCCGGCGCGGCGCGGCCGCCCTGGGGCTGGCCACCACTGCCGACGGGCTGCGGCGGCGGGGCTGGCGCTGGCGGCCGTGGCGGTCCTACGCCGGGATGCACCTGTGGCGCGCCGCCGCCACCCGACCACGACGAACGGAGCGCACGGCATGACCTCCACCTCCACAGTAGACACCCCGATCGGCCCCTTCACGGCCGTCATCGACGCTGACGGCGCGGTGCTCGCCGCGGGCTGGACAGCGCAGCTGGATGACCTGCTGCCGCTGGTGGCACCCGCACTACGCCCGGCTTCGGTGGTGCACCGGGCCGACCTGGGAACGGTGACCGCCGCGGTGACCGCGTACCACCGGGGTGACCTCACCGCGATCTGCGACGTGCCGGTGCGGCAACGCAGCGGCGAGTTCCTCCAGCACACCTGGCAGGTGCTGCGTACGGTCCCGGCCGGCGCCCCGGTGAGCTACACCGAGCTGGCTGCCAAGGCCGGCCGCCCGCAGGCGGTGCGCGCCGCGGCAGCCGC
Organism: Pseudonocardiaceae bacterium; assembly: GCA_050699815.1. GTDB lineage: Bacteria > Actinomycetota > Actinomycetes > Mycobacteriales > Pseudonocardiaceae. The sequence goes on along the minus strand of JBOHFT010000041.1, from coordinate 16,514 downwards.
CTGCGCACGCAACCCCGCAGCCCTGTTCGTCCCCTGCCACCGGGTCCTGCGCAGCGACGGCTCCCTAGGCGGCTTCCGCTGGACCCTCCCCACCAAACGCTGGCTACTCGATCACGAATCCCCACCCGGCCTGCCGCATTCAGCGGGCTGAGCGGGGTTATCCGGGTGCCGTTTACCCCGCTGAGCCCGCGCAATGCGCTGGGGGCGGCGTGTCTGGGGGATTTTGTCGGGGGTTTGTTGCAGGGTGTGGCGCGTGGGTTACTCCGTGTTTATCGCCTTGGTTGCTGGGGTTGTGGTTGGTGGGGTGGTCAGCTGGCTGTTGGGCGCTGCGGTTCGCCGGGCGGCGGTGGCTGAGGCCAGTCGTGCCGCCGACGCTGCCAGGGCCGCACTCGAGGCCGAGCTCGCCGCGGCCCGCCGGGATGCCGGCCATGCCGCGGCGGGCCGCGACGCCGAGGCTGCCCGGGCGGAGCAGTTCCGTCGGCGGGCCGAGGAGACCGGTGAGCGGATCGCGGCGGCGCAGACGGAGCTGGCCGGCACCCGCGCCGCGCTCGACGCCGAGCGGGCCGCCGCAGCCGACCGGGAGCGGCTGCTGACCCGCCGCGAGGCCGAGCTCAAAGACAGCTTCCAGGCGCTGTCCGCCGAGGCACTGTCCCGCAACAACGAGGCGTTCGTGCAGCTCGCCGAGGCGCGGCTGGCCAAGGTCACCGCGGCCCTGTCGGCGAAGTCCGACGGTGACGCCACCCAGCGTCAGCAGGCCATTGCGGCGCTGCTCGGCCCGGTGAGCCAGACCCTGCACCGGCTCGACGGTCAGCTGCGCACGGTGGAGAAAGAGCGCGAGGCCGCTTACGCGGGGCTGCGCGAGCAGGTGGGGGCAATGCACCGCACCTCCGAGCAGCTGCAGAGCGAGACCCGGCAGCTGGTCACCGCGCTGCGCGCCCCGCAGGTCCGCGGCCGGTGGGGCGAGCTGCAGCTGGAGCGGGTCGTGCAGCTGGCCGGCCTGGTCGAGCATTGCGACTTCTCCCGGCAGGTCACCGCGACCGACGCCAGCGGCGACGACGACGCGCTGGTCCGCCCCGACCTGGTCGTGCACCTCGCCGGTGGCAAGCACATCGTGCTGGACGCCAAGGTGCCCTTCGGGGCCTACCTGGAGGCCGTCGACGCCACCGACCCGGACCGCCGGGCCGACCGGCTGGCCGCGCACGCCCGCCACCTGCGGGCGCACGTCGATTCGCTGGCGCACAAGTCCTACTGGCAACGTTTCGAGTCCACCCCGGAGTTCGTCGTGCTGTTCGTCCCCGGCGACCCGTTCCTGGAGGCAGCGCTGCAGTCCGACCCCGCGCTGCTCGAGCACGCCTTCGAGCGCCACGTGGTGATCGCGACCCCGACCACGCTGATCGCGCTGCTGCGCACGGTGGCCTACGCCTGGCGCCAGGAGGCGCTGGCGAGCAACGCCGCGCGGGTCCACGAGCTGGGCCGGGAGCTGCACTCCCGGCTGGCCACGATGGGTAGCCACGTCGCGAAGCTCGGCAAGGCGATCGGTGGGGCCGTCGACGCCTACAACAGCACCGTGCGATCGCTGGAGTCGCGGGTACTGGTGACCGCGCGGCGGTTCGTCGAGCTCGAGGTGGTGTCCGAACAGCTCAACCCGCCCGATCAGGTGGAGCGCAGCCCGCGCACCGTGCAGTCGGTGGAGCTCGTCGCGTCCGCGGCGGACTCGCTCATCGCACTGGATCCGGGACATCGGAGGCAGGATGTGGACCCGCCCAGTTCGGAGGAACCCGGAGAGGACTGGCGCTGGGTCACCGAGACGCTGAACCAGGCGCGGGGTGAGGATCAGGAGCGGTCTACGGTAAACGGGTGACGACCACCCGGGCCCGGCGCGGGTCGTGGGACGAGTGTTCACTGCTGTCCGACCGCCTCGGGGTGCGCTGGTGGGCGGCGGTCGGGTGCGCGTTGTGGCTCACCGCACTCGGCGTGTTCGTTGATCTCGAACGGCTCAACCGGCTGGGCATCGTGTTCCATGCCTGCTATTTCCTCGGCTGCCTGCTGGCCGTGGCGATGGTGCAACGAAAGGAGCTGTTCGCTCCGATGGTGCAGCCCCCGCTGATCCTGGCGGTGGCGGTGCCCGGTGTTGTCCTGGCGGCCGGCTCCCTGCCCACCGGAGGGACGATCGCCGCCGCGCTAACGGTCGGCACTCCGCTGATCAACGGCTTCCCCACCATGGCGATCACCACCGGGCTCACCCTCGCCATCGGGATATTCCGCCTGATCACCCAGCGAGATCGCGGGTGAGCTCGCGGGGTAGGGAGAACACCAGCTTCTCGTGCGCGGTGGTGACCTCCTGCACGTCGCTGTAGCCCCGCTCGGCCAGGAAGTCCAGCACCCCACGGACCAGCACCTCGGGCACCGAAGCGCCACTGGTGACGCCGATGGTGCGCACGCCCGCCAGCCACGCCGGGTCGATCTCCCGCGAATAGTCCACCAGATGCGCCGCCCGGGCACCGGCGGCCAGCGCGACCTCGACCAGCCGCACCGAGTTGGACGAATTCCGCGACCCGACGACCAGGAGCAGATCACAGTCGGCCGCCATCGCCTTCACCGCCACCTGCCGGTTCTGCGTGGCGTAGCAGATGTCGTCACTGGGCGGGTCGGCCAGCTCCGGGAACCGCTGCCTGAGCGCAGCCACGGTCTGCATGGTCTCATCCACCGACAGCGTGGTCTGCGACAGCCACACCACCCGGGACGGGTCGCGCACCGTCACCGAATCCACCGCGCCCGGCCCGTCGACGAGCTGGACCTGCAAGGGCGCCTCGCCGGCGGTGCCCTCGACCTCCTCGTGACCCTCGTGACCGATCAGCAGGATGTCGTAGCCGTCCCGGGCGAACCGCCTGGCCTCCTGGTGCACCTTGGTCACCAGGGGGCAGGTCGCGTCGACGGTGCGCAGGCCGCGGGCGGCGGCCTGCTCGTGCACCGCAGGGGACACGCCATGCGCGGAGAAGACCACGACGGCTCCCTCGGGCACCTCGTCGGCCTCCTCGACGAAGATCGCCCCGCGGTCCTGCAGGGTCTCCACGACATACCGGTTATGCACGATCTGCTTGCGCACGTACACCGGCGGCCCATGCAGCTCAAGGGCCTTCTCGACGGTGGCCACGGCGCGGTCGACCCCGGCGCAGTAGCCGCGGGGCTTGGCGAGCAGCACACGCTTGGTCATGCGCTTACCCTACGGGTGGCGTCGCCGCGGGCGGCGATGATGCTGCCCGGCGCAGATGGTTCGACCCGGCAAGCAGGTCTCACGCAAGCCCGAGTAGGCACGGGCGCGGTCGCTGCGGCAGGCTTGACGGCCATGAGCCCCTTGCCCTTGCCTGTCCGGGTCGCCGTGGGACTGCTGGTCACCGCCGTGGAACAGGCCCGCAAACTTCCCGAGCAGCTCAGCGAACTACCGGTCACGGCGGCCAGCCGCGCCGTGCAGACGGCGATGCGGGTGCAGCAGCGGGTCACCGAGCTGGCCATCAAGGGCGACCAGGTGTGCGCGCTGTTGCGCCCGATAGCGGACACCCCGCCGTGGGCCCGGTTCGACGAGGACAACGAGCCTGGCGTGCCCGACGCCAAAACCCCCGACGCCACAACCGAGGACACCCGCATCGTTGCGTCCGAGGTCACCACGCCGCCCGTGCTACCCGACTATGACGAGCTGTCGCTGGCCCAGCTGCGCGACAAGCTGCGGGAACTGTCGCTGCCCCAGCTCGCGGAGCTGCTGGAGTACGAACACGCCCACCAGGACCGCGCCGCATTCGTCACCCTGCTATCCAACCGGATCTCCACGGTCCGTGCCGACGCCCCGTAAAGGTCAACAATTGACCATCAACGCAGTGGCTGACCCCGCCACCACGCCGGAGGCACCCTGGCCGGTCCGCACCGTGGCCCGCAAGATCTCGGCGTGGATCGACCGGCTGGGTGCGGTCTGGGTCGAGGGGCAGATCACCCAGCTGTCCGCCAGGGCGGGCACTGCGACGGCCTTCCTCACGCTGCGCGATCCGGTGGCCGACGTGTCCCTGACCCTGACCTGCCCGATCGCGCTGGTGCGTGACCGGCAGCCGCCGCTGGCCGAGGGCAGCCGGGTCGTCGTACACGGCAAGCCGTCGCTGCACCTGTCCCGCGGCACGCTGAGCCTGCGGGTCGATGAGATCCGCGCGGTCGGCATCGGCGAGCTGCTGGCCCGGATCGAGCGGCTCCGGCGGCTGCTCGATGCCGAGGGCCTGTTCGATCCCCGCCGCAAGCGCCGGCTGCCGTTGCTGCCCGGCTGCGTCGGGCTGATCACCGGCCGGGCCAGCGCCGCCGAGCGCGACGTGCTCAGCAACGCGGCAGCCCGCTGGCCCGCGGCGCGCTTCCGGGTGCAGAACGTGGCGGTGCAGGGCCCGCTCGCGGTCGGCCAGATCATCGACGCGCTCACCGTGCTGGACGCCGACCCCACGGTGGACGTCATCGTGCTGGCCCGGGGCGGCGGCAGCGTGGAGGACCTGCTGCCGTTCTCCGACGAGGCGCTGTGCCGGGCAGTATCACGGTGCCGCACCCCGGTGGTCTCGGCGATCGGCCACGAGCCGGACACCCCGCTGGTGGACCACGTTGCGGACAAACGCTGCTCCACCCCGACCGACGCCGGCAAGTGCGTGGTGCCCGACGTCGCGGAGGAGATCGCTGCGCTGCAGCAGCTGCGCGACCGCAGCCGGCGCGCCCTGCACGGCTGGGTGGACCGCGAGCGGCGGCTGCTCGACGCGCTGCGCAGCCGCCCGGTGCTGGCCGCCCCGATGCGCCCGCTGGACGAGCGCGCCCTGGTCGTGACCGACCTGCGCGCCCGCGCCGACCGGGCCCTGCTCGGTGGGCTGCGAGCGGCGCAGGAGGGGCTCGCGCACACCTCGGCGCGCCTGACGACCCTGGGACCGGCGGCCACCCTGGCCCGGGGATATGCAGTGGTCCAGCGGGTCAACGGCGCCCCGACAGTGGTGCTCCGGTCGGTGGCCGACACCCCGGAGGGCACCCAGCTGCGGGTGCGGCTATTCGACGGGGCGCTGCGCGCGGTGGTGACCAGTGACCGATAATCACGGGGTGAGCAGCACGGACGATCCAGCCATGCTGGGCTACGAGGCCGCCCGGGACGAACTGGCCCAGGTGGTGCGCACGCTGGAGGCCGGCGGGCTGGCCCTGGAGGACTCGGTGGCGCTGTGGGAACGTGGCGAGCAGCTCGCCGCGGCCTGCGAGCGGCACCTCGCCGGCGCCCGGGAGCAGATCGAGTCCGTGATCACCGCTCGCGAGCACCGCGATGCCGAACCACCCCCGGCAGCGTGATGATCGTCCTCGTCTCCCGCAGGTGCCGGGTTCAGGGAGCCAGGTCGCAGGCGAGTTCCCAGGCGGCAGTGAGCATCGCCACTGGGCCGGCATCGGACCCAGTCAGATAAGGGGTGGCGGACAGCACCCCGAGGCAGAATCCGCCCAGCGAGGCGCAGGTCATCGGCACATCGGGGGCCAAGTCGAACGCCCGCTCCACCAGCTCGTAGATCTCGTCCGCGGGGTCGGCGTCGGTGTCGCCCAGTGCCTGGGCGGCCCGCTCGAAGAAGCCGCGCCCGGCCGTGACGTCCACGGGGTCGGCGTCGATGGGCAGGTCCTGACCCAGCAGCAACGCACCGCCCAGCACCGGAAACATCGACTCCTGCTCGACGCTGTCGTCGGCCACGAAGTTACGTGGCGGTGACCAGGAAACCGTTCACGAACCCAGCCACGGTGTCTTGGTGTAGCGGCAGATCCGGCTGGCTGGCGAAGAGCGCCACGATCCGGCCCCGGTGGTACTCGAACAACTCGCGGGTCTCGCTGCCCTCGACCAGGTGCACCTGAAGGCCACTGGCCAACCCCTCGAAACACGAACGCAGCCGCATGGCCGACCACGCTAACCGCAGCCCAGGCCCCGGCCTCCATCAGGTTGGGTATCTTGAGCTAGCGCCAGGAGGCGGCCAGTAGCCTGCCGCGATGACGATCGAAGGCAACGGCACCGAACTCGATCTTGACGCGATCCTGGCGGCGCGATGGCCGATCCGCACGTGTTCCCGGCGGCAGAGTTCGCGCGCTGAGGCGTTCTGGCGGGCGCGGCGGGCGCAAGACGACGAGCTTCTCGCGGTCCGGGCGAAAGCCACCTGGATACCCGGCACGGCCGCTAATGCGTCGGCGGTGTCCCGGTCGACCGGGAGGTAGGGCTGCCCGGTCAAGTCGGTCACCGAGCACCCCAGTGCCCCCGCCAGGTCCTCGATCAGCCCACGCCGGTTGAACCCACGCTGCCCGCGTTCGAGCATCGACAGGTAGGGCGCGGTGATCCCGGTCAGCCCGGCCACCACGTCCAGGCTTAACCCGCGACACTTACGGATCATGCGGGCGCGGCGCCCGATCTCGATCGACTCCGCATCCACCGGCACGCTCTTGGCCACCGGCCATCACCTCCGGATATCGGCGTAGGCAGAGCAGACCCGAAATAGATCATCTAGTTGTTCACTCGTGGTGAACGCTGCCCGGTGAGGCCGAAGCGATCCAGCAGGCTGTCCACCTCCCGCAGCTGCCGGTGGGCCCGCTGGATCAGCTCCGCAGTCAGCTCCCGGGCAATCGGGTGGTTGCGCATCCGCACCGGGGCGGCCTGATCGGCGAGATCCAGGTGCCGGGTCGCCTCGTCGTCGCGGGCTCCGCCGTCCTGGGCCAGCGCCCGGGCCAGGTCGAAGTGGTAGCAGCCGGTGCGGCTGCGGCTGTGCAGGCCCGCGACGTCGACCCGGTCGGGGTGGGCCTGCTCGTAGGCCCGTGGGCCCTCACCGAGGTCGGCGCCGACCGACAGCGTCCACAGCGCGGACGTTGACCCCACTTCCAGGCCCACCCGAAGCGGGCCAGCCCGACGGCGACTGGATCACCCAGGCGGGTCGCAGCGTCAAGCTCACGGCGACCGGTGGACAGCGCCAGGTCGTGGTACCCGATCATCCCCGCGATGGCGGCGGCGACGTGGCACGCCGTCACCAGCGCGGCCAGCGCCGGGTCGCGGGTGTCGGCACTGCGGGCGGCGGCATGCACGTGCAGCTCGGTGAGCAGCGTCCCGAGATCCCGCCCGGCATTGGCGTAACGGTCCTGATCGAGGTGCTCATGGGCCTGCTGCGCCCACCGGGCCAGCTCGGCCACCGGGCGGGCCGGCAGGTCGCGCGGATCGTCCAGCGTGGTGTCGCAGAGGGCCTCGCGAATGCCGGGCACAACCGCCAGCGCGTCCGCGGTCGCCCGGTCGACCGGCAGATAGGGCTGCCCGGTCAGATCGGTCACCGAGCACCCGACCGCGTTCCCGAGGTCCTCGATCTGCCCACGCCGCTCGAACCGGCGCTCACCACTCTCCAGCATCGACAGATGATCCGCACTCATCCCCGCGAGCCCGGCCACCCCCGTCCAGGGACAGCCCACGAAGACGGCGGATCACCCGGGCCCGGCGCCCGATCACGGCCGGCTCCCGGCCCGCCGACACAGTCTTGGCCACCGGACATCACCTCACCGCCCACGGTACTTGCGCAGGCGCGCACAACGTGAGTACGGAGGCCACCACATGCTGCGGGGATGTGTCACAGATGGCGTCCTTTTCAGCTGGACGGCGCCGCACTCTGGGAGGATCGCAGCGTTGCACAGTCCATCCGGGAGGACACATGAGCACATTCACGACCCCACGTCAGAACCCGAAGCGGGAGGAGCCGGACCGCAACCTCGCCATGGAACTGGTGCGGGTCACCGAGGCCGCGGCGATGGCCGCCGGCCGCTGGGTGGGCCGCGGTGACAAGAACGGCGGTGACCAGGCGGCCGTCGACGCGATGCGCAAGCTGGTCGGCTCGGTGTCGATGCGCGGCGTGGTGGTGATCGGTGAGGGGGAGAAAGACGAAGCGCCGATGCTGTTCAACGGCGAGGAGGTCGGCAACGGGCAGGGTCCGGAATGCGATGTCGCGGTCGATCCGATCGATGGCACCACCCTGATGAGCAAGGGCATGCCCAACGCGCTGGCGGTGCTCGCGGTGTCCGAGCGGCGCACGATGTACGATCCCTCCGCCGTGTTCTACATGGAGAAGATCGCCACCGGGCCGGAGGCGGCCGAGGTGATCGACCTGTCCGCAACGGTGGCGGAGAACATCAGGCGGGTCGCCCAGGCCAAGCAGATGGATATCTCCGACATCACCGTCTGCATCCTGGACCGGCCGCGGCACGATGACCTGGTGCGCCAGGTCCGCGAGGCCGGCGCCCGGATCACGTTCATCACCGACGGCGACGTCGCCGGCGCGATCGCCGCGGCCCGCCCGGACACCGGCGTGGACCTGCTGATGGGCATCGGCGGGACCCCGGAGGGGATCATCAGCGCGGCTGCGCTGCGCTGCATGGGGGGCGCGATCCTGGGCCGGCTGTGGCCCCGGGACGACGCCGAGCGCCGGGCGGCGCGCGACGCCGGGCATGACCTCGACCGGATCCTCACCACCGACGACCTGGTCCGCGGGGACAACGTGTTCTTCTGCGCGACCGGGATCACCGACGGGGAGCTGCTGCGCGGGGTGACCTACAGCGCAGGTGGATGCCGTACGCAGTCCATCGTGATGCGCTCCAAATCCGGCACCGTACGGATGATCGACAGCTACCACCGGCTGACCAAGCTGCGCCAGTATGCCTCGGTGGACTTCGACCAGCTCCCCCGCGCATGAGCACCCCGTACCGGATCGAGCGGGACACCATGGGCGAGGTCGCGGTGCCCGCCGACGCCCTGTACCGCGCCCAGACCCAGCGCGCTGTGGACAACTTCCCGATCTCCGGGCGTGGCCTGGAACGTGCTCAGATCCGGGCACTCGGGCTGGTCAAGGCCGCCTGCGCGCGGGTGAACGGCACGCTCGGCGTGCTCGACCCGGAGCTCGCCGAGGCCATCGCCTCGGCTGCCGACGAGGTCGCGGCCGGAGCGCACGACGCGCACTTCCCGGTCGACGTGTTCCAGACCGGCTCGGGCACCAGCTCGAACATGAACGCCAACGAGGTGATCGCCACGCTGGCAAGCCGGGCCCGCGGCTCCGAGGTGCATCCCAACGATCACGTCAACGCGTCGCAGTCATCCAACGACGTGTTCCCGACCTCGATCCACCTCGCCGCCGCTGAGGCTGTCGTGCGTGACGTGATGCCCGCGCTGGTGCACCTGGCCTCGGCCCTGAGCCGGAAGTCGCAGGACTGGGCTGACGTGGTCAAAGCGGGCCGCACCCACCTGATGGACGCGGTGCCGATCACGCTGGGCCAGGAGGCCGGTGGCTGGGCATCGCAGGTCAGGCATGGCGTCGAACGGATGGCAGGCTGCCTGCCCCGGCTGGCCGAGCTGCCCATCGGGGGCACCGCGGTGGGCACCGGGCTGAACACCCCGGCGGGCTTCGGTGCTGCCGTCGTCGAGCAGCTGCGCCGGGTCACTGGCCTGGAGGTGCTCGCCGAGGCCGGTGACCACATTGAGGCCCAGGGCGCCCGGGACAGTCTGGTGGAGTGCTCCGGCGCGCTGCGCACCGTCGCCGTCTCGCTCTTCAAAATCGCAAACGACATCCGGTGGCTGGGTTCCGGTCCCCGTACCGGCCTGGCCGAGCTGCGGCTGCCTGATCTGCAGCCCGGCTCGTCGATCATGCCGGGCAAGGTCAACCCGGTGATCTGCGAGGCGACCATGATGGTCGCCGCCCAGGTGATCGGCAATGACGCGTGCGTGGCGTTCGCCGGCTCTCAGGGCACCCTGGAACTCAACGTGATGATGCCGGTGATGGCGCGCAACCTGCTGGAGTCGGCCCGGCTGCTCGCCGCGGCAGCCCGGCTGCTCGCCGACAAAGTCGTCGAGGGGGCCGAGGCCGACGTGGCGCGCTGCCGCGAGTACGCCGAGTCCTCCCCCGCGATCGTGACCCCGCTCAACCGCTACCTCGGCTACGAGGAGGCCGCCTCGATCGCCAAGCAGGCCCTGCTTGAGCGGCGCACCATCCGCGACGTGGTGCTGGAACGCGGCCACGTCAAAGATGGCACGCTCACCATCAACCAGCTAGACGAAGCCCTTGACGTCCTGAGCATGACCCGCCCGCGCTAACCAAGCTGCCGCCGTCACCGCGTTCCGGGGACAGACCGCAGTAATGTGATCCTGAATAACTGCAGCCTGCCCCCGGAATGCGGAAGGGTCCCTCGTCCCCAGCGCGTCATGTCCTGACAGTCGCCGGTGGCGGGTTGTCTTCACACACCACGTCGCTGCCATAGTGGGGCAGCATGTCGTCCCGAACCCAGCCCTGGTCTCCGGTTGACGTGTTGCGCACGTAAGTCCACGTGCCACCGTCTCCGGGGAGATAGCAGAGGTAATCGGCGCGCTGGTCGTGCAGTCCCTGACCCGTTTGGATGCAGCCGTTACTGGGACCGCTGCGCAAGGTAACAGTATTGCCCGGGAAGTTTGTCCATCCGTGATGGTCTTTGTCCGGATAGCTAATTCCGCAAGCAATGGTGTTAGAAGCTCCCACCCCAGGGTGTTTGTAATTTTCGGGATGATGCGGTGCGGGCGTGTCTGAGGTGGGATGCGGTGCGGGCGTGTCTGAGGTGGGATGCGGTGCGGGCGTGTCTGCGGTGGCCGGTGCAGCCATGGCGAGCGTGGCCATGGCTGCCGCCAACACCGAACCGGCCACGCGGGCGGAGGTCCAAGACATCAAAATGCCCCCATCTTCTCGTATCGTGGTAATCCCAGGTCCCCCGCTCGACCGTCTCCTGGGATCAAGACCTTGCGTCGTAGCGACTACGCTAGGTTCCGCCGCTTTCCTCCCGCTTTCCTGTCGCTTGCTTCCGGTCACCCGCCGCGCGCGCCGCGTGACCGGAAGCCAACGGTGCGAGCACTGCGCAGGGCCGACGCACCGATCGAGCGAACATCCGGTTACCAACCGGCATCATGTGACTACACTCGGTGCCAGGTCCGGCTTTGGGGGTGGGGAAATGGACTTCGAGGTTCTCGGCCCGCTGCGGGTGCGACACGGAGGGCAACCGGCCCGGTTGTCCGCGCCGATGCATCGCACCCTGCTCGGGGTGCTGCTCACGCGGGCGAACACACCGGTGCCGGTGGACATCCTGGTGGACGCGCTCTGGGTCGGCCAGCGAGACCCGCGCGCAGCCAAGAAGCTCCAGCTGCATGTGCATCGGTTGCGCCACACCCTAGGCGAGCCGGCCCGGATCCGCTTCGAACACGGCGGCTACACGCTGCAGGTGCACCCCGGCGAGCTTGACGCCGAGCGATTCGAGTCCGCACTCGCCGGGGGAACCGACGCCGGCGAGCCGGCCCGCGCTGTCGCGCTGCTGCGCACGGCGCTGGGGCTATGGCGCGGGGAACCCTTCAGCGATGTCACCGACCTGCCACTACTGCGCGCCGAAGCCGACCGGCTGACCGAGCGCCGGCTGGCCGGCCTTGCCCAGCTGTACGCCGCCGAGCTGGCCTGCGGCCACGCCAATGCGATCATCCCCGAACTCGTCGAGCTCGCCGCCCGCCACCCGATGCGGGAGCAGCTGCAGGGATTGCTGATGACCGCCCTATACCAGGCAGGCCGGCAAGCCGAGGCGCTGGAGGTCTATCACCGCACCCGGGGCGCCCTGGTCGAGCAGCTCGGGCTGGAGCCGGGTCATGAGCTGCAACGGCTGGAGCACGCAATCCTGACCGGTGACCCGGTACTGGAGGCCCCGAGGACACCCGCGATCACCCCGGCGCAGCTGCCCGCCGATATCACCGACTTCACCGGCCGGAAGGCCCAGCTCGCCAGGGTCGCGCACCTGGCCGCCGCGGCGGATCGGTCGCCGGCGGCGGTCATCGCGATCACCGGCAAGGCCGGGGCGGGGAAGACGACGCTGGCCGTGCGCGCCGCGCACGGGCTGCGGGCGCACTACCCGGACGGGCAGCTGTTCGTGAACCTCCGTGGCACTGAGGCTCACCCGCTAGCACCCGCGGACGTGCTGGCCCGGTTTCTGCGTTCACTCGGGGTGGACCGCACGGCGATACCCGACGACGTCGAGGAGCGCGCCGCCTTGTATCGCAGCCGGCTGGCCGATCGGCGGCTGCTCATCCTGCTGGACAATGCGGCAGGTGAGGCTCAGCTACGTCCGCTGTTGCCGGGGACCCCTGGCTGCGCGGTCCTGGTCACCAGCCGGGCGCGGCTGGCCGGCTTGAACGGCACCCGGCCGATCGATCTGGACATCCTCGAACCCGACCAGGCCGTCGAGCTGCTGGCCCGGGTTGCCGGGCCGCTGCGGGTGACGGCCGAACCGGCCGCGGCCCAGGAGATCGTGCGGCTATGCGGCTACCTGCCATTGGCCGTCCGGGTCGCCGGAGCCCGGCTGGGCGCCCGGCCGCACTGGCGGCTGGACCGTCTCGAAGCCGACCTGGCCGACGAACACCACCGCCTGGACACACTGCGGTTCGGAGATCTGGAAGTGCGGGCCAGCCTCGCGCTGAGCTACGACAGTCTGGACGCCGACGCCCAGCGCGCCTTCCGGCGCCTCGGGCTGCTCGAGACCCGCGATTTCGCCTCCTGGACCACCGCGGCCCTGCTCGACATCCCGCAAGCCAGGGCCGAGGAACTGGTGGACACCCTCGTCGACATGCAGCTGCTCGACGTGGCCGGGCGCGATGCCTCGGGACAGCTGCGTTACCGCTTCCATGACCTGCTGCGCGCCTACGCCCGGGAAGTGGTCGTCGCTGAAGAATCCAGAGCTGACCGACTCGCAGCTCTGGACCGGGCGTTCGGGGGTTGGCTGGCCCTGGCCGAGGAGGCGGGGCGGGGCATGGCCAGTTCTGCCTTCGCCGTGACCTTCGAACCGGGGACCTGCTGGCGGCCAGACGAGTCGGTCGTCAGCTCGGTGATCGCCGACCCTTCCGGCTGGTTCAAGGCCGAATGGGCGGCGCTGGTCGGTGTCGTCGAGCAGGCTTACTCGGTCACATCGGATCAGCTCGGCTGGGCGCTGGGGGTGCGGCTGGCCAGGTTCTTCCTCGTTCGTGGGTACTACGACGACTGGCGGCACGTCTGCGGGCTCATGCTGGCCGGCGCCCGGTGCACGATCAGCGGCGGGCGGGAAGGTATGGCGCTTGCCGGTCTGAGCGAGCTGCCCCGGCTCCAGTACCGCCTTGATGAGGCGCTGCAAGGCTTCGAGCAGACCCTCACGGCATGCGGGGCGGCCGGCCAGCGCCACAGTCCCACCGTCGCCACCGGGTACCTCGGCTCCACCGGGCGCATTGGCTCCACCGGGCGTATTGGCACCGTCAATAAATCTGGCCACTTCGATGAATCCTTGCTCCGCCTGGAAAACGCCCTGACGTACCTGCGCGACTTGGCTGACCGCCGCAGCGAGGCCTCGGCGCAGCGCAGGCTCGGCACGGAGCAGCGGCTGCAGCGGTGCTACGAGAAGGCGGTGGGCTGCTTCCAGCAGGTGCTCGATGCCCTCGATGGGTTCGGGGACCCCTTGTGGCGCGGGGCGCCGTGCGGACCTGGCAGAAGCCTGAGGTTGGCCGCTGTTCAAGGCACCCCGCATGCGGGTTGGTAGCCCTTGAAGAGCGGCCAACGCCAGTCAGTGCGCGTAACCCTCCAGCATCTCGGTCACCAGCGCGGCGATCGGTGAGCGCTCCGATCGGGTGAGGGTGACGTGGGCGAACAGCGGGTGCCCCTTGAGCTTCTCGATCACTGCGGCCACCCCGTCATGTCGGCCTACCCGCAGGTTGTCGCGCTGCGCGACGTCGTGGGTGAGCACCACCCGGGACCCCGTGCCCAGCCGGGACAGCACCGTGAGCAGCACATTGCGCTCCAGGGACTGCGCCTCGTCGACGATCACGAAGCTGTCGTGCAGGGACCGGCCGCGGATGTGGGTCAGCGGCATCACCTCGAGCATGCCGCGGTCAATCACCTCCTCGATGACGTCCGGTGAGGCGACCGCACCGAGGGTGTCGAACACCGCCTGCGCCCAGGGCTGCATCTTCTCGTTCTCGTTGCCCGGCAGGTAGCCCAGCTCCTGGCCACCCACCGCGTAGAGCGGGCGGAAGACGATGACCCGACGGTGCGCGCCGCGCTCCATCACGGCCTCCAGGCCGGCGCACAGCGCGAGCGCCGACTTGCCGGTCCCGGCCCGGCCGCCGAGTGACACGATGCCCACGCCGGGGTCGAGCAGCAGGTCCAGCGCGATCCGCTGCTCAGCTGAGCGGCCACGCAACCCGAACGCCTCGCGGTCCCCCCGGACCAGCCGGGCGCGCTTGTCCGCGGTGATCCGGCCCAGCGCGGTCGCCGTCCCGGAGAATAGCCGCAGGCCAGTGTGGCATGGCAGGCCAGCGACGTCTGGGTGCTCGGTGAGATCGGCGATCCCCAGCTTGTAGAGCTCCTCCAGCACCGAAGGCCCGACCTCGACATCGCTCATCCCGGTCCACCCCGAGGGCACCACGTCCTGAGCGCGGTACTCGTCGGCGGGCAGCCCGACCGCGCCTGCCGTCACCCGCAGCGGCATGTCCTTGGTGACCAGTGTGACGTCGCGGCCGTCGGCAGCCAGGTTCAGCGCGCAGGCCAGGATCCGGGAGTCATTGCTCCCGGTGCGGAACCCGGTGGGCAGCACTGCCGGGTCGGAGTGGTTCAGCTCGACGCGCAGGGTGCCACCGAGCTCCCCGATCGGCACCGGGAGGTCCAGCCGGCCGTGAGTCACCCGCAGATCGTCCAGCAGGCGTAGCGCTTCCCGGGCGAACCAGCCAAGTTCTGAATGGTGCCGCTTGCCCTCCAGTTCCCCGATGACCACGAGGGGAAGCACCACCTCGTGCTCGTCGAACCGGTGCAACGCCCATGGATCGGACAGCAGGACTGAGGTGTCCAGCACGTAGGTGCGGATATCCGGGGCGGTGGAGCGGGGCGAGCGAGACGGATCCACGGCAACTCCCTGGCGAGCGCGGCACCCACGCCTGCTACTCGGTGGGCCGGCCGGCCTCTGGTTGATCGCTCCCGCTCCTGACCCAGCTGGGTGGGGACCCAAGCTGGTCAGCGGAACCGACCACGAGAGCCGGGTGCCGACCCTCCCGTGCTCGCCGTGGGCGGTTTGTCCGCCCCACCGACAGCAGTCACGACCAGGGCCTCCCGTGGCGTGACGCCTCAGGCACGTCCCACCACTTCCGCACGCTACCCGTGGGTGGGCGTCATGCGCAGGCATCCAGGCAGGTGAATCGACCGCGCCGGCTCCGTCACCCGGCCAGTTCGGCACGCACCACCGACGGGATCAGCGGCTCATCGAGCAGCCGCAGGTAGCGCCGGTCCAGCGGCTGCGCTGGCGGGCGGGCGTCGAGCCAGCTGCGCAGCAGCCGGTATCCCTCCACGTAGGTGGTGGTGTAGGCGCGCCACAGCGGGTCGGACAGAAACCGCAGCACCTGCCTGGCCCGCGGTTCGGTGATGACCAGCCACCGCTGCAGGTAGGCCAGCACGTCCGCCGGGTCGGCGCCCTGATCGTGCAACATGAGCGCGGCGTCCTGGCGGACTCCCAGCAGGCCCGCCGCGGCCGTGTCGAGACGCTCGGCGAGCTCACCGTCCATCCGCAGGCCCAGGTCCCCGAGGATTTCCGCGGTCCACGGCCCCCATCCGGGACCGACTGCGGCGTGCAGCCCGAGGTCGGCTATCCCCTCCGCCATCAGGCATTGCGGGGTGTTCACCAGGAAGATCGTCTGCTCAGCGTGGCGCTGGGTTCGCACCAGACCGGCCTCCTTGCGGCAGTGCTCGGTGTGGTGCCCGGGGTAGGACTCGTGCGCAACCAGGTGCGCCAGGTTGGCCATCCGGTGCCCGAGATCCGCGTTGATCGCCACCCGGGAGCGGAAGTCACCGAGGTAGTAGTTGAACCCGCTCCACGGTTTGTCGGTGACGACCTCGTACTGCACGGTCTCTTCAGGGGGCAGCCCGACGCTGCCGCGGACCCGGTCCCGCAGCGCGCTGGACAGCGCCTCGACGGCGGGTTCCAGCCGCTCCGGCGGAATCTCATCCCGGGTCCGGTGCGCGGCCAGCCGCTGCGCCAGGGGATCCGCGCCCGGCAGCAGCCGACCGATCTCGACCTGAGCCTGCTGGTAGACGTCCGGGTCACCAGGCTCGATGCGGACATCGAAGTACGCCTGCACCTCGGCCACGAACCCGACCCGCTGGCCGGCCAGCACCCGCCCGCTGCACTCCAGGGCGGCGAGGTGGGCAGCCAGGAAACGGGCCCGCGGCACGGGCAGACCCGCCGCGGGGAGTTCGG
The DNA here is from genome assembly GCA_050699815.1 of Pseudonocardiaceae bacterium. Lineage (GTDB taxonomy): Bacteria > Actinomycetota > Actinomycetes > Mycobacteriales > Pseudonocardiaceae. The sequence goes on along the minus strand of JBOHFT010000041.1, from coordinate 206 downwards.
CCCGCAGCTGGGCCGCCCGGCGGGCCAGCATCGCCGGATCCGGCCGCGGCTCGTTGTCGACCTGGCGGCGCAACGCCGGATCGCCGGTGTAGGCATCGACGAAGCCCTCCACCAGACGGCCGAACCGCAGGCCAAGCAGCAGGTACTCGCGGACCACGTCCATTGCCGCAGCATAAGACCCGTGAGTGGCGATGCGACCTATAGGT